>NZ_JBMKHS010000021.1:0-80574 GCF_049238105.1 Enterobacter cloacae complex sp. IR5418 | reverse complement strand
CTACGGAAAGCTGAATATGGCGTTCTGAGCCTTCCCACCATGATCGGGGAAGACCCATATATATACACTGTAAAGCAGAATCGAGATTATCGGCAAACCAGGAGTATTTATTATGTGAGCAGACTCGCAACACTGCCAGTCTGCCCGAAAAGTTAGAGTTTATGATGCAGATAATCGCCGAGGCGGGAAAAAAGGCCGCCCTTTTCAACGCGTTCCAGCGTAACCAGCGGCCAGTGCGCCACCACCTTGTCACGATCGTAAAGCTGGATCTCCCCTACCCGCTGATGCGCGGCGATCGGCGCTTCCAGCTCTTTTTTATCCATCACGTATTTCGCTTTGATGTTCGGCACTTCCGTTTTGGGTAATGCCAGCCAGAAGTCCTGATCGGTGCCCAGCGCGATCTGCTCTTTATCGCCGTACCAGATGCGTTCGCTACCTACTTTTTTGCCGTTATGCAGGATCTGCACCGTATCGAAATTTTGCTGTCCCCAGTGCAACAGCTTGCGCGCCTGATCTTCACGTCCTTTCGGGCTGTCTGCCCCCATCACCACCGCAATCAGTCGACGCTGACCGTCCACCGCGGAGGCAATCAGGTTAAAGCCCGCGCCCGACGTGTGTCCCGTTTTCAGGCCATCCACGTTCATGGTCTTATCCCACAGCAGGCCGTTGCGGTTCTGCTGGGTGATGCCGTTCCAGGTCAGACTCTTTTCGCTATACATATGGTAGAACTCAGGCTCACCGTGGATGATGGCGCGGGAAAGCACGGCGAGATCGTAAGCGGAGCTGTGCTGACCCGGTGCATCCAGCCCGTGTACAGTTTCGAAATGGGTATCGCGAAGGTTCAGCTTTTCAACGTAGTCATTCATCATCCTGACGAACTGTGGCTGACCGCCCGCCACGTGATCCGCCAGCGCCACGCAGGCGTCATTGCCGGAATCAACAATCAGGCCGCGGCTGAGATCGCGTACGGAAACCCGATCGCCCTCCTTCAGAAACATCAGTGACGAACCGTCAAAGACCGGATTGCCTTTTGCCCAGGCGTCACGTCCGACCGTCACAATGTCATCCGGACTGATACGGTGGCTATCAATGGCGCGGTCGACAACGTACCCCGTCATCAGTTTGGTCAGGCTCGCCGGATTGCGCTGCTGATGTTCGTTGCCCGCCGTTAAGATTTGACCCGTGGTGTAATCCATCAATACCCAGGAGCCTGCCTGGATGGCAGGCGGCTGAGGTGAAAAATCCAGCGGCTCGGCAGCCAGCGCGGATGAAATACTCGAAGCGAGTAAAGAAACAGCAATAAACAGACGGCGTTTCAACGGCATATCCTCAGGTCAGTAAAAATCGATGACCTTTTTACGGGAGTTCTGATGTCGTTACCTGCCTTAATTGCAAAAAAATGTGACAGCGCGCAGATTTTTTCGGAACAAATCTCGCAAATTTCTTGCCTGACCGTGCTTTTTATTCGGACTGCTCACCCCAATCGTTTACCATAGAGACGTCAATTTTTAACAGGATGAGATTACTGGTGTCTGACTCTGCTGCGCGCCCGACTTTTTTGTTCCACGATTACGAAACCTTTGGCACCCATCCGGCGCTGGACCGACCGGCGCAGTTTGCGGCTATCCGTACCGATGACGAATTTAACATCATCGGGGAACCCGAAGTGTTTTACTGCAAGCCCGCCGATGATTACCTGCCGCAGCCAGGCGCGGTAATGGTGACAGGCATCACGCCTCAGGAAGCGCGGGATAAAGGCGTTAGCGAAGCAGAATTTGCCCGTCGCATCCACGATCTGTTTACGGTGTCCAATACCTGCGTGGTGGGTTACAACAACATCCGTTTTGACGATGAAGTGACGCGCAATATCTTTTACCGCAACTTCTACGATCCGTATGCCTGGAGCTGGCAGAACCGTAATTCACGCTGGGATTTGCTGGATATCATGCGCGCCTGCTATGCGCTGCGCCCGGAGGGGATCCACTGGCCAGAGAATGAGGACGGCTTGCCGAGCTTCAGGCTCGAGCACCTGACGCGGGCCAACGGCATCGAGCACAGCAACGCCCACGACGCGATGGCAGACGTCTACGCGACCATCGCTATGGCGAAACTCGTCAAAACCGCGCAGCCGCGCCTGTTTGAGTATCTGTTGAGCCATCGCAGCAAGCAGAAGCTGATGACGCTGATTGATGTCCCGCAGATGAAACCGCTGGTGCATATTTCAGGGATGTTCGGTGCGTGGCGCGGGAACACAAGCTGGGTGGCGCCGCTTGCCTGGCATCCGGACAACCGTAACGCCGTCATCATGGTGGATCTCGCCGGGGATATTTCGCCGCTGCTTGAGTTCGACAGCGACACCTTACGTGATCGGCTCTATACGCCGAAAGATGCGCTGGGTGACCTGCCCGCTGTACCGGTGAAACTGGTGCATATCAACAAGTGCCCGGTACTGGCGCAGGCCAATACGCTGCGCCCGGAAGACGCCGACCGGCTGGGGATTAACCGTCAGCACTGCCTCGACAACCTGAAAGTGCTGCGCGACAACCCGCAGGTGCGGGAGAAAGTCGTCGCCATTTTTGCCGAAGCAGAGCCGTTCGTGCCGTCGGAAAATGTGGATGCGCAGCTTTATAACGGTTTCTTCAGCGATGCCGATCGCGCGGCGATGAACATCGTACTGCAAACCGACCCGCGTAACCTGCCCGCGCTGGATATCACCTTCGCAGATAAGCGTATCGAGAAGCTGATGTTTAATTATCGCGCGCGTAACTATCCCGGCACGCTGGATGAAGCAGAGCAGGAGCGCTGGTTACAGCATCGGCGCAACGTGTTTACGCCGGAGTTTCTCAACAGCTACGCACAAGAGCTGGAGATGCTTTACGGTCAGTATGAAGGGAATGCCGAGAAACAGGCGCTGCTGAAAGCGTTGTACCAGTACGCGCAAGAGATTGTCTGAGTAACGGGTACAAAAAAGCCGGAGGCGATGTCTCCGGCTTTTTTTTGCCGGGTGGCGCTAACGCTTACCCGGCCTGCGAAACTGTAGGTCGGGTTGAGCGTAGCCGCCACCCGACACGGTCTTACGCGACGTCTTCGTACTGAGGAACCGGGTTGCGGAAGCTTCTGGTCACGCAAGCCAGGTAAATCAGACCGATTGCACCCCAGATCAGACCCAGAACCATTGAGCTCTCTTCCAGGTTAATCCACAGCGCACCCACCGTCAGGGCACCACACACTGGCAGCACCAGATAGTTGATGTGGTCCTTCAGCGTCTTGTTGCGCTTCTCACGGATCCAGAACTGCGAAATCACGGAGAGGTTAACGAAGGTGAACGCCACCAGCGCACCAAAGTTAATCAGCGCAGTGGCCGTTACCAGGTCGAATTTAATCGCCAGCAGCGCAATCGCGCCCACCAGCAGCACGTTCCATGCCGGGGTACGCCATTTAGGATGCACGTAACCGAAGAAGCGAGTTGGGAACACACCGTCACGGCCCATCACGTACATCAGACGAGAAACGCCCGCATGCGCTGCCATACCGGAAGCCAGTACGGTGACGCTGGAGAAGATCAGCACGCCCCACTGGAAGGTTTTACCCGCCACGTACAGCATAATTTCAGGCTGTGATGCATCCGGATCTTTAAAGCGAGAGATATCCGGGAAGTACAGCTGTAAGAAGTAAGACGCACCGATGAAGATCAGGCCGCCAATCAGCGCGGTCAGGAAAATCGCTTTCGGGATCACGCGCTCAGCGTCTTTGGTCTCTTCAGACAGAGAAGAGATACCGTCGAAGCCCAGGAACGAGAAGCACAGGATAGTCGCGCCGGTGATCATCGGCACAACATGCGCACCTTCAGACCAGAACGGACGGGTGCTGGTCAGCGTACCTGCGCCTTCCCCGTGGGAAACGCCGTAGATGATCAGCCCAACGATAACCGCAACAATCCCCATCTGAAGGATCACAATCAGGGTGTTGAAGTTAGCCACGGTCTTGATGCTGCGCAGGTTAGAGATGGTCATAAAGGCCACCAGCGCCACAACGAAGATCCACGACGGCACGGTAGGCACCAGCGCTTCGAAGTAAATTTTTGCCAACAGAATGTTGATCATCGGCATGAACAGGTAGTCCAGCAGTGATGACCAGCCCACCATAAAGCCAACCGCCGGGCTAATGGATTTCTGAGCATAGGTGTACGCAGAGCCTGCGGACGGGAAACGGCGAACCAGTTTACCGTAGCTCAGCGCTGTAAAGAGGATGGCGACCAGCGCAAAGGCGTACGCCGTTGCAACGTGACCGTCAGTAAGGCCTGATACGATACCGAATGTATCGAACAGCGTCATCGGTTGCATATAGGCAAGGCCCATCATAACAACCGGAATCAACGTAAGCGTTTTACGTAATTCCACGCGAGAGGTGTTTGGAGTTGCGTTATGCGACATAGTTATTCTCCTTTACGGTGATAACCGCCACGTAAGCGAAAAATTGCCCCATTTCTTTCTTCCTCAGCGACAACAACTGTCGGATTTTAGTAAATATCTATCCGGTACGAAGCCCGGCCTCTTGGTTTTTAGTTTCGTTTCGTACATGCAAAAAAAAATAACCGACGCCTTTTATATCGTCGATTATTCATTTGTTTGCAGCGGCGGCATTTTGCCCTATTCCAGATACAAAAGGCAATACATTGAGAAACCTGCCCATAAATTTATTTTACTAACTGGTTGATTTCCCATCATCTGCCTGAGTGTAAACTGTCGCGATAGCACTATTTGCTAAAATTTCGTCTCGCCACCAGGCGCTGGCAAGCCCGGCGGTTTGTTCATTCCAGCCCACCCACACCGATTCGTTACTGCTCTGCGCTAAAACCTGTTTTTCCACCAGCGCTCCGCTGTCAATAAACCGCTGCGCTAAATAACGGGGAAGGTAACCGCACCCCAGGCCGCTTATTTGCAGTTCCAGCTTGGTTTTAAAATCAAAAACGGTAATGGCTTCTTGCTCATCCAGCAGTTGCGATGAAATACCGCACTCGGGGCGAGAACTGTCTCCAACCACAATGGCGCGATAGTTTTTAATGACGCGTCGGGTAACAGGCTCCGGTTCACTGGCCAGCGGGTGATGAGGCGCAACGGCGAAAATCTGCTCCAGAACGCCCAGCCGGGCAAAACCAAATTCACTCAACTGAGGAGGCTCATGCAGCGCCCCAACGATGATATCCGCCCTGCCCTGTGTCAGGGCCTCCCATGAACCACCCAGCACGCCATTGATAAACACCAGACGCGTAACGCTATGGCGCTGATAGAACGCCTCTATAAGCGGGGTAAGCAGGGAAAAAGGGAAAGTATCATCGACTCCAATCACCAGCTCATTTTCCCAGCCCTGGTGAAGTTTGACGGCCTGTTTTTCCAGCTCGCGCACCGTATGCAGCACGTCACGCCCTTTCTCCAGCAGCATCTGCCCTGTACGGGTGAAACGGGCGCGATGCCCGGTGCGGTCAAGGATTTGGATATTAAGATCGCTCTCGAGCTTTTGCACGGTATAGCTCAGGGCCGAAGGGGTTTTATAGAGCTTCGCCGAGGCGGCGGCAAAGCTCCCCTCTTTTTCCAGCGCATCCAGAATAACAAGAACATCCAGCAGCGGTTTCATCTTCGCCCCCTTGCGGTGTGCGATTGCCTCCGCTGGCGCAATTATTCCATGGGCATAACCAGCGGATCGGGATACTGATACTCAAATCCCAGTTCATGGCAAATACGATTGCCATCAATAATTTTGCCTTTGCGTTCCCCCTGCACCTCACTGAATACCGGCGGCGCCAGACCCAGCTGGCGCGCCATCAGCGGGTAGAAAGTGCTGCGCGGCGGATGCGAAGGCGCACATATATTATAGATGTGCCCCCCTTTCGGAGCCTGTAAAAGCAATTCTATTGCGCCGATAACATCTTCAAGATGCACAAGATTAACCCCGTGCTGGCCATCCGGCGCGGATTTACCGGCAAAGAAGCGCCCCGGATGACGCCCCGGCCCCACCAGCCCGGCCAGGCGTAAAATATCCACCTGCGTACCCGGCAGATTGTGCAGCCAGTCTTCCAGCTCTTTCAGCACCCGGCCACTGGCGGTCACCGGACGGCGCTCGGTGTTCTCCTTCGCCGTGCCGTCGATATCGCCATAGACGGAGGTTGAGCTGGTAAAAATGATACGCGGAATATGGTGCGCCAGGGCGCTGTCGACGATCTCCTGCACCGCCTGCAAGTAAAAAGTCTCCCCCGGCCCGCTGCGCCGCGCCGGTAAGGTAATAACCAGCGCATCCACATTCATCAGTTCATCCAGCTCGTCGGTATCGCAGATAAGCTCGGGTTCGAGACGCAGCTCGACACCATCAATGCCGCACATGCGTGCCGCTTCAACCCCATCTCGGGTGGTCTTACTCCCTGTCACCTGCCAGCCTTTCGCGGCTAATGACATCGCCAGTGGCATTCCTAACCACCCTAACCCGACAATCGCGACCTTTTTCATGTACATTCTCCGCTTAACGATGCCTGTTATAAGGCTACGCCAGCCTGGTGGAACGCACAATTCATACCATCAATATGAAATGAATTAATGATCAAAAAAAGCCCTTGCTTTATGGCGTACAACTGGTTTAGGTTAAAAGACATCAAATGCATAAGCATTCAACGAGAATTTATATGACACGCGTTCCTTTTAAAAACCACCATCATCACCATCATCCTGACTAGTCTTTCAGGCGATGTGTGCTGGAAGACGTTTGGATCTTCCAGTGGTGCATGAACGCATGAAAAAGCCCCCGGAAGATCTTCTTCCGGGGGCTTTTTTTTGGACCGCATTCAGACAGGTTAAAACAGGATAACGAGGAACACAGAATGTTAGATAACTCACGTTTACGCATAGCTATTCAAAAATCAGGCCGTTTAAGCGACGATTCACGCGAACTGCTGGCCCGCTGCGGGATTAAAATTAACCTGCACACCCAGCGTCTGATCGCCCTGGCTGAAAATATGCCGATCGACATTCTGCGCGTACGTGATGACGATATCCCGGGTCTGGTGATGGATGGCGTCGTTGATCTCGGCATCATCGGTGAAAACGTCCTGGAAGAAGAGTTATTAACCCGCCGCGCGCAGGGCGAAGATCCACGCTACTTTACCCTGCGTCGTCTGGACTTCGGCGGCTGCCGTCTGTCGCTGGCCACGCCGGTCGACGAAGCCTGGGACGGCCCGGCCGCGCTGAACGGCAAACGTATTGCCACCTCTTACCCTCACCTGCTGAAGCGTTACCTCGATCAAAAAGGCGTGCAGTTTAAATCCTGTCTGCTGAATGGCTCTGTAGAAGTGGCGCCGCGTGCGGGCCTGGCCGATGCCATCTGTGACCTCGTCTCCACCGGCGCCACGCTGGAAGCGAACGGCCTGCGCGAAGTGGAAGTGATCTACCGCTCTAAAGCGTGCCTTATCCAGCGCGACGGCGAGATGGCTGAGGCCAAACAACAGCTCATCGACAAGCTGCTGACCCGTATTCAGGGCGTGATTCAGGCGCGTGAATCCAAATACATCATGATGCACGCGCCAACCGAGCGTCTGGAGGAAGTGATTGCCCTGCTGCCAGGCGCAGAGCGTCCTACCATTCTGCCGCTGGCGGGCGACCAGCAGCGTGTGGCGATGCACATGGTCAGCAGTGAAACCCTGTTCTGGGAAACGATGGAAAAACTGAAGGCGCTGGGCGCAAGCTCCATTCTGGTGCTGCCAATTGAGAAGATGATGGAGTAACGACCATGAGTTATAGCACAATCATCGACTGGAATACCTGTAGCGACGCGCAACAGCGCGAGCTGCTGATGCGCCCGGCAATTTCCGCCTCGGAGAGCATCACCCGCACCGTGGCGGAGATCCTCGATAACGTCAAAGCCCGCGGGGACGACGCGCTGCGCGAGTACAGCGCGAAGTTTGATAAAACTGAGGTCGGCGCGTTACAGGTCACCGCGCAGGAGATCGCCGGGGCGGAAAGCCGCCTTGGGGATGAGATCAAACAGGCGATGGCCGTCGCGGTAAAAAATATTGATACCTTCCACACCGCGCAAAAATTGCAGGCGGTGGATGTGGAAACCCTGCCCGGCGTGCGCTGCCAGCAGGTGACGCGCCCGGTGGCGTCCGTCGGCCTCTATATCCCTGGCGGCTCTGCCCCGCTGTTTTCGACTGTCCTGATGCTGGCCACCCCGGCACGTATTGCCGGTTGTCAGAAGGTGGTGCTCTGCTCTCCGCCACCGATCGCCGATGAGATTCTGTATGCGGCGAAGCTGTGCGGCGTGCAGGCGATCTATAAAGTGGGCGGTGCGCAGGCGATTTCCGCCCTGGCGTTCGGCACGGAATCCATTCCAAAGGTCGACAAAATCTTTGGCCCGGGCAATGCGTACGTGACCGAAGCGAAGCGCCAGGTCAGCCAGCGTCTGGACGGCGCGGCGATTGATATGCCTGCCGGTCCGTCTGAGGTGCTGGTAATTGCCGACAGCGGCGCCACCCCGGATTTCGTGGCCTCTGACCTGCTCTCGCAGGCCGAGCACGGCCCTGACTCCCAGGTGATTTTACTGACGCCAGATGCCGACATGGCAAAACGCGTGGGCGACGCCGTGGAGCGTCAGCTGGCTGACCTGCCGCGTGCGGAAACGGCGCGTCAGGCGTTGTCTGCCAGCCGCCTGATTGTGGCCCGGGATCTCGACCAGTGCATCGCCATCTCCAACCAGTATGGGCCGGAACACCTGATCATTCAGACCCGCAACGCGCGCGATCTGGTCGACAGCATAACCAGCGCAGGCTCGGTGTTCCTCGGCGACTGGTCCCCGGAATCCGCCGGGGATTACGCCTCCGGCACCAACCACGTGCTGCCGACGTATGGTTATACCTCAACCTGCTCCAGCCTGGGACTGGCGGATTTCCAGAAGCGCATGACCGTGCAGGAACTCTCCCGCGAAGGGTTTGCGTCACTGGCTTCTACTATTGAAACCCTGGCCGCCGCCGAGCGCCTGACTGCCCACAAAAATGCCGTGACGCTGCGCGTTGCCGCCCTGAAGGAGCAAGCATGAACATTGAAGAATTAGCCCGCGAAAATGTCCGTCGCCTGACGCCCTATCAGTCTGCGCGTCGTCTGGGCGGGAATGGCGACGTCTGGCTGAATGCCAACGAATATCCCACGGCGGTGGCCTTTGAGCTGTCGCAGCAGACGCTGAACCGCTACCCGGAGTGTCAGCCGAAAGCGGTGATCGAGAACTACGCGCAGTACGCGGGCGTGAAGCCTGAGCAGGTGCTGGTCAGCCGTGGGGCGGATGAAGGTATTGAGCTGCTGATCCGCGCCTTCTGTGAGCCGGGTAAAGATGCGGTGATGTACTGCCAGCCCACCTACGGGATGTACAGCGTCAGCGCCGAAACCTTTGGCGTGGCCTGCCGCAACGTGCAGGCGCTGGACAACTGGCAGCTGGATTTGCAGGGCATCGCCGATAACCTCGACGGCGTAAAGGTGGTGTTTGTCTGTAGTCCTAACAACCCCACCGGGCAGATTATTCATCCGCAGGATATCCGCACCCTGCTGGAGATGACGCGCGGCAAGGCGCTGGTCGTAGCCGACGAAGCCTATATTGAATTCTGCCCACAGGCGACGCTGGCAGGCTGGCTTGAGGAGTATCCGCATCTCGTTGTGTTGCGTACGCTTTCCAAAGCCTTCGCCCTCGCCGGGCTTCGCTGCGGATTTACGCTGGCGAATAAAGCGGTTATCGACCTGCTGCTGAAAGTCATCGCCCCGTATCCGCTCTCAACGCCGGTTGCCGATATTGCGGCACAGGCGCTGGCCCCGCAGGGCATCAGCGCGATGCGCAAGCGTGTGGCGCAGATCCTGGAAGAGCGTCAGTATCTTGTCGATGCCCTGAAAACGATTCCGTGCGTGGAGCAGGTGTTCGACTCGGAGACCAACTACATCCTGGTGCGCTTCACCGCCTCAAGTGCGATATTTAAATCGTTGTGGGATCAGGGCATTATCTTACGAGACCAGAATAAACAACCTACCCTGAGCGGCTGCCTGCGTATTACCGTCGGCACCCGTGCAGAGAGCCAGCGCGTGATTGACGCCCTGAAAGCGGAGAAAGTATGAGTCAGAAGTATCTCTTTATCGATCGTGACGGCACCATTATCTCGGAGCCACCCAGCGATTTTCAGGTCGACCGTTTCGACAAGCTGGCGTTTGAGCCCGAGGTGATCCCGGTGCTGCTGAAGCTTCAGAAAGCAGGCTATAAGCTGGTGATGATCACCAACCAGGACGGTCTGGGCACCGACAGCTTCCCGCAGGCGGACTTTGACGGCCCGCACAACCTGATGATGCAGGTACTGACCTCCCAGGGCATCGCCTTCGACGAAGTGCTGATCTGCCCGCATATGCCTGCCGACGAGTGCGACTGCCGCAAGCCAAAAGTGAAGCTTGTTGAACGTTATCTGGCGGAAGAGGCGCTGGATAAAGCCAACAGCTACGTCATCGGCGATCGCGTCACGGATATCACGCTGGCGGAAAACATGGGCATCGCGGGCCTGCGCTATAACCGCGACACGCTAAACTGGGCGATGATTGGGGAGCAGCTCACCAGACGCGACCGCTATTCCCACGTTGAACGCAACACCAAAGAGACGCAAATCGACGTGAAGGTCTGGCTCGATCGCGAAGGCGGCAGCAAGATCCACACCGGCGTCGGTTTCTTCGACCACATGCTGGATCAAATCGCCACTCACGGCGGCTTCCGCATGGAGATCACCGTTAAGGGCGACCTGTATATCGACGATCACCACACCGTGGAAGATACCGGCCTGGCGCTGGGCGAAGCCCTGAAGCTGGCGCTCGGCGACAAGCGCGGCATCAACCGCTTCGGCTTTGTTCTGCCGATGGACGAGTGCCTGGCACGCTGCGCGATGGATATCTCCGGGCGTCCGCACCTGGAATACAAAGCCGACTTTACCTACCAGCGCGTGGGCGATCTCAGCACCGAGATGGTGGAACACTTCTTCCGCTCGCTTTCTTACACCATGGGCCTGACGCTGCACCTGAAAACCAAAGGCAAAAACGATCACCACCGCGTCGAGAGCCTGTTTAAAGCCTTTGGCCGCACCCTGCGCCAGGCGATCCGCGTGGAAGGTGACGCCCTGCCCTCGTCGAAAGGAGTGCTGTAATGAACGTGGTGATTCTGGATACCGGATGCGCCAACCTGAACTCGGTACAGTCGGCGATTATGCGCCACGGCTATGAGCCGGTGGTGAGCCGCGACCCGGACGTGGTGCTGCGCGCGGATAAACTTTTTCTGCCGGGCGTAGGCACCGCCCAGGCGGCGATGGATCAGATCCATGAGCGCGAGCTGGTTGATCTCATCAAAGCCTGTACTCAACCGGTGCTGGGCATTTGCCTCGGCATGCAGCTGCTTGGCCGCCGCAGCGAAGAGAGCAACGGCGTTGATCTGCTGGGTATTATTGAAGAAGACGTGCCAAAAATGACCGACCACGGCCTGCCGCTGCCGCACATGGGCTGGAACCGCGTTTATCCCAAAGCGGGCAACAGGCTGTTTCAGGGTATCGAAGACGGCGCGTACTTCTACTTCGTCCACAGCTACGCCATGCCGGTGAATACCTGCACCATCGCCCAGTGCAATTACGGCGAGGCGTTCACCGCCGCAGTACAGAAAGATAATTTTTACGGCGTGCAATTTCACCCGGAACGCTCCGGCGCCGCTGGCGCGCAGCTGCTGAAAAATTTCCTGGAGATGTGATGATAATTCCCGCTTTAGATTTAATTGACGGCACGGTTGTTCGTCTCCATCAGGGCGATTACGGACAGCAGCGCGACTACGGCAACGACCCGCTCCCGCGGTTACAGGCTTACGCCGCCGAGGGCGCTGAGGTATTGCACCTGGTCGATCTGACCGGCGCGAAGGATCCGGCGAAGCGCCAGATCCCGCTGCTTAAAACCCTGGTGGCTGGCGTGAACGTTCCCGTGCAGGTTGGCGGCGGTGTGCGTACGGAAGACGATGTTGCTGCTTTACTGGACGCGGGCGTGGCGCGCGTGGTGGTCGGTTCCACGGCGGTAAAAGATCCTGAGAGTGTCCAGGGCTGGTTCCGCCGCTTCGGCGCGGATGCGCTGGTGCTGGCGCTGGATGTGCGCATTGACGCGCAGGGTAACAAGCAGGTCGCGGTCAGCGGCTGGCAGGAAAACTCCGGCGTGACGCTGGAAGAGCTGGTTGAGATGTATCTCCCCGTGGGGCTGAAGCACGTCCTGTGCACGGATATCTCGCGCGACGGTACGCTCGCTGGATCTAACGTCTCGCTGTATGAAGAGGTTTGCGCCCGTTATCCGCAGGTGGCGTTTCAGTCTTCTGGCGGTATCGGCGACCTGGCGGATATCGCCGCTCTGCGCGGAACCGGTGTACGCGGCGTGATCGTGGGTCGCGCGCTGCTGGAAGGCAAATTTACGGTGAAGGAGGCGATTCAATGCTGGCAAAACGGATAATTCCCTGCCTGGACGTGCGTGATGGTCAGGTTGTAAAAGGCGTGCAGTTCCGCAACCACGAGATCATTGGCGACATTGTTCCCCTGGCTAAACGCTATGCCGAAGAAGGCGCAGACGAGCTGGTATTTTACGATATCACCGCCTCCAGCGATGGCCGCGTGGTGGACAAAAGCTGGGTGGCGCGCGTGGCAGAGGTGATTGATATTCCTTTCTGCGTGGCGGGCGGGATTAAATCTGCTGACGATGCGGCGAAAATTCTCTCTTTCGGTGCGGACAAAATTTCCATTAACTCTCCTGCGCTCGCAGACCCTGAGCTGATTACGCGTCTGGCGGATCGCTTTGGCGTGCAGTGCATTGTCGTGGGGATCGACACCTGGTTTGATGCCGCGACGGGCAAATATCACGTCAATCAGTATACCGGCGACGAAAGCCGCACGCGTATCACCCAATGGGAGACGCTGGACTGGGTGCAGGAAGTGCAAAAACGCGGTGCGGGTGAAATCGTGCTGAACATGATGAACCAGGACGGCGTACGCAACGGTTACGACCTGGAGCAGCTGAAAAAAGTGCGCGCGGTCTGCCAGGTTCCGCTGATTGCCTCCGGCGGCGCGGGCACCATGGAACACTTTCTTGAAGCCTTCCGCGATGCGAACGTTGACGGCGCGCTGGCCGCTTCGGTGTTCCACAAACAGATTATCAATATTGGTGAGTTAAAAACGTACCTGGCCGACCAGGGCGTGGAGATCAGGGTATGTTAACAGAGCAACAACAGGCGCAGCTGGACTGGGAAAAAACTGACGGATTACTGCCGGTGGTTGTACAGCATGCCGTTTCAGGCGAAGTGCTGATGCTGGGATACATGAACCAGGAGGCACTGGCAAAAACGATCGACAGCGGCAAGGTGACATTTTTCTCGCGCACCAAGCAGCGCCTGTGGACGAAAGGGGAAACCTCGGGCCACTTCCTGAATGTGGTCAGCATTGCGCCAGACTGCGACAACGACACCTTGCTGGTGCTGGTCAACCCGATTGGGCCGACCTGCCACAAAGGCACGAGCAGTTGCTTCGGCGAGGCGAGCCACCAGTGGCTGTTCCTCTATCAGCTGGAACAATTGCTGGCAGAGCGTAAGTCAGCGGATCCTGAGAGCTCATACACGGCGAAGCTGTACGCCAGGGGCACCAAACGGATTGCGCAGAAGGTAGGCGAGGAAGGCGTTGAAACAGCGCTGGCGGCCACCGTGCATGATCGGGAGGAGCTGACGAACGAAGCGTCGGATTTGATGTATCACCTGCTGGTGCTGCTTCAGGATCAGGAGCTGGATTTAACAACGGTGATTGAGAATTTGCGGAAACGGCATAAATAAAAAAGACCGGGGAAACCCGGTCTTTTTTTTGTGTGTAAATCAGGCTCTTGGTTTGTAGTTTCTCAGCGCGTTTCGACCAAGGACGACAGCAGAACCGATGATCCCGCCGAGCAGTACGGCAAGGATGAGGGTGATGGCCTTTTTAGGGCTGTCACGATAAATAGGCAAATTCGGTTTCATGACGTAACGATACACGTGTAACGTGTCTGGGTTAACGTTGAGGTTTTCGATATCCAGTAAATTCTTTTTGGTCTGATAGTAAGAGCCTGGGAAGACCAGCGGACGGGACGCCTCATTATCAACCATTGATTTGAGCGCTACGGTGCCTAGCAGGAACATGGTTTCCTGCGTAACGTCCTGCGTTTGCTGGAGCTGCGGTGTGCTAATTTTCGCCGCTTCCGCGTTCTTAAGCGCCTCAGAAATTTGCTTGATACGCAGATCTTTTTGTTCCTGAGCCACTTTCTCCTGGTTCAGAAGAGAGTCGTTCAGGGTAGTGATCTGTTGCTTGAGGTTGTCTCTGAGGTCAAGCGTCAGTTCTTTGGCCGTCTGTTCGTCGACCTGCTGGATGTACTGCGCCAACTGCTTTTGTGCTGCTTCAGCCGAATCGCTCTGATAACTGACCGTTAAAGGTACACTCTGTCCCTTTACAGTAGGCTCAATGGTCAATTTCTCGGGAAATTCCTGGTTCTCCAGCGCTTGCGCTAATGCTGAAAAAGAAGAATTAAAACGACCAATAGCACGATTTTGGATATCTAAGGTTGAAGGTGCTGCCCCGCCATAGAGGATATTCAACGCATTGGAATAGGTAGCGATTTGTGCCGCATCTGGCTGGGCTATGATAGCGGATGACGTCCATTTCTCTTTAGCAATAGTGATGTAGACAACGGCGAGAACGATAAAAGCAGCAACAAATACCCCTATTACCCACTTACCACGCCACAGCTGTAGCGCTAAATCCAGTAAATCAATTTGCTCCGGGTCATTGTTGCGTGTGACCAGGTTATTGTTGTTTTGCGTCATACAATCCCTAACAGATGAAAAAGGGCAAAAATAATCTTGTTTCCTTAGTGTATCCGTTGCTGGCGATTTTTCTATAAGAATCCGATGAGTTATATCGGAAAGATGGGTTATGTATGTCGATTCCAACGCGTTATCATAGATGAACTTTGATGCCCAGTGGCTTCAACAAGAACACAGACTAAATGAGGAAACTATGAAATTTCTGGTAACTGGCGCGGCGGGCTTTATCGGTTCTCATGTCAGCAAGCGCCTGCTTGATGCAGGGCATGAAGTTGTTGGGATTGATAACCTGAATGATTACTATGACCCTAACCTCAAGCTCGCTCGCCTCGAACTGCTCAGATCCGAGAGTTTCACCTTCCACAAGCTGGACTTAGCGGACCGCGAGGGCATGGCAAATCTCTTCGCTGAGGAGAAATTTGACCGCGTGATCCATCTTGCCGCACAGGCGGGCGTGCGTTACTCGCTGGAAAACCCGCATGCCTACGCAGATGCTAACCTGGTAGGTCACCTTAACGTGCTGGAAGGCTGTCGCCACAACAAGGTTCAGCATCTTCTGTATGCTTCATCCAGCTCTGTATACGGCCTCAACCGTAAGATGCCGTTTTCTACTGACGACTCCGTAGACCATCCGGTTTCCCTGTATGCGGCAACCAAAAAAGCCAATGAGTTGATGTCGCATACCTATTCGCATCTGTACAATCTGCCGACCACTGGCCTGCGCTTCTTTACCGTGTATGGCCCGTGGGGACGTCCGGACATGGCGCTGTTTAAATTCACCAAAGCCATGATTGAAGGCAACAGCATCGACGTATACAACTACGGCAAGATGAAGCGCGACTTCACCTATATCGATGATATTGCGGAGGCGATTATTCGCCTACAGGACGTCATTCCTCAGGCCGATGCCGACTGGACAGTCGAAACCGGTTCGCCAGCAACCAGCTCTGCCCCGTATCGCGTGTACAATATCGGTAACAGTTCACCTGTCGAACTGATGGATTACATCACCGCGCTTGAAGAGGCGCTGGGCAAAGAAGCGTTGAAAAATATGATGCCGATCCAGCCAGGTGACGTACTGGAGACCAGTGCAGACACCAAAGCGCTGTACGACGTCATTGGGTTTAAACCACAGACCTCAGTCAAAGAAGGCGTGAAAAACTTCGTCGACTGGTATCGCAACTTCTATAACGTTTAAAAACAAAAAACCCGGCAAAGTGCCGGGTTTTTTTATATCACGATTTTAATCAGTCGCTGCCGAACAAATCGCGGGTATAGACTTTATCTTTCACGTCCGCCAGCTCTTCCGCCATACGGTTGGAGATAATTACATCCGCTTCTTTCTTGAATGCATCCAGATCGCGAATGACGCGAGAGTGGAAGAACTCGTCTTCCTGCATGGCCGGTTCATAAATAATGACCTGTACGCCCTTCGCCTTAATACGCTTCATGATCCCCTGAATGGAAGAAGCGCGGAAGTTATCGGAACCGCTCTTCATGATCAGGCGATACACGCCCACCACTTTCGGCTGACGCGCGAGAATGGAATCCGAGATGAAGTCTTTACGCGTGCGGTTGGCATCCACAATGGCGGAAATCAGGTTGTTCGGCACCGCCTGATAGTTAGCCAGCAGCTGCTTGGTATCTTTTGGCAGGCAGTAGCCACCATAACCGAAGGATGGGTTGTTGTAATGGTTACCGATACGCGGGTCAAGACACACGCCCTCGATGATCTGACGGGTGTTCAGACCTAAGCTCTCGGCATAGCTGTCAAGTTCGTTGAAGTAAGCCACACGCATTGCCAGATAGGTATTGGCGAAAAGCTTAATGGCCTCAGCTTCTGTGGAATCGGTGAACAGCACCGGAATATCTTTTTTGATTGCGCCTTCCTGAAGCAACGCAGCAAAACGCTCCGCACGCTCGGAACGCTCGCCAATCACGATACGGGATGGGTGCAGGTTATCGTATAACGCCCTGCCCTCGCGGAGAAATTCCGGCGAGAAGAAGACATTATCAATACCCAACTCTTCTTTAATCGATTTGGTGAAACCCACTGGAATTGTCGACTTGATGATCATCACCGCGTTAGGGTTGATTGCCGTAACGTCTTTAATCACCGCTTCAACGGTAGAGGTATTGAAGTAGTTGGTTTTAGGATCATAGTCGGTTGGCGTGGCGATGATGACGAAATCCGCATCACGGTAAGCGTCTTCTTTGTCCGTGGTAGCGCGGAAGTTCAGCGGTTTGGTCGCGAGGTATTCTTCAATCTCTTTATCGACGATCGGGGACTTCTTCTGGTTAAGCATGTCCACTTTTGCCTGCACGATATCCAGCGCAACCACTTCATGGTTTTGTGCAATCAGAATACCGTTTGAGAGACCAACATAGCCTGTTCCGGAGATAGTTATTTTCATTAGTTTAACTTCTTCAAGTTTGAGTTTCTGGAGGCGTAAGCACACCACCGCAATAAACAACTGTTGAGGTTTTTACCTCTTAAGTTGAGGGACTGTCAAGACGAATGCCTTGCTTCAGAAAGGGATAAATGTAGTGGTTTATGCGGCAATGAAAGTGGTTGGCTGGAGAAAGTTAGTCAACATGGGCCTGAAAGCGATAAAAAAAGCCCGGTGAGACTCACCGGGCCATGCTATCAGACTGAGTTAAATCAGATTAATCCAGCCATTCGGTGTGGAACACACCTTCTTTATCCGTACGCTTATAGGTATGCGCACCGAAGTAGTCACGCTGTGCCTGAATCAGGTTCGCTGGCAAAACGGCAGCACGATAGCTGTCGTAATATGCCACCGCAGCGGAGAAGGTCGGAACCGGGATACCATTCTGCACCGCGTACGCAACAACATCACGCAGCGCCTGCTGATATTCGTCAGCAATTTGTTTGAAGTAAGGTGCCAGCAGAAGGTTTGCGATACCCGCGTTTTCAGCATAGGCATCGGTGATTTTTTGCAGGAACTGAGCGCGAATGATACAACCGGCACGGAAGATCTTCGCAATCTCACCGTAGTTCAGATCCCAATTATTCTCGTCAGATGCCGCGCGCAGCTGAGAGAAGCCCTGCGCGTAAGAGACGATTTTACCCAGATACAGCGCGCGACGGACTTTCTCAACGAACTCCGCTTTATCACCAGCGGGTTTGGCCTGAGGACCAGACAGCACCTTAGATGCCGCAACACGCTGCTCTTTCAGAGAAGAGATATAACGTGCAAATACGGATTCGGTGATCAGGGATAATGGCTCACCCAGATCCAGAGAGCTCTGACTGGTCCATTTACCGGTACCTTTATTCGCAGCTTCATCCAGAATCACATCAACCAGGTATTTACCCTCTTCATCTTTCTTGGTGAAGATATCTTTGGTGATGTCGATCAGGTAGCTGTTCAGCTCGCCTTTGTTCCACTCGGTGAAGGTCTCTGCGAGCTCCTCGTTGGAGAGGTTCAGGCCACCCTTCAGCAGAGAGTAGGCTTCAGCAATCAGCTGCATATCGCCATATTCAATGCCGTTGTGAACCATTTTCACGTAATGACCAGCGCCATCAGGACCGATATAGGTCACGCACGGCTCGCCGTCTTCAGCTACGGCTGCGATTTTAGTCAGGATTGGCGCAACCAGTTCGTAGGCTTCTTTCTGTCCACCAGGCATGATAGATGGACCTTTCAGAGCGCCCTCTTCCCCGCCGGATACGCCGGTACCAATGAAGTTGAAGCCTTCAGCAGAAAGTTCACGGTTACGACGAATGGTGTCGTGGAAGAAGGTGTTACCGCCATCAATAATGATGTCACCTTTATCAAGATACGGTTTCAATGAATCGATAGCTGCATCGGTACCTGCGCCCGCTTTCACCATTAACAGGATACGACGAGGTGTTTCCAGAGACTCAACGAACTCTTTAACCGTATAGAAAGGAACCAGTTTTTTGCCTGGATTCTCAGCGATGACTTCTTCGGTCTTATCACGGGAGCGGTTGAAAACGGAGACGGTATAACCACGGCTTTCGATGTTGAGCGCCAGGTTGCGCCCCATCACTGCCATACCGACAACGCCGATCTGTTGCTTGGACATTACATACTCCTGTCAGGTGTGGTCGCCGCGACTTATGCGCGGCTTGAATATGTTGATAATGTTAACTCAGGTTAAGGTCATGGAGGTAGCTAAAATTGCTTTTAAAATTTTCACCCGCTATAAGTGCGGGATATTACAAAATGTGGCTAAAAAACTTTTAAGCGAAATTAGTACATTGCAAAAATATTGAAACCAGGACCATAAAGGAATTTTAAAAAACAATTTAGTACTTTTGGATTTAAAATCGATGTTATGTTACGTAATAAGTCGATTGTAAATACTCATGTGTTTATCAACCACCGAGTTGACATCGAATTCTTGTTCAGCAAAATCTCTCGCAGCAATTCCCATTTTGCGTCTCAGTTCAGGTTGCTCGATTAAACTTATAATAGCGCCAGCCAGAGCCTGTGAATTTTTTATAGGGACACAGAGACCTGTTTGTCCATGAATAATCGCATCTCTGCAACCGGGGTTATTTGTAGTGACAATAGCTCTACCACATGCTGCCGCTTCAATAAGAACCTTTGGAACCCCTTCACCATAAAAAGAAGGGAGGCAAACAATATTAGATTGACTAAAAATCTCAGCAATATCTGTTCGGTGGCCTAAATATCTTACCACTCCATCTTTTGCCCATTTTTCAATTTCATGAACCATGACTGAATTTGGATTTTCGATATCAGGGGTACCAATAAGTAAAAAATCAACGTCAGGGTATTTTTCCTTAACTAGCTTGGCAGCTTCGATATATTCATAAACACCTTTATCTTTTAACAAGCGACATGCCATTGAAACCTTAACTGAGCACTCTTCCATTTCAGGCTTATAATTATAGACGTTTAGGTCAGCACCAGAACCTTTAATCAAAACTTTATCATCGCGAGTCAAACCAACAATATTACTAAGAATGTTTTCATCAGAACTATTTTGGAAAATAACAATTTTTCCTTTCCCACTGAGCGAGATTTTATAAAGCAATGAAACAGTCAACTTGATTAATCTTGCACGCAAGGCTGGGGACGTAAAAACATATCCCAATCCAGATATTGCTGATACCATTGCACTCTTTTTAAAGAATGTTTTCCGCATTAATCCTGAATATATAACTGGTTTAATAGTAATAGAATGAATAATATCAGGACGTGTTATGCTGATAACTTGTCGCACTTTGAGAAGAGTTTTCATTTCTGAAAATAGCCCAACACCACTTCTACTGAAAGGGATTTCATAAGTCTCGAATCCCATAGACTCCAGTTGCTCACGGTGAGTAGTAAAACGACATGCTAATACAACGTGGTAACCCTGCTGAAGTGCTTTCAAAGCTATTGGCAAACGATGTGAAATAAAAAACCAATCAACGTTCACGAAATACAACAACGTCCTTCGCTCATTATTAATCATTATGAACACTCTTCATTTCAATCAAATTCTCAACATATACGAAAATTTTTTCACCCGAATTATTATTTTTTGCAAAAAAAATATCAATAACAAGCGAAACACAAAATATCAAATAACTTATTGCGTGCCAAAAATTGGCTCAAGGTAGATGTTTCTAACCGCAAAATACACACTTACAAAAATTAGAAAGAACAATGCAATTGTTTTATTCCACTTATTGGTAACTCCTGGAACCCAAAAATAAAAGCAAGTCCATCCTAACTCGAATATTCTGCTTGCAATCGTAGGAATTAGTGATGCAGGTATTGAAATCGCATATGCCGCCATAGAAATTATAAAACATCTTTTTTGAAAGACTGAAAGATTGTTAAAAGAAAAAACACCAATTATCAATGGTAATAGCAGCCCCATAAATCTTATAGATGCAAAATTAAAACTCTCGTTATCAGCCCGACTGGCATATAATCTTATCATGCTAAAATTAGAAATTAGAATACCCTGTATGAAATACAAAATAACTGCTGCTATCACTGCATAAAGAAAAATTACAGGTATTTTTAGTTTGTTGTTCGCCAACCATGCGTTGGGTATTATCAGGCCCATAATAAAGAATGCCATGGAGTAATGGAACAATATTGAAAGTATAAAAAACAAAAATGACAATTTAGTTCGTTCGTTCGATTTAAAGTAAAGACTTAAGAGAACAAAGCTTATAGCTATAGCTACACGAATCTGCGTCATTTCATGCAGAAGCCCTATTCCCATCAAATAAATAATTGCAATGAGGAATCTATTATTTGATTTAGAAAAAAGGTATTGTTTAATCGTTAATGAGATAAATGCTATGAAGACCAGTAGCACATGAATGTCAGTGTTGAGGACCTGTTTAAAAAAATAACTTATCAATACAAAGCCAAATTCAAACCTTGTATCTGAAAAAGCAAAGTTATCATTAATACTATCGTAAAAAGTTTCGTAAGATATA
Organism: Enterobacter cloacae complex sp. IR5418; assembly: GCF_049238105.1. Classification (NCBI taxonomy): domain Bacteria; kingdom Pseudomonadati; phylum Pseudomonadota; class Gammaproteobacteria; order Enterobacterales; family Enterobacteriaceae; genus Enterobacter; species Enterobacter cloacae complex sp. IR5418. The sequence continues at coordinate 59,204 of NZ_JBMKHS010000021.1, read as the reverse complement.
AAATCGCTATCCTGCCCTAACATCCGTAAGCCAAAGAATAATGATATTGCCACCATGCAAAGAAAAAGCATGTATATTCTAAAATGTTTGATAGCCAATTTAACCTCAGAAAATTTTACTTTGTTAAAAGAATTTTAACGATGTGGACCACTCACACCTTTTAATCCGTCACGAATCCCTTGAAGCATAAACTTGATTCGTGCAAGACCGTTATCACTTAATGCATAGATTATAAATTTACATGGCATAACAAATAATTTTTTGATCTTGTATTTCAGAGGGAATGAAATTTCTCTATTTGCCAATAGCCAATTTCTATAAACATAATATAATCTAAAAGGACTACATTTAGCGAAACTGCGTACTCCTAAAATGTTAACATCCTGCATACCAATATTATGTTGTAGCGTAACATTTTTGGTTGAAAGAACTTCCCAACCAAGATGTCGGGCTCGATAACACCATTCGATATCTACCAGATCGATAAACCATCCCGATTTGTTTAACCCTACATATGTAAGAGCATTTAAGGGAATCAGTGCGCCTGAGGAAATAATACTTTCTACAGAATATACACCCTCAGCGAACTCGTTACCGATATTAATTTCACGATCGTACTGAGATTTATTCCTCTCATTTATTATTAAAGGGCCTAATGCAGCTACTTGTTTATTTATTTTTGCACATTTAATATATTCATTATACATTTCAGAAATATAATTTTTCCCAATTGTTGAATCTTGGTCAAAAGTGAAAAAGATATCGCAACCTAGATTAACAGCTTTGAGGAAGCCATGGTTTTGAGCGTAAGCTATCCCCATATTCATCTTTAGATCGTCGTAGATTACATTTTCGAACTTCAAATTCGGACCTAACGTTCTGGGAATATTTTCAGGTGTATTATCAACAAGTACGACAAAGTCACATTGCTGCTTAAGCTCAATTAATAATTTCTCTGTATTTTCTTTTGTAGGGTTAAATAGAATAACTATCGCGGCTGTCTTACTTTTCATTGTCTTCCCAATTATAAGATTGATGTTTATTTCTCATAACTTGTTTTGTTTTGGAAATATACAGTGTTGCAATTCTGTACAAAAGAAAATACATACTTAGAAAAAATAATTCGATTAAAATGTTAACACGGTGCATTATCATTATTGTAAAAATGAGCAATGTCACTAACATATACCATTTTACACGAAAAAGATCTGGGTTCTTTACAAGTTTCTTAACTTTGATAAAACCATATTTCTCTTTACAAGCATGCTCAATAGTACGGACTAAAGGAAATGAGAGAATAATAAACGGAACTAAATATGGAAAATAAACACTATTTACAGATGCAATAACTGGAATTATATAGCGGCAGAGAACCACAATAAAATAGGTCAATACATTCCATCGAGAACGCAATGTATTATGATAGTAAAAACCACACAACAGTAAAACCATCAAAAGCAATATTGTTATCTGCTGGGCAAAATCAGTTTTAAAATATAGAAAAAAACCCAATACAACAGAAATTAATATTCTAGAAATCACAAGAGAAATTATATTTTTTTCTATCCATGCGCGTTGTGTTGTGGCACGAAGGGTAGGATCTTTCTCTTTTTTTACAGTTCTAAAATCATTGTCAATATATCCTATTTCATATAAGGACATTATCATAATAAAACTAGCTATGAAATTTAATACATCTCCTTTTAAAATAATTACTGTGAGCAAAAGAAAAAGAGGATAAATGATAAACCAACTAATTCTTTCATGCTTCGTTTTAATTCTGGTAATGAGAAGATAGGAAAATGGTATATATAGTTTCATAAAAATTTAATCCTTCCTAAATCCACATTGTTATGTGAAAGTAATACCAGCCACTTTTCATTATTATTTTTTCGAGTAACAATATAGGATTGTTGACTATTTTTTATTAAATTAATATCACTCATATTGTCAGTAACAACCAACTCTAGTTTTTCTGGAATAATTTTAGTATGTTTATTCCCTTTGAGATCTATATCTAATCTACCAGTGCAATAACCATTTTTATATTGTAATTTTGAAGAGTACCCGGTAACACTTAATTTCTTAGCAATTGCATCAATTACAGGATCCAGGGAAGCGGATATCAAAATAGAATCTGATTGATTTGATAAAAGTAATTTCATCGTTGTTTCATTTTCTTTAGATTTGAGAAAATCGTCAACAAAAAAAGTTGAAAATTTGAAGAGTTTATCTTTGGACTCTCCTTTTAAAGTATAGATAAAATTATCTCGTAGGGAAATTAATTTGAATTTATTTAATATTTTAAAAGGTAAAGATAGTAAAACCTTACACCATAAAAACTTAATTTTATTTCCAGCCTTTTGATGATATTGAGTAATAAAATCAAAAGTTGTATTTGAAGCATAAAGTGTAAAACAAACATCAAATACACGCATATGCATACCTTTAATGATCATTAAAATAATAAGAAGCGAAATATTATTCTGCAAAGATTGGTGAAATTACGCTTTGCTAAATATTTATGTATAAGTATATTCCATCACTTTAAATGGAAATATATAGACATCTCAGATAAGCATTTAAGTACTGTTTCATTTGATCGTTGATGTTCTGCAATAATGTGGTTATAAACATTTTCTCTTGTGCTTTGAGCCCACTCCTCTTGCTCTTTTGAGAAACCAAAAGAAATACCATATCTGTCCGATAAATTTGGATACCAATCTTCTATCGACTGCCCTTGAGCTGGTACAACATATGACGGGCAACCACATAACACAGCAAAAATTGAATAGGCGGTGTAATCATCATAACAAATGAATTTTTTAGAGCGCTTGAAAATAGCGGCTACTTCTTTATGACTTAAACCGTCAATTTGTACTGCATTAGCGGGATGTATTTTTTCTTTATAAGTTCCTTTTCTAACCATGAAACAGCAGTCTATATCTTTTACATCATTACTTTCATTATATATATCAATTGGGTAATAAATAACTTTCAATTCATGCTGAGATGTAAACGACCCGTCTCTCTGAAAATCTTTAATAGCTGAGTTAAATTTATAATACATTTCGCCAGCTTCATAATTGATGATGGATGTATGAAAACCAGGCTGATGCAGTAACCATCTTACGACATGTTTGGCCCCAAGAGGATTGCCATTAACTATTTCCGGATATATGACTATCCCATCTTCAGGAATTTTTTTCGAATTCCATAGCGGAGTATTCCATTCAGCATGCGTTTTAAAACAAGACTTCGAGCGAACTTCCCATTTTAATTGCTGAAGTATTTTTTTAATCGTTATTTTTCCTGAGTATGTTGGTTTTAACTTTACAAGAAAAGCGTTATGTTCGCTAAATTCATTAATAATATGACATAAACGATGAAGAACTACGGAACCACCACTATTCTCATCAAAAGAAGGCGCACATATAAACACTTTCATTTTTTGCTCATTTTAAAATCAAAAGAAGGTAATATTTTATGCATTCCAAAAATATAGCACATAGAAATTAGAACGCTTCCAAACCCTAACAAAGATAAATATGCAAAAGATAATAACCGGCTTCCACTAAACGCTTCGAATTTAGATATGTAATAATAATAAATGAGTTCTATAATGACCAAAGGTATAATATAAAAGATTATTATTCCTAGTCCATGTTTGAATGTTTCAGTAAGGTTATATCCTCCCCACAAAATAAATAAAAGGATAGCATTCACCGCATAAAAAACAGACGTTCCATCACCATGAAAGTTCTTAGCGATAAAAATGTTTGACGGAATTATTATCGTGCTAAAAATCACATACACGACAGTATGTTTTTTTAACTGTCCCTGGCTATAGAGAAGCAAGAATATTAGATTTGAATAAATTGAAAACACCCCTCCCAAAAACAGCCATGGTAAATATTTAGATACTTCAGTAGCGAGATGTGTATTGTTACTCCATATAAAAAGTATCTTCTCAGAAAAGAAAAACAAAAAGATGCTTAAGGGTATAGTAATAGTAATTATAAATTTAAATGCATGAAAATATAATCTTGAATATTGTAGCGTATTTTTTTCATGGAAATATTTGGTCAGTCTTGGCTGTAGATACTGATTTAAAGGATCGCTAATAATTGCCAGAATCCCCATTATAGAAATAGCGATACTATACATTGCATATTCGGATAAAGGCAGAAAACGCGTCAGCGTTAACTTATCCGATTGGTTTACCACTACCCATAGAATCGTAAGCATTGACAGCTGCAATGCAAACGAAAAGAATTTTGAAATGGATATCTCACTAGTATCATCATCAGTAACTTGTTGTTTATCGATGGTCTTTAATATGTTTTTTCTCACGCGTTCACTAAAAACAATCATCAATCCACAAGTTAACGCTGCACTCAAAAGCTGCATTATAAAATAAAAGATAACATCGCCTTTGAAAACATATAATAATACAAGTGTAAAAGGTTGCGACAGCGTTGTGTTTATTAAATTAATAGTCGTAATTGTAATCTGGGATTCATTAGAAAGTAATAAACTTCTGAATGGCCCCTGCAAATATCTTAGTGCAAAAATGCAAAACATCAGTGTTGTGCATATAATTAATGTGGAATCTTTGATATTTGTTTTTAGCCATGATGTACTAAATTTATAGCTAAATAACCCTCCCAACAGAATGAGCGATATTGTTATGCCAATAAATATTAAAATTATTTTTCGATATAATATATTGAATTTTTCAAACCGCTTAATATTTTTCTTCGATATAATGGCTTCTCTTGTTAATACCCCACCTACTCCTGCATCCAAAATACTTAAACATGCCTGTAATACTGTAAAGAAGCCAAGTAATCCATATGCTTCTACACCAATCCTCTTTATTAACAAAGGAATCAGCAAGATCGCAACGACAGCTGTATATATTCTAACGCCATATATATATGTTAATAACTTGACTTCTTTAATCATTATATAAATTTCTTGTTATTAAGAAGAAGGTTATTTGATGATAACCCTAACATTACACTACGTGATCAAAAGATTAGTTATAGAAATTTTTTATTTTTTCACAAATATAATCTATCTGCTCTATTGTTAATTCATAGAACATCGGAAGTCTTAACAAGCAATCACTAAAATGGTCACTATTTGCCAACTCAACTTCATCACCGATTGACAAATAATAATCACTTTTATTAAGTGATAAATAATGGAAAACGGAATGAATTTCGAATCCTTTAAGATAGTTAATTAACGCTGTTCTTTTTTCTATATCAGCACATATTACATAAAACATATGGGCATTATTAGTAGCAAACTCAGGAATTACAGGTAGCTTAATAAATCCTTTAGTCTCTAATTCACTCAAATTAGCACGATATCTCTCCCACAATACTTTTCGCTGTTTCTGAATGAGCTCTAAATTTTCTAATTGCGCAAAAAGATATGCTGCAATAATATCGGATGGAAGGAAGGATGATCCGATATCAACCCATCCATACTTATTTACCTCTCCTCTGAAGAATGAAGACCTGTTGGTACCTTTTTCTCTTATAATTTCTGCTCGCTGAAAATAGCTTTCATCATTGATGACAAGCATTCCACCTTCACCCGAGATAATGTTTTTTGTTTCATGGAATGAAAAAGTACCGAATGTACCAATGCTTCCCAGAGGTCTATCATTATGGAAGGAATCAATAGCTTGCGCAGCATCTTCAATGACAGGAATATTATATTCCTTAGAAATGGACATAATTTCATCCATATCACACGCTACACCAGCGTAATGAACAACAATAATAGCTTTCGTTTTATCAGTTATACTAGCTCGGATTGAGCTTGGGTCAACATTTGGATTATCTGCATAGCTATCCGCGAAAACTAATTTTGCTCCTCGCAGTGCAAAAGCGTTTACTGTAGATACAAATGTATAAGCCGGTGCAATAACCTCATCTTCTGGCTTAATATCAAGTAATATCGCGGCCATTTCAAGCGCATCGGTACAAGATGTTGTTAATAATACTTTTTTAAAAGCATATTTATTTTCAAAGTATTCGTGACATTTTTTTGTAAAAAAACCGTCACCAGATATTTTTCCTAAACTTACCGCCTGGGATATATAAAAGAGTTCTTTCCCTTGTAAGTATGGTTTATTAAATGGAATCATTGTTCATCCTTAATATGTTCTATAAAATCTGGAGCTAATTTATCTTTCTCAGAGAGAATGACTTCATTCTCAGAAATCGGCCAATGTACATTTAGCACAGGGTCATTCCATGCAATACATCGTTCACTACTGGGGTTGTAATAATTTGTTGTTTTATATTGAAACTCAGCAGCTTCACTAAGAACAACAAAACCATGAGCAAAACCTTCAGGTATCCATAACTGCCGTTTATTCTCAGCAGAAAGATATACCCCAACCCATTTACCAAATGTTTCCGATTCTCTACGTATATCAACAGCTACGTCAAAAACTTCACCAGCTATGCAGCGAACTAATTTTCCTTGTGCATAAGGTGCTTGCTGGTAATGAAGACCACGTAGTACGTTTTTACAGGATTTAGAATGGTTATCTTGCACAAATTCTATTTCACGTCCTGTTAACTCTTCAAAGGTTTTCTTATTAAAACTTTCAAAGAAAAACCCTCGTTCATCACCAAAAACCTTCGGCTCAAAAATCATCACATCTCGAATATCTGTCTTTACAACATTCATAGATTAATAACCTTTAATCATTTTGAGCAAATACTGGCCATAGGCATTTTTTTTGAGAGGTTCAGCCAGTATCTTTACCTGCTCTGCATCAATAAATCCCTTACGAAAAGCAATCTCTTCCGGACAGGAGACTTTAAGCCCCTGACGTTCTTCGATGGTCGCAATAAAGTTGCTCGCTTCAATCAGGCTCTGATGCGTACCGGTATCCAGCCAGGCATAGCCTCGTCCCATCATCGCTACAGACAGACGGCCCTGCTCAAGGTAGATACGGTTAATATCGGTAATTTCCAACTCACCGCGCGCTGAAGGCTTAAGGTTCTTCGCCATTTCCACTACATCATTGTCGTAGAAATAAAGACCCGTTACAGCATAGTTGCTTTTAGGTTCCAGCGGCTTCTCTTCCAGACTGATGGCCGTACCATTTTTATCGAACTCCACTACGCCATAACGTTCAGGATCGTTGACGTGATAGGCGAATACCGTTGCACCGTCGCCTTTACTCACTGCGGCTTCCAGCTGTTTAGGCAGGTCATGGCCGTAGAAAATATTATCGCCCAGCACCAGCGCACAGTTGTCGTCACCAATGAACTCTTCGCCAATAATAAAGGCCTGAGCCAGTCCATCAGGGCTTGGCTGTACTTTATACTGAAGGTTTAATCCCCACTGACTGCCGTCGCCCAGAAGCTGTTCAAAGCGCGGGGTATCCTGTGGCGTACTGATGATCAGAATGTCTTTAATCCCTGCCAGCATCAGTGTAGACAGCGGATAGTAAATCATTGGTTTGTCGTAAATGGGCAGCAGTTGTTTACTCACCGCCATAGTCACAGGGTAGAGACGAGTGCCGGATCCACCAGCAAGAATAATACCTTTACGCGTAGCCATTATAATTTCTCTGTAACGCAAAATGCCCGAATCCGGGCATTTATTTAATGATTAAAGTGATTGGGCTGTAAAAAGCTCAGCTAACATGCGCTTCACGCCAACATCCCATGCTGGCAATACCAGACCAAAGTTATGCTGGAATTTCTCTGTGCTTAACCGTGAATTCTGCGGCCGGCGAGCAGGTGTCGGGTAAGCGCTTGTCGGAACAGCATTGAGTTTTTCAATCGCCAACTCAACGCCTGCCTTTTGGGCTTCCTCAAACACCAACGCCGCATAGTCGTACCAGGTTGTCGTCTCAGAAGCGACCAGATGGTAAAGCCCGGCAACTTCTGGTTTCACCATCGCGACACGAATGGCGTGGGCGGTACAATCGGCTAACAGCTCAGCGCCTGTTGGGGCACCCACCTGATCGTTAATGACAGAAAGTTCTTTGCGTTCTTTAGCCAGACGCAGCATGGTCTTGGCAAAATTGTTGCCTTTACCTGCATATACCCAGCTTGTGCGGAAAATCAGGTGATTAGGGCAGTTATCCTGCAATGCTTTTTCGCCATTCAGTTTCGTCTGACCATAAACATTCAGCGGTGCCGTCGCATCCGTTTCACTCCAGGGGGTTTCACCATCACCCGGGAAGACGTAATCCGTGGAGTAGTGAACAACCCAGGCGCCGATCTTTGCAGCTTCTTTCGCGATAGCCTCAACGCTTATCGCATTCAGTAACTGCGCAAAATCTGGTTCCGACTCTGCTTTATCCACTGCGGTATGTGCGGCTGCGTTGACGATCACGTCAGGTTTTATATTACGAACCGTCTCAGCAATCCCTTCCGGGTTGCTGAAATCGCCGCAGTAATCTTTAGAATGCACATCAAGCGCAATCAGATTGCCAAGTGGAGCCAGCGCGCGCAGAAGCTCCCAGCCTACCTGCCCTGTTTTGCCGAACAGAAGAATGTTCATTATTGACGTTCCCCGTAGTTCTGTTCGATCCAGGTTTTATAAGCACCACTTTTAACGTTGTTAACCCACTCCTGATTGCTCAGATACCATTCCACAGTCTTACGAATTCCGCTTTCAAACGTCTCTTCAGGCTTCCAGCCCAGCTCCACCCCAATTTTATGCGCATCGATCGCATAGCGGCGGTCATGTCCTGGACGATCGGCAACATAAATAATTTGATCGCGGTAAGAGCCTTTTTTCGGCACGATTTCATCCAGCAAATCGCAAATAGTGTGCACAACGTCCAGGTTCTGCTTTTCGTTGTGACCACCGATGTTGTAAGTTTCCCCCGTTTTACCCTGAGTCACAACGGTGTAAAGCGCACGGGCATGGTCTTCAACATAGAGCCAGTCGCGGATCTGGTCGCCTTTGCCATAAATCGGCAGCGCTTTTCCGTCCAGCGCGTTCAGGATCACCAGCGGGATCAGCTTTTCCGGGAAATGATACGGACCGTAGTTGTTTGAACAATTGGTGACAATCGTCGGGAAACCGTAGGTGCGCAGCCAGGCGCGAACCAGATGGTCGCTGGACGCTTTGGAGGCAGAGTATGGGCTGCTTGGCGCGTAGGCTGTGGTTTCAGTGAACAGCGGGAGTTCTGAGGATGCCGGCTGTTCATCCGGATGCGGCAGATCGCCGTACACTTCATCGGTGGAGATATGATGGAAACGAAACGCTTTTTTCGCCGCGTCATCAAGGGTTGACCAGTAAGCACGGGCGGCTTCCAGAAGCACATAGGTCCCGACAATGTTGGTTTCAATGAATGCCGCCGGGCCAGTAATGGAACGGTCAACGTGGCTTTCTGCCGCCAGATGCATTACCGCATCCGGTTTATGTTCAGCAAAAATACGGTCCATAGCCGCTTTATCACAAATATCTGCATGCTCAAACACATAACGTTCGCTGGCGCTGACATCGTTAAGGGATTCCAGGTTACCGGCATACGTCAGTTTATCCACGTTGACGACTTCATCCTGGGTATTAGTAATAATATGTCGTACAACCGCTGAGCCGATAAAGCCAGCTCCACCCGTCACAAGAATTTTCACGTTATCTATTCCGTTTTGTAGATATGTCGAGATATTGGCGTTCTGAATCCCGGTATTAATTCAGGATTAGAAATTATGCACGCTACCGCCCCTGGCTTGACAGCTACCAGTGCACTGAGCGAGTGTTGAATATAGAATTGACTGTCTGTTTTCAGACAAAAACTGGCGTTAATTGTCGTCCTAAATGGACTCGGAAACAAGCACAAATCGTTACAAATCAGCCCAGATTTGAAGCAGGCAACTCTCTGTTATCATGAGAATTAATAATAAAAAGCGGCAGCCATCATTTTGGTTATGTAACAACATAACTAAAATGATCGCTGCCGCGCATGACGTCTTTCAGGCTGCGAAGAAGTATCAGCCTTCAGCCAGCAACTTCTCAATACGGCTTCTGAACTTCGCCCCTTCCTTCAGGTTACGCAGGCCATAGTTCACAAACGCCTGCATATACCCCATTTTCTTACCGCAGTCGTAGCTGTCACCGGTCATCAGCATCGCATCAACCGACTGCTTCTTCCCCAGCTCGGCAATCGCATCGGTCAGCTGGATACGATCCCAGGCTCCCGGCTCGGTTTTTTCCAGCTCAGCCCAGATATCCGCATTCAGCACATAACGGCCTACCGCCATCAGATCGGAGTCCAGGGTCTGCGGCTGATCGGGTTTTTCGATAAACTCAACGATACGGCTCACCTGCCCTTCCGTCTCCAGCGGCTCTTTAGTCTGAATAACCGAGTACTCAGAGAGATCGCCCTTCATACGTTTCGCCAGCACCTGGCTGCGGCCCGTCTCGTTGAAACGAGCAACCATTGCCGCCAGGTTATAACGCAGCGGATCGGCAGAGGCGTTATCAATGATGATGTCCGGCAGAACCACGATAAACGGGTTATCACCCACTACCGGACGCGCGCACAGAATCGAGTGGCCCAGACCCAGCGGCTGTGCCTGACGCACGTTCATGATGGTCACGCCAGGAGGACAGATAGACTGAACTTCTGCCAGAAGCTGACGCTTAACGCGCTGCTCAAGCAGCGCTTCGAGTTCATAAGAGGTGTCGAAGTGGTTCTCAACGGCATTCTTCGAAGAGTGCGTCACCAGAACGATTTCTTTGATCCCCGCAGCAACAATCTCGTCGACGATGTACTGAATCATCGGCTTGTCAACGATCGGCAGCATCTCTTTAGGAATGGCCTTTGTGGCGGGCAACATGTGCATGCCCAAACCCGCTACCGGTATGACTGCTTTCAAATTAATCATTATTTCTTCCACCTTAAAATGGTTGACGAATTATAGCTTTTAAACCTGTTTTCGCCAGCATGTTTTGCCGTAAATATGAAGTAATCCTAAGTCACCCCACCACAAATTACAGTAGTTGTAATCTGAATAGATCGCGATCCTGTTCCAGGAATAGTCGCAAAATAGTCTGCATGATTACCTGTGTGGCAGCGCAAAATTCAACCGTTCCGTATTCACCACGTGTTGATCGACCCGATCAATATCGACCGAACTCTGTCCCTTTTCATTTACTGCATGAATGTTCGCCAGTGACAACAGCGTCTCGTTTTTAGCCATAAACTTCCCGCGCACGTCTTTGCGCAAATCGAAGTTCATCTTAAGTGCAGGCCCCGTCGCTGCCTCCTGCATCACGTTGATATTACGCAAGAAAAGGTGCTGTGGCTTGTTGTGCAGCTCAAGCGTTGCGCGCTGCATGTTGACGTTGGTGATGGCAACAAACGACGTGGCATTGCCGGAGGAAATCTGGATCCCGCGCAGCTTATACGCAAGCTCCCGGTTATCCAGGCGAATATCGTTAAGTTTGAAGTTCTGCGGTATTGAGAGGTAATCGCCCTTAATCACGCCATAGCCGATTAGCATTCCGGCGCTGTTCACCATATCGACATTATCAATAACGAAATTATCACAGCCATAAATAGCTACCGTCGCGTTATCAATTCCGGCCTTTTTACTGAAGTCAGGGGTAATATTGCTGGCCTTGATATTACGGATCACAAAGTGTTTACCGTTTTCGACATGGACCAACTGCCGACAGTTGCTGCCGGTGATATTTGCCACGACGAAGTTTTTAACGGTCTGCTGTTCCGGATAGTCATTATCGTAGGTACTGCCAGCCAGCCCAATGCCTATGCCCCAGTTGATCTTGCCGTTTGTGCAGTTGATGTTGTCGATAACATGGTCAGAGATCAGAATATTGCGGTCATTAATCGCCACGTTCCACTCAATCGCATCACCCTGCAAATGGCTGAATTTACTGTTGGTAATGCGCGCACCGTCCACCTGATTATGGAAACCCTGGCGCAGAATAGCGTAGTTGGCCTGTGAAACATTGATGTTATCAATGAGCAAATTGCGCATGACCCGCGGCTTCTTGCCGCCGATGTAGATCTGGGTGACGGGGCCGAAGCCGCTCATTGCCAGCCCCTTAATGACACAGTCGGAGCCACGCACGTCCAGCGTGATGTTATGCGTGCGCCCCACTCCTTCCCCAATGACCTTGCAGCCTTCCTGAAGCACAAACCGCCCGCGGCCGTTGCCCTTCAGCGCACCGCGGATCAGCAGAGTTTTCCCGTCAGGAATAAAAATGCCGGTATTGATGTTTTCACAGGTTAACCCGGCGGGAACAACAACGGTATCGCCCTCGGCAAAGGCCTGCTTAAAGGCGGCGATCCAGTCGTGATTGTTGTAGCGATCGACAGAAACCGTCTTCCCGGTCGCCGCCCGCGCAGCGCGGGGCGACAACAGCGGCATGGCAGCCAGGACGGATAAAGAAGAGACAAATCGGCGTCGGGTAATCTTTTTCAGCATACAACCTCAGCGTTACAGCGTTTGCAGCAGGCTCGCTAACTGGCGATTAATCACCTGCTGATTGAATTCTGCTTCAACTTTTTGCCGCGCATTTTGCAGCACAGGGATCAGCGTCTGCTGATCGATATCACTGAACGCGGCCAGACGGTCCGCCAGCGCCAGCGCATTGTTTTCAGGGACCAGCCAGCCGGAGTGTTCAGAGGTGATCAGCTCCGGGATCCCGCTGTGCAGGGTCGAAACCACCGGAATGCCAACCGCCATCGCCTCCATCAGCGCCACGGGAATGCCTTCCATATCGCCATCGGCGCCGGTCACGGAAGGCAGCAGGAACACATCCGCGTCATCAAGCATGGCCTTCACTTCGTGGCTCGGCTTGAAGCCCGGCATCTCAACCACGTCTTCCAGCTGATACTGTTCAATCAGCGTGCGTAGCCGACGTTCCCACGGCCCGATACCCAGGATGCGGTAGTGAAAGTCCACGCCGCGCGCCTTCAGCTGGCGACAAGCTTCAATAGCCACGTGCAGCCCTTTCTTTTCGGTCAGGCGGGCAACAGAGATAATTTGCAGCGGCTTGCCCGGCACCTTGACCGGTCGCTGGGTGAAGCGTTCCATGTCCACGCCCATGCGTGAAACGGTGATTTTCTCGCTCGGGCAACCCATGGTTTTCAGGCGTCCGGCCCACAGGTCGCTTATCGGCAGCATCATGTCGCCGCGGCGAAACAGCTGCTGATATTCCGGCGTGTAGTGGTTCAGCACTTCCCGGCTGGAGATGTCGATACCGTGGAAAATGGTTGCGATTTTGCCGTCAATCACCCCCAGCTCACGCAGTTTTGCCGCCGTTACGCCCGCCGGGCCAAAGTGGGCGATAAAGACATCGGCCCGGTAGGGCTGAGCCGTTTGCCCGCAAATAGCGGAGAGGATCAGGTTGCGCGCCTCCGCCCCATAGCGCGACATATTCAGCGCCCGCCACGTCGAGGCGCGATGAAGGCCGCGCAGCGTCTGGCTGGCGCGATGGCGCAGTTTGTTCATCCGTCCGCTCGGTTCATCCTGCAACCAGCGGGTTTTCGCCTCCAGTCCATACTGGGTATACGCCGCATGGGTGTTCTGCGTATCGCCCTTTTGCAGGGCGATAATCTCCACGTCATACCCCATATCGATAAACGCGGTGATTTGGTTCAGCACAAAAGTTTCAGACGACAGCGGAAATTTCAGTAAGAAGAAACCAACCTTCATTTCCCCTCCCGGACGCGGTCGAGTACGGATTTCACCATCCCAATGCCTTTTTCGCGTTCGGCTTTGACCGCCACCGCCAGACGCTCGTTGATCGCAGGCAGCTGGCCGAGCGTGTCGCCCACCATCGCACCGAGCGATCCGTCCAGCAGATGACGAATATCGACGGCCATTTCCGGCATGCCGAGCTGCTGCATAATGCCCGCTGACTTGTGCTCATAGTTAATGGCGATGGCTGGCGTGCCGAAGTTCATTGAAATGATCGCCGAGTGCAGACGCGTGCCGACGGTCAGGTCGCAGGCAGAGAGCAGCTTGCCCATCTCCAGATCGTTGAGTTCGTCCATCACCACGTGATAACGGGACGGATCGTTCACCAGGTTGCGCAGGTTCAGCGCCACCATGCGGTCATCTTTGTTGTAGCTGTCGATACCGGTACAGGTGGAGAGCGCCAGCACCTGGTAACCGCTGTCCAGTACGCGGTTCACCACGTCGGCAAAAGCTTTCTCGTAGGCCGCCTGGGTCGTGCCGAGGCGTTTATCGAACGGCGCAAGTTCACGCAGGGTAATGGCGACGGTTTTCTGCTTTGCCGCCACGTCCAGCCAGTGCTGTACAGCATAGCTGGCCTGGAAACTGTCATCCTGATGATCCACCAGCCAGGCGGTGTCCACACCGTGCTCCACTTTGGTGGTGTCGATTTCACTGCGCTTCATCATGTCGAGGCTGACCGATTCACGCAGGATCAGCGCGTCGCAGTGGCCGAAGACATAGTTTGCCAGCTGGTTGAACTGTGGATCCTGGAATGGCCCGACGCTGTGGCCGATCATGAATAGCGGCTTTTTCGCCATAAACGTACAAAGCGCATGCTCAAACTGCGGCACGCCGTAGAGATCGACGAAGAACGATCCGCCGACCTGAATAATCGCGTCATAGCCAGACAGCAGGCGGACAAAATCGGTAAAACCCTGCGCGATGGCAATATTGCGCAGCTTGCCGGTGTCGGTCACGCGAGAAAGCAACACCTGATGCTGGTAGCGACGGCGCAGCACTTTCTTCACGCGCCCCATCACGCCCGCGGCGTTGTTGTGCTGTTTCATCTGGCTGTAGAGCGGGTCGCCCATCACCGGGCGGTTGAGTAACCAGGATGAGCTGACCGGATAACGGCTCATCACATCCACTTCAGTCTCAGGCTTAAGGGTGTTAATTGCATCCAGTAAACCGCGCAGGATGGCGCTGTCGCCACGGTTGCCGCAGGTATGGTTGCCAAGAATAAGTAATTTCATAATGGCCTCGTAAAATTAGCCTGCGCGAAGCAGCGTTTTCATTTTTTCGTTACGGCAAAACTGGCGCTTCATCTCCACCACCAGCGCATTGCGCGACAGCACAATCATCACGCCGAACGCCAGCGCACCGGCCGCGACCTGCACCGCAAGCAGCGCCGCCAGCGGCAGATGCCCGTTGAGCACCACACCCAGGCCGTAGCTCACCGCAAGCGTCGGTAATGAGAGATAAAACGGCAGCCACAGGCTGAGGATGTACTGACGGTAGCTGGAGCCCAGCACCGGTTTGATCATCACGAAGTAGCTCAGCACGGTATTGACGATCTGCACCAGCAGGAAGCCGAGCGTCACGCCAATGGCGCCCGCCGTGTGACCGCCCACAATAATTGCCGGAATAAACAGGAAGGTTTTAAATACGTTGAACTTAAAGCTGATATCCACGCGCGCCTTCGCCATCAGCAGAGAACCAATCGGGTTCCCCACCGAGCGCAGCAGCCCCACGACGCACAGCAGTTGCAGGATCGGGATGATGCCGTTCCATTTCTCACCAAACACCAGCGGCACAAAATTGCTGGCGACCACCATCAGCCCCAGCAGGACCGGAAAGTTTATGATCCCCACCACGGAGAGCAGCTTGTAAAAGTTCACGCGCAGCTTCTCGGTATCGTCCTGAATTTTAGCGAACGCCGGGAACAGCACGCGGGTAATGATAGGGTTGAGCTTCATCGGCGGGACAACCGCGACGTTATACGCCAGGTTATAGCCACCCGCGACGCTGGCGCCCAGAATGCGCGCCAGCACCAGCGTGGAGAGGTTAGTATTCACATAGTTGATAATACTGTCTGCGGTCAGCCACGCGCCGAAGCGCAGGTTGGATGAAACAGACGCCAGCGAAAAATGCAGCCCCGGGCGATAAATCTTGCGGCCAAAGAAGCCGAACAGCAGCGTGCGCACGGCAGAGTTTACGAGGTAGCCGAGGATAGCGGTCATTGCCAGCGGCCAGAAATGAGCGCTGACCACGGTGAAGGTAAAGCCCGCCAGCACAGCGCTGGTTTCAATCATGCCGATCTTGTTGAACTCCAGCTCTTTTTGCATCAGCGCGCGGAACTGCTGCCCGTGCGGGATCACCACGAACGCAAACGACAGCGTGCGCATCAGTGGCGCCAGGTCCGGGTTGTGCAGCACACCGGCAATCGCATCGCTCAGCAGAAACACCAGCACAAAGACGAAGATGCCCAGCCCGACGTTCAGCCAGTAGAGCGTGGTCAGCTCCAGATGGCTGATCTCTTTGCGCTGGATAATGGAGTTGGCGATACCAAAGTCCGACAGCGTATCGGCGAGGGCGATAATCACCAGCGAGACGGTCAGCAGACCAAACTGGTGATTATCGATAATGCGCGCCAGCACCGTCATCTGCACCAGACCGAGGCCAATGATGATGATGGTCGCCATCGCTGACCATTTCGCGCCGCTGATGGTTTTTTCTCGTAAGCTCATCTTAATACGCCGCTTTGTTCACGAAGCCTTTGAAAATGGTCAGAAAAACAATCTTGATATCAAACCAGAGGCTCCACTCGCGGATGTACTCCAGATCGAACTCGATACGTTTTTCCATTTTTTCCAGCGTGTCGGTCTCGCCGCGCCAGCCGTTGATCTGCGCCCAGCCGGTGATGCCCGGCTTCACCTTGTGGCGCAGCATGTAGCCTTCAATCAGGGTACGGTACTGCTCGTTATGAGCCACGGCGTGAGGACGTGGCCCGACGATGGACATCCCGCCGGTAAACACGTTGATGAACTGCGGCAGCTCATCGAGCGAGGTACGGCGCAGGAAGTTGCCCACACGGGTCACGCGCGGATCGTTCTGCGTCGCCTGGGTCACTACCTTGTCGTTCTCCATCACCTTCATGGAGCGGAATTTCCACACCATGATCGGCTTACCGTCCATGCCGTAGCGGGTCTGACGGAAGATGATCGGCCCCGGAGAGCTGAGCTTCACCGCCAGTGCAATGCAGCACAGCACCGGGGAGATGAGCAGCAGGATCAGGGATGAAAGCACGATATCTTCCACGCGCTTCAGCACACGGTTAATCCCCGACAGCGGCGTGTCGTACAGCGGCACAACCGGTACGCCGTTCACTTCTTCAATGCGGGAATGGAGAATGTTGAAGGTAAAGACATCCGGGATGAGGATCACCGAGCAGGTGGTATCCGCCAGCTCGCGCATCAGTTTCTTGATGCGGGATTCATCTTTCATCTGCATGGCGATATAGACGTTGTGGATCTTCCCTGCTCTCGCGTCGTCAATAAGCTGTTCGTAGTTACCTGCCCAGTCGGACGGCACGCCGCCGGGCTTCGCGTCGTGATAAATCCCGACCACTTCAAAACCTAACCACGGCTCTTTGCGGAAGCTGTCGAGCAATACCTGTCCGACCGGCAGATCGCCCGCCACGGCAACGAAGCGACGGTTATATCCGCGGTTGCGCAGCCAGCCCGCACCGAAGCGGATCAGCGAGCGGCAGACCACCATGCCAATGCTGGTTAACAGGTACCAGCAGAGATAGGTCACAAGACGGTTATCAAAATCATGGCTGAACGCCACCAGGCCTGCGCTGAAAACCAGGCTTAAGGTCCAGTTCTGAAGCAGCAGCATCAGTTCGGTGGTCATTTTGACGCCGCGCCATGAACGATAGAAATCGGTCATGCCGCCGATCATCTGGAACACCACCAGCGCAATTAACGCCATCAGCAAGTGCATGTATAAGAACGACTGCCCGCTGACCCAACACACCGCCCACAGTCCGCCGACCATGATGGTGATATCAGAAAAACGCTGCACCATAGAGATTAACGATGCATTCGTTCTCGCTCGTTCGCGCTTTTTTAGATTTGTCATCGTTGTTCCTTTATTCAACCAAAACCTTACCCCTCACCCTAACCCTCTCCCCGGAGGGGAGAGGGGACTGTCCGGTGCGGTCTTTCACCCTCTCCCCTCTGGTCGAGGACACGGCTCGGAGCATTTTTCACCCTCTCCCCTCTGGGGAGGGGGCTGGGGTGAGGGGCAGTTTTCAGGTTTTCGTATTACTGATTCAACAGCGCCAGAATGTCCTTCGTTCGCGCTTCCATCAGCGCGGTATCGGCCCGGGACTCCACGTTCAGGCGCACCACCGGCTCGGTGTTGGAGGAGCGCAGGTTGAAGCGCCACTGCGGGAACGCCATGCTGATACCGTCCGTACGGTCAATCTCCAGCGCATGAATGGCGAAGTGCTGTTCGACACGGGCGATGGCCTCCGCGGGCTGTGCCAGTTTGCTGTTGATCTCGCCGCTGGCCGGGAACGCCGCCATGCGGTCGCGCACCAGCTCACCCAGGCTCTGCCCTTTCAGGCACAGCAGCTCGGTCACCAGCAGCCACGGGATCATCCCGCTGTCGCAGTAGGCAAAATCACGGAAATAGTGGTGGGCGCTCATCTCGCCGCCGTAGATGGCGTCTTCCTCGCGCATACGCTCTTTGATAAACGCATGACCGGTTTTGGACATCACCGGCTCGCCGCCCGCGGCCTTCACCACGTCGACGGTGTTCCAGGAAAGACGCGGATCGTGAATGATCTTCGCCCCCGGGTTTTTCTCGAGGAACGCTTCCGCCAGCAGGCCGACAATGTAGTAGCCTTCGATGAACTGCCCTTTTTCGTCGAACAGGAAGCAGCGGTCAAAATCGCCGTCAAAGGCGATACCCATATCGGCGCCGTGCTCAATCACCGCGTTGCGAGTGTCGTCGCGGCACTCCGGCAGCAGCGGGTTCGGGATACCGTTCGGGAAGTTGCCGTCAGGCGTGTTGTGTACTTTGACGAAGGTCACCGGCACGTTCAGCGCCTTAAAGCGGGCTTCAAGTGCATCGACAACCGGGCCTGCCGCGCCGTTACCGGAGTTAATCACCAGCTTCAGCGGTTTGAGGTTTGCCACGTTGATGTAGCCCAGCAGGTGGTCGATGTACTCTTTTTGCAGGTTGATCTGCTTATAGCTGCCGCGTCTGGCTTCGTTAACCGGCGGGAAATCGTTGGCCTCGGCCAGACGCTGCACGTCGCGCAGGCCGGTGTCGCCGCTGATAGGACGCGCGCCCTTGCGCACCAGCTTCATGCCGTTGTAGTCCATCGGGTTATGGCTGGCCGTCACTTCGATACCGCCGTCCACGCCCAGGTGGAAGGTGGCAAAATAGATCTCTTCTGTACCGGAAAGGCCGATATCCAGCACGTCGACGCCCGCGTCCTGTAGCCCTTTCGCCAGCGCCAGCTTCAGGGATTCGCTTGTCAGACGCACGTCGCCGCCCAGCACGATAGTTTGTGGTTTCAGGTATTCGCCGTACGCGCGGCCGATGCGCCACGCAATGTCTTCGTTCAGCTCTTCGCCCAGCTTGCCGCGAATATCGTAGGCTTTAAAACAGGTTAATTTTTCCATGATGACCCCTTTTTCAGGCAACAGTTGGCCCTGACCATGTAATGGCCAAATTTATTTTTGTCATTCGTAGGCCCGGTAAGCGCAGCGCCACCGGGCATGATGCGGAGGGCTACACGCGCCCGTAGCGATCCTGGAAGCGGATGATGTCGTCCTCTTCCAGATAGGAGCCGGAACGCACCTCAATTAAGTCGAGCGGAATTTTCCCCGGGTTTTCCAGACAGTGCGTGGCACCCAGCGGAATATAAATGGACTCGTTTTCGCCGAGCAGCTTCACTTCGCCGTCGATGGTCACTTTGGCGGTCCCTGCCACCACCACCCAGTGTTCGGCGCGGTGATGGTGCATCTGCACCGACAGCCCTTCACCCGGCTTCACGGTGATGCGTTTCACCTGGTAACGCTCGCCAGCGTCGATGGAGTCATATTTGCCCCACGGACGGTAGACTTCCCGGTGGATATGGTGTTCGTGACGGCCGTCAGCCTTGATCTGCTCCACCACTTTTTTAACGTCCTGCACGGCGTTACGGTCAGCAATCAACACCGCATCTTTGGTCTGCACGACCACCAGATCTTTCACCCCGACCGTGGTGACGAGGCCAGACTCGGCGTAGACATAGCTGTTTTCCGTTTTGTGGCTGATCACATCCCCGTGATGGACGTTACCCTCCGGGGTATGCGCGCTGATCTCCCACAGAGACGACCAGGAGCCAACATCGCTCCAGCCTGCATCCATCGGCACCACGACCGCATCTGCCGTGCGCTCCATCACCGCATAGTCAATAGACTCTTCCGGACAGGCGAGGAAGGATTCTTCATCCACGCGGATAAAATCGAGATCCGGATCCACCACCGCCATCGCTTTTTCGCAGGCGCTTAAGATATCCGGGCGATATTTTTCCAGCTCTTCCAGGTAGCGACCGGCGCGGAACAGGAACATACCGCTGTTCCAGTAGTATTCCCCGCTGGCCACGTAGGCCTGCGCGGTTTCCAGATTCGGTTTTTCGACAAACTGCGCCACGTCAAAGGCCACGCTGTCACCTTCGCCAGGCGTTACGCTACCACGGCGAATGTAGCCGTAGCCGGTTTCCGGCAGATCCGGCACGATACCGAAGGTCACCAGCTTGCCGTTCTCAGCGTAAGGGATCGCCGCGCGTACCGCGTCGCGGAAGGCCTCTTCCTGCTGGATGACGTGGTCAGCCGCGAGCACCAGCATCAGCGGATCGCAGTCCGGGCTGCTGCGTTTGGCCGCCAGCGCCGCCAGAGCGATCGCAGGCGCCGTGTTGCGTCCGGCAGGCTCCAGAATGATATTTTCGGTCAGCTTGTTCAGCTGACGCAGCTGCTCGGCCACGATAAAGCGGTGCTGTTCGTTACAGATCACCACCGGGCTTTCACACTCCACGCCGTGCAGACGGTTAACCGTCGTTTGCAGCATGGTGAGGTCGCCTTTCAGGCACAGAAACTGTTTTGGATAAAGCACGCGGGACAGTGGCCACAACCGGCTCCCGGATCCACCCGCCATTACGACCGGATACAAAGTGGTTTGACTCATGATTTATCCCCGTATATCTGCAATAAATTGGCTCAGCACGTTCTCTTTCTCGAGCGTGCGTTCGGCATATTCACGTGCCACCGTGTTCTCTTTTGGCATGGCGAGTGCCTGCTCAATGCCGGTTACCAGCGCAGGGACCGATTCCGGCTCCACGCAAACGGCAATGCCCGGGTAGCTGTTACACAGCTGGCCTAATTCTGTTGCGGCTTCTGCCGTAATCACCGCATTTCCGCCCACCGCCAGAATGTTGGTCAGCTTGGACGGCAGCACCGCATCCGCCGCGCCGCGTTTTTGCACCACCAGATGGCAATCCGCCATTTTCAGCAGCGCGGGCAGCGCGTCATACGACTGAAGCGGGAAGAAGCGGATGTTGGTCAGTCCGCGCTCGCTGGCCATTTTCTCCAGCCGCGCTTTACCGCCGCCCTGCCCGACAATCACGAACATCCACGGGTGTTCGCTCAGCTGAAGCGCGGCGTCAATCACGCTCTCCAGCCCCTGTTTTTCGCCGATGTTGCCTGAGTAAAGAATGATTTTTTGATCAGCAGGCAACCCGAGCTGCGCGCGTAACGCCTGCGCATCGTGTTCTGTCACATCGCGGAAACGCGCCACTTCGGACCAGTTTGGAAAGAAGATCACCTTTTCCGCCGGGACGCCCTTCTCCTGCGCCTTGTTCATCATTGAGCGCGAGATGGTTGAGACGTAATCCACGTTGTGCAGGCCGCTGCGCTCAAAGGCGCTGGCGAGCTTCGCCACCTTGCCGCCCTTGCCTTTCCCGGCCATCCCCAGCCCGAGCATGGCGTCCACTTCATAATCCTGAATATGCAGCAGGGTGCGCGCGCCGGAGAGTTTTCCCAGCAGGCGCATGCCTGGCGTGCAGAACAGCGTCGGCACCACGCCGATGATGCGATCCGGCTTCCAGCGACGCTGCGCCATCAGCGGGAAAAAACTGCTCAGGGCAAAGCTGCCCAGATGAATTAAACGTTTCAGCGTCGAGGGCTGTTTCGGCACGTAGAGCGGGCAGCGCCAGACGGTCGCGGCACCCTCTTCGCGGCGGTAGCGCCAGCTGGAATAGCGTTCGCCTACCTTCCACTCCGGGTAATACGGCGGGGCAGTAATCACCCGCACGTCATGTCCCTGGCTCGCCATCCACTCGACCATCTCACCGGTGTATTTCCCGATACCGGTAAGCTCCGGGGAGTAGTTAATTCCGTAGACGAGGATTTTCATAGGCCTGGCACCTCGGCCTGACGTTCCGCGAGGAAGTACGCCCGACTGTTGTCATGGACGTTGTCGCTTGCCAGCAGCGCCTCTGGCGTTAACCAGCGGTAATCGTCATGCTGAGAATCAGGCAGACGCAGG
This sequence comes from Enterobacter cloacae complex sp. IR5418, assembly GCF_049238105.1. Taxonomy (NCBI): domain Bacteria; kingdom Pseudomonadati; phylum Pseudomonadota; class Gammaproteobacteria; order Enterobacterales; family Enterobacteriaceae; genus Enterobacter; species Enterobacter cloacae complex sp. IR5418. Next base: position 36,888 of record NZ_JBMKHS010000021.1, on the reverse strand, counting down.
TCTGCCTCACTCACCTTCAGGCGGAACCCCAGCACAATGTAGTGCGTGGTGAACCCGGTGCCTGAAAAGTTATCGTCATAGAAGTGCTGCCAGACCCCGTAAAACTGGCCCGCTGCCATCGGCAGTTGCAGGCCCAGTTCCGCCAGAGTGAGACGCTCAAACGCATCGGTCAGCGTCTCATCCTTCTGCACGCGCCCGCCGGGCACGAACCAGAAGCCCTGTGCAGGACGATTGGTTCGTTTCCCCAGCAAGAACTCGCCGCGTTCGTTCTCCACAATCAAATCAATAGAGATGAGCGGAGTGGAACGCACCACCGTGGCAAAATCTTCCTGACTTAAAAACATCATTACCCCCGGAAGCGGTGCTGGTTTTCCAGGAACCACTGGTAGGTGCTGGCCAGCCCCTGCTCCAGTGAGACCTCGTGATACCAGCCCAGCTGATGCAGACGGGTCACGTCCAGCAGCTTGCGCGGCGTGCCGTCCGGTTTGGTGGCGTCAAACACCACGCGTCCTTTGTAGCCCACCACCTGCGCGATGGTCTGCGCCAGCTCGCGGATGGTGCAGTCCACGCCGGTCCCGACGTTAATGTGCGACAGCATCGGCTCGGTGTTTTCCTGCCACACCTCGCGATCCAGCTCCATCACGTGAATGCTGGCAGCCGCCATGTCATCCACGTGCAGGAACTCGCGCATCGGCGTCCCGCTGCCCCACACCACCACATCCGGGGCGTTTTCGGCAGTCGCCTCGTGGAAACGACGCAGCAGCGCCGGGATCACGTGCGAATTGCTCGGGTGGAAGTTATCGTGCGGTCCGTACAGGTTGGTCGGCATCACCGAGCGATAGTCGCGGTTATACTGACGGTTGTAGGATTCACACAGCTTGATCCCGGCAATTTTGGCAATCGCATACGGCTCGTTGGTGGCTTCGAGCGTGCCCTGCAACAGTTCGCTCTCGGCGATCGGCTGCTTCGCCATTTTCGGGTAGATACAGGATGAACCGAGGAACAGCAGCTTGTTCACGTTGTGCAGATGCGCCGCGTGAATGATGTTGCTCTCAATCATCATGTTCTCGTAGATGAAATCCGCCGGGTAGGTGTTGTTAGCGACAATGCCGCCCACCTTCGCCGCCGCCAGATACACCTGGTTGATACGTCCGCTGGCGAAGAACTCCTGCACCGCTTTGCTGTCCAGCAGGTTCAGCTCGTCACGGGTGCGAACAATCACCTCAACGTCGCCGCGCTGCTCAAGCTGGCGGACAATCGCGGAACCCACCATTCCGCGATGACCGGCGACAAAAATACGTTGTTTTGTCATTCTCAGGACTCCAGCGCGATGGCAACCTCGTAGCCATGAGACTTAAGCAGGGAGTGTTTTTTCGCTGCTTCAAGATCTTTGGCCACCATCTCGGATACCATTTCTTGCAGGGTGGTTTCTGGTTTCCAGCCCAGTTTTTCGTGCGCTTTGGTTGGGTCGCCCAGCAGGGTTTCCACTTCAGCAGGACGGAAGTAACGCGGATCAACCTGGACAATCACATCGCCAGGCTTCACGCCCGGTGCATCGTGGCCGGTCACGGAAACAACGATACCCTTCTCTTCCACGCCGGTGCCTTCGAAGCGCAGTTTGATGCCCAGCTGTGCCGCGGCCATCTCAACGAACTGACGCACGGAGTACTGCACGCCGGTCGCAATCACGAAGTCTTCTGGCTGCTCCTGCTGCAACATCATCCACTGCATTTTCACGTAGTCTTTTGCATGTCCCCAGTCACGCAGGGAATCCATGTTGCCGAGGTGCAGGCAAGACTCCAGGCCCTGAGCGATGTTGGCGATCGCGCGGGTGATTTTGCGGGTCACGAAGGTTTCGCCGCGACGCGGGGATTCGTGGTTGAACAGAATGCCGTTACAGGCGTACATGCCGTAGGATTCACGGTAGTTCACGGTGATCCAGTAAGCGTACAGTTTCGCCACAGCGTACGGAGAACGTGGGTAGAACGGCGTGGTCTCTTTCTGCGGAATTTCCTGCACCAGACCGTACAGCTCAGAGGTAGATGCCTGGTAGAAGCGGGTTTTCTTCTCAAGACCGAGGAAGCGAATCGCTTCCAGCAGACGCAGCGTACCCATCGCATCCACGTCAGCGGTGTATTCCGGGGACTCGAAGGAGACCGCAACGTGGCTCATCGCGCCCAGGTTGTACACTTCATCCGGCTGCACTTCTTGCAGGATGCGGGTCAGGTTGGAGGTATCGGTCAGGTCGCCGTAATGCAGATGGAATTTCGGGTTTGCCGCATGCGGATCCTGGTAAATGTGATCGACACGCTCGGTGTTGAATGAAGAGGCACGACGCTTAATACCGTGAACTTCATACCCTTTTTCCAGCAGCAATTCTGCCAGGTAAGAACCATCTTGTCCGGTAACGCCGGTGATGAGAGCGACTTTAGACATGTTTATATTCCTCTGTACTTATCAAAGTTTTTCAGTTTCAACGCGTTCGCGTATCACCACTGCGGGGTTGCCACGGCAAACCGTATTTGCCGGTAGCGATTTAAAAACGCTGCTGCGGGCACCGACTACCGTGCCATCGCCAACAGAAACACCGGGTGCAACAAAGACATCCGTTGCCAGCCAGCATTTTTCGCCGATCACAATTGGCGAAGCGGTAATATCAAAATGCTGACTCATAAAATCGTGGCTGCCGGTGCACAAATAACACTTCTGTGAGACCACCGAATTTGCGCCAATCGTAATCTCGCCCAGGGTATATAACACCGCGTCATCCCCTACCCAGGCGTAATCCCCAAGCGTTAATTTCCAGGGATAGGTAATTTTCACCGAAGGACGAATGACTACGTTTTTTCCTATTTTTGCGCCAAACAGACGCAGTAAAAATGCGCGCCAGCGGTAGAGTATTTGCGGCGACCAGGCAAATAACGTTGCCTGTACAGCCCACCACAATTGAACTTTAATACCGCTCCCGCCCCGAAAACCTTTCGGCACGGAGAATCCATTTAATTCCTGCATTACGTTTCCTTATATCTCAGGCTTTGTTATATAAGGCTTTCGCTTTACCCGTCGTTTTCAGACGTAAGAAATAAGATAATTCCGCCCAGAAACCCGGTACGCGTAATATTTTACGCTGCACGTTTTTGGCATCCTGGCACAGTTCCAGATTATTCGAGGTTGACACGCCGCCCATGGAAAATTCAGAGACCAGTCCTTTAATTCGACGGAACGGGTAGCCAGATTTGTACAGACTGGCGGCCAGGGCATAATCTGATGACACTTTATAGCGTAAATCGTAAGGTTGTTTTTTCAGGCCGCTCATCGGGAAGAAAATAGCCTGATGGCTGGCTGGCAGGCTGTGGTAGATATACCAGCCTGGTTTCGCGCCGCGCAGCACTTTTTTCCCCTCGCCGAAATCCAGCAGCGCATCACCGATAAACATGGCATCTTCTTTCTGGCGCGCCAGCTGACGGGCAAACAGGGCCACATCTTCATGGAACACATCGCCGGAATTAAGGAAGATGGCGTAACGCCCCTGCGCCATGTTGATGCCTTTATTCATGGCATCGTAAATGCCTTTATCTTTCTCGCTGATGTAACGTAAGTTGAACTCACCGTTGAGTTTTTCCAGGAACTCCGCCGTGCCGTCGTTCGAGCCGCCATCAACCACGATCCACTCAAAGGTGAGGCTTGGATCGCGCGCCAGATTGCGCAGCGAGCGCCAGGTTTTTACCACCCCTTCGTAGTTACGAAAGGCGACAGTAATGACGCTAAGAAACATAAATCACCTCATTTCGTCATGCCCGCGTAATATTTAGCGCTTTGCGCAAAATAAACGGACATACAATTAAGAACGCATATTCCGGGCTAAATATTGACCCGGTAAAAAACAGCGACACCGGCGTAAACAGATAAAGCTGAACGCGAAAGTTCTGGTTATCACCAAACGCGTTAATCATCATTTTGAAAACTTTAAACAGATACCACAGTGTCAACAGTACGGCGAACCAGGAAAAATAAATAATTAACAGATACAGACCATTGTCTATGGTTTTACCGACATCCGCACCGTTAAAGATTCCGAATGATGCAACATATTCGTAAAGTGAGCCAAATCTTACTACGCCATCAATATGGGTTAAGGAATAACCCACCATCACCAGAGGACCAATGATGCGATAATAGGACGACGAACCTTCCGTTCCCAAATCACCCAAGCGTTCAGAAATGTACGGAAAGGCAAATATTACGCCCACTAAAAATACCGTCAGAGAGATTATCGCCAGCGGCAGTTTTTTCTTAATCGCCTCTTTGTTCAGGTACTGGAATGCCCACTCCAGCAGGTAAAACAGAATAAACGTCATTACCCCGGAGAACGACCCTGACAGAACGATTCCTGCAAGAATCATAGCATCGGTCTTGGGGGTTTTGATACCAAACTGTTTGATGCTGAGCCAAATTGAGATTAACGCCAGAGCGAAAAACGCCGGTTCAAAATAGAGCGCCGTGGTACGCTTGCCACCAAACTTAATGAAGTTCAGTACATAGCTGTTACTGTATATAAGATATTTCGAAATTATTTCCATCAGGCTACTGCCGCCGGTGAGAATAATTTGCGCCATCTCCATGGCCGCAAGCATAACAATCAGCCCGACGACAATATAAAAGAACCTAAGGATTTTCCTATAATTGTGCGGTGAAATAGTTTTAAAGCGAATACTCCACACCATGCCAATAATGATAACGATATAAACAAACAGCATGGTGGAGGTGACATATTTGCTGGCGTCCAGCGACTGACCAAAGATGTAGTTAAATGCCGTCAGACCAAACCCGAGGCCCAGCGCAATCATCAGCTTTTTGAGGTTAAGCTTGTCAACGTACAGCAACAGCAGAACCGGCAGGAAGGTGACGATGGTAATCGGGAAGCTTTCACCGAGCTGGGCAATTTTGACGTTGACCAGCAGGTAGATCAGCGGCAGCAGCAGATAACTACAGATTCTGATAGAACGAGACATACTCCTCCAGCATCTGTTGTCCACTGTACGCTTTACGGCTGCGGTTGCGGAACGATTCCAGGTCCGTGCCAAAAACAGCCTGCGCGATATCGGCCTTCGGCAACTGCACCAGCGGCAGCACCTCGTTTTCAGCGAAGGTTTTACCGCCCGATTTCTCCAGCACTTCACGCGCCGCGTCGCTGTGGGTGGCAATGACCGGCACGCCAATGGAGAGCGCTTCGCACAGGATCAGCGGGTAGTTGTCCACGCGGGAGCTGAACACCAGCGCGTCCATACCGTTGAGCGCGCTCATCAGCTTGCGCTTGTCGGTTTCAAACCCATGGTTCACCACGTTAGCGCCTTCGAACGGCGAGAATTTGCCGAAGGTATGCAGTTCAATTTTGTCGCCGAGCGCCATCATGTCGCGCACCAGCTGTTGATTGGTTTTGCCGTCGTAGCGCAGGTCATGGGCGACAACCGCAATTTTCGGCTTACCGGCGGTAACGGCCACGGGCGTCAGTTCGGCCAGGATCGCTTCCGTTGCCACATCAATACCGTTGTTGATGATCTGGCAGCGCCCTGCTCCGTACAGGCTATTAAAAGCATCCGCCACGTGCTGGCTTGGGGAGATAAAGGTGCAGCCGAGCGAGAGCATGTCGCGGAACAGCTGACGCTTACCCTCAACCAGCTGATGCGCACGATCCACCTTCACCGGCGGGTAGTTGCTGAGCGTAGGGCATTTCTGGCAGTTATCTTTCCAGCCTTCGCAGCCGTCGGTAAAGGCGCAACGTCCGGTCACGCTCCAGTGGTCGTGCAGCGTCCAGACGAATCGGGTATCCGGCTTGTGCGCCTTCACCTTGCCACAAAACGCCACCACCTCGTCCAGATTCAGCCAGTAGCTGTGCAGCACGTGGAAGTGCAGCACAACCGGCCCGCTGGTGCGGGTGACGGTGCGGTAGAGATTGTTCAGGTTGCCGAACAGATCGCGGTTAAACAGGCGGAACAGCGCAATATTGGCAATGGAGGTCAGACGTGGCGTCTGTTTCAGCACCTGCGGATAGTTATCATGGCTGACGCTTTTCTTGCCGCCTTTGCCGTAGCCGTAAACAAAGCGCGACTGGAGTCCTTTTTGCAGCGCGCGCTGGTGCAGATCCAGCGCCACGCCTGCCGCCCCGCCCTCTGCGAGGCGCACGTTAAATTGCAGAATGTTCATTTAATCACCTTCACGCGGGCTTTCTCGCCCACCACCAGCGCGTTGTCCGGAATGCTGTCCAGCACCACGCTGCCTGCGCCAATCGTCACGTTATTGCCCACGGTAATCTCCCCGATCATCACCACGTTGGCGCCCAGCTCGACGTTATTGCCAATTACCGGGCAGGCCAGGCTGTCTGGCCCGCGGTTGCCGATCGTCACCCCGTGGCGAATGGTGAAATCATCACCCGCGACGACGAACTTGTTGATGACCACTGCATAGCCGTGATGAATGGTAAAGCGGCGGCCAATGGTGGCAGCGGCCTGAATTTCATAGCCAAAAAAGCATTCGGTGATGATGCGATACAGCACCAGCACCGGTGCGGCCCATATATTGTTCAGTACATTTTTTTTGCGCCACACGGAGCAAAAGTGGGCAATGCGGTAGGCCAGAACCATGCAGCACGGGCGCAGGCTCCAGCTGTTAGCGCGGCAATCTTCCAGAAACATTATTTCCCCCGAAGCCCGTCAGCCAGACGCTTGCCGTTACGTACCGACAGCAGCGTCAGCAGCGTGCGCCAGTTCATGCGCTTATTGCGGATCTGATACAGGGTAAAGAGCTGATACTTCCGGCTGGCACGGTCAAACTTGTCCTTGTGCTTGCGGTAAAAATGGAAGTAGCCCGAGAATTTCTTCGGCGACGAGGTGATTTGCATCTCCCCGTGATTGATATGCAGGATCTGCGTGGCCTCTTCCACCTTCCACGGCTCGCCGTACTCCACCACCATACGCAGGAAGATGTCGTAATCCTGCGCGGCCTTCAGCTCGGTATCGAACAGGCACTCCTTAAAGCGCCATGCCCAGGTAAACACCTGATTACCGATAATGTTGCGCTTGTAGAACAGGCGGCGGGAATAGGGTGATTTCGGATACAGCGGCAGACTGGCGGGCTGCGAATAGACCTCGCCCTGGCAGACATAGTCGTTGGCATACAGAAACGCGTGAGTCACCAGCTGCGCTTTGTGCGACAGGAAGATCGACAGACGGTTTGGCGTCCATTCGTCATCGTCGTCGATACCGGTCAGATACTGCCCTTTCGCCTGCATAATCGCCTGGTTGCGCACCGCACACGCCCCGGAGTTGATGGCATTGTGGGTGTACACCACGCGCGGGTCGTTCAGGTCTTCAACAAACTTTTGCAGTTGTTCGTAAGAGGAGGAACAGTCATCCACGATAATCAGTTCCCAGTTATCGTAATCCTGACGCAGGACCGATTTAATCGCGCGGATCGCCAGTTGCTGACGATTCCATGTCGGCATATAGATAGAAATCAAAGGGCGTTGTGTGCTCATGTATTCCTCCTGCCCCTCACCCCGGCCCTCTCCCCGGAGGGGAGAGGGTGAAAGACCGCACCAGTCAGTCCCCTCTCCCCTTTGGGGAGAGGGTTAGGGTGAGGGGTGTGGGGTGTGTTTTGTTATTTAGAGTCAGACTTGTATTCGTACTCGTAGTAGCCGTAATCCTGATACCCGGTCACGCGGCGGAAGATGGAGTTCAGAATGACCCCCTTAACCTCAATCCCGTTCTGCTCGAAGCGGCTCAGGCTGGTTTCCACTTCCTTCAGGGTGTTCACCGCATAGCGTGCGACCATCAGCGTGGTGCCTGCATGACGTCCCACCACGGCAGCGTCAGTGACGGCCAGAATTGGCGGGGTATCGATCAGCACCAGGTCGTAGTTTTTGCTCGCCCACTCAATCAGCTGCGTGAAGCGCTCGCTCATTAGCAGTTCAGACGGGTTCGGCGGCACCTGGCCACGCGGGATCAGGTCAAATTTCGGAATCGAGGTCGGCTTGGCGCTTTCGCTGATTTCCCCTTTACCGAGCAGGATTTCCGACAGACCGTTAACGTTGTTGGTGCCCAGCAGCTCGTGGGTGTAGCCCTTACGCATGTCACAGTCGATCAGCAGCACGCGCTTGTTGGTCTGGCTCACCACCGCCGCCAGGTTGGCACAGACGAAGGTCTTACCGATTGACGGGCTGACGCCGGTCATCATCAGGACGTTGTTTTTGGCCTGCATCATGGCGAAGTGGAGGCTGGTACGCAGGCTGCGCACCGCTTCAATCGCCAGGTCGGTCGGATTACCCACGGCCAGCAGCTGGCTCTGTTTGTAACGTTTGACGCCCTTGATGGTTTTCACGCTGTCACGGGACTTCTGCCACTCTGAAAGCGGGATGCTGGCGTATACGCTGATACCATTCTCTTCCAGCACCTGCGGGCTTTCGATACCGCGGTTGAACAGCGAGCGCAGCAGCACACCGACGATAGAGAGCATCAGGCCGAGAATAATGCTGCCGAGGATAATCAGCGCTTTCTTCGGCTTCAGCACGCCCGGCTGGGTAATGGCCGGGTCAACGATACGCACGTCGCCGACGGTGCTGGCTTCGGTGATTTTCAGCTCCTGCTGTTTGTTCAGCAGTTGCATGTAAACCTGCTGGCCGGATTCCACATCACGCGTCAGGCGAACAATTTCCTGCTGCGTCTTCGGCATCGCGGTCACACGGTCATTCAGCTTCGCCTTCTCTTCTTCCAGGGTACGACGTTTTTCCAGCAACGTGCGGTACGCCGGGTGACGTTTGGTATAGAGCTTGGAAATCTCCGCCTCTTTGAAGGTCAGCTCGTTCAGCTGCGCATCAATATTGACCATGGAGTCGAGAACCGATTTCGCCTCCAGCGGCAGGTCGACGGAATCCTTGTCCTGACGGTACGCGTTCAGCTTGTTCTCAGCGTCATCCAGACGGGCGCGCACCTCCGGCAGTTGCTTACTGAGGAACGCCAGGCTTTTCGCGGCTTCCGCAGACTTACGCTCAACGTTCTGTTCCAGATAGTTGCGGGTGATGCTGTTCAGGATGTCGCGGATTTGATCCTTGTCTTCACCGGTGAAGGTCATGCTCAGAACGCCGGTATCCTTGCCGTTTTCGGTGACAGTCAGGTTATTTTGCAGGTTGTTGATCATCCCGAGCGTCGAGAATTTAGTGACCGTAAACTCCCCGCCCTCATGCGCCTGAATAGCGCTGACCTTGATGCTGACGCCCTCTTTGGTCAGCATCTGCCCCACTTCGCCGCGCGCGCTGAAGCCCGCGTCGCTGGTCAGCTGATACTGTTTTGGTCCCAGCACGGTCAGGGTAAAGGTTTGGTCCCCTGCCCCTTTGGGGATCACAAAGTCGGTCACTTTTACCGTATCGTTACTGCGCCCCATCAGGCGATCCCAGCCAGCGCCAAACACCGGGAAGGTGTTTTTGGTGACCGCAATATCCAGCCCCAGATCGTGAACCGTTTTGCCCAGTACCAGGCGCGACTGGATCAGCTGAATTTCGGCTTCCGATGCTGGCGGCTTGTTGGCCAGCGCCGAGCCGATATCCTGAACCAGCGAGTTTCCGGTATTTTGTTCGATCTGCACCAGCGCGTCGGCGCTGTAAATAGGCGTCGCGAACAGCGTATAAACGATCGCCGCCACGGCAAAGATGGCGGTAATACCCAGCACCCACCATTTCGCTTCAATAACGGTCCCGACCAGGCGACCGATATCGATTTCATCACTGCCCGACGTCGGGGCGGCAGAAGGTCTTGTTTTTTCTGTCATTGTTATCCCTGCTGAGCTTTCAGTGCCTGCGCCCACTGACGGGCAGACTGGTCTAGTAAGGTGTATACCGCCTCAAAGGCCTCGCGGCTCTTGCGATACGGATCGGGAATTTCGCGCTCGCCATCCCAGTGACCAAACAGCATCACCTTGCCGCGCATCTCCGGTGCGATATCGCACAGCGCGTGAATGTGGCGTTTTTCCATCGCGAGGATCAGGTCATATTCCCGGCACATCCGGCCAGAGACCTGACGGGCAACGTGCCCGTCGAGTGAGAGGTTATGCTCAAGGGCAACGCTTGCGGCACGTTCGTCGGCACCTTTTCCGACCAGCGCGCCCAGCCCTGCGGAGTCGACCGTTAACGCAGGCTGGTAATTTTTCAGCAGCCTTTCAGCCGTGGGGGAACGGCAAATGTTCCCCACGCACACCACCAGAATTTTGTTAAACATCGCGGCTTACCAGTTATGAACGTCGCTCGCCGTATCCGTCATGTAGCGAACGCCACTGATGGTAGGCAGCAACTGGTTGATCAGACGGTTCCAGCGGGCAACCGGCGCGGTGGTGACATAGACCACATCGTACGGCTGGAGACGGAACGACGTTGCCATGACCAGGGACGTCGCGTCGGACATATCCAGCTGGTAGATGTTGGCAATCTTGCCCTTCGCGTTCTCGCCTTTGATAGGACGGATCACGAAGATACCGCTGGCGTTGGAGGCGGTCAGGTCGATGCCTTCCGCATTGCCCAGCGCTTCGGTCAGGGTCATACCGCTGAAGTCCATCTTGAGGGTGCTCTGTTTCTTCACTTCACCCATCACGAACACTTTCAGATCGTCGTTGCGCGGCACATACAGAATGTCGCCCGGATAGAGCAGGCGGTTCTGGGTCAGGTCACCGTTTTGCATCAGCGCCTGAAGCGAAATGCGCTGCTCTTTGCCGTTGTGGGTCAGCACCACGTTGCGCCAGTCAGCGCCGTCGGTTAAGCCGCCTGCGGCATTGATCGCATCCAGCACGGTGAGCGGAACGTTGGTGATCGCCTGCTGACCGGATTTGTTGACCTGGCCAGAGATATAGGCTTTCTGGGATCGGAACGCGGCGATATTAACGTCCACCTGCGGGTCAGCAATGTACTGCGCCAGGCGGCCGGTAATATCACTACGGATTTCAGCAAGCGTTTTGCCCGCAACGTGCACTTTGCCAATGTAGGGATAGAACATGGTGCCATCGGACTGTACCCAGTTACCGGTGTCGCTTGAGCTGCGGTACTGGCCCGCAGGCGTGGTCAGCTCCGGGTGATCCCAGACGGTCACGTTAATGACGTCACCCGGACCTACGCGGTACTGGTAAGAGGCAATTTCCTGGTCCAGAGACATATTTGGCTGAGCAACATTTGGACGTGGGCGTAATTGTTCTACCAGACGTGGGGTTAATGGATAAACATTCACCATTTTGTCGAGATCAAAATCAGCATCCTGCTGTTTAATCACATCCTTGCCCATTGTTGACATATTGCTGCCGGGAAAGACCGTGCAACCACTCATCAAGGTCACAGACACCAATAATGGCATCAATTTCATTTTGGATTTCATCATTGATTATTTATCACTTTGGCAGAGTAATTATCCTGTGCAATTAAAATAAGCGCGGGTCGTGGTGACAATCAGAATGCAGTTAATCATTTAGCAATATAACTGGCATCAGTCCTAAAAAAAGCTTATTCATCCATTGGCTATTGACAGAATAATTGAGGCTGATTCACACGCTTTCAGGCACGCTACCGCCCTTGGCTTTCAGTTACCAATCCACTGACTAAACAATGCGTTATGGTTAGACACCCTCTTTGATAAGGCCTTTTGTGAAATGTATCAATCACCTCAAAAGGCAGACTGATAATGTATAACCTTCACCTAAGACCGAAACAAAAATAGCAACAAGGAGATTTAACATTTGATGCTGGAAGAATTGTTGCAGCTAACCTAATAGCAGGCAAGGAGACAACCGTCCTAATATTCGTTTTTAAGATTAATATTAAGAGCAAAGTTTTAAGGTTTTCGGATTTTCTTTATATTGACAAAATAGATCACCGCGCCATTTATTGCGATATATCCTAAATATCGTCTTCTGTAATTAAATATTCGCAATTAACTTATTTACACCGCCCGGTAAATGGGTTTTACGTGAGTGTAGCATTAAGAGAAATCTCACCCCGGCATTGCAATTTTCGTCGGCTTTATCCATGATCGAAGTGTGACATTAGTCATATAACAGAAGGTATTGCATTTACTATGGAATGGATTGCCGATCCATCAATCTGGGCCGGGCTGGTGACGCTGGTCGTCATCGAATTAGTACTCGGCATTGATAACCTGGTGTTTATCGCCATCCTCGCCGATAAATTACCCCCTTCACAACGCGACCGCGCCCGCGTGACGGGCCTGCTGCTCGCCATGGTGATGCGTCTGCTGTTACTGGCCTCAATCTCCTGGCTGGTGACGCTGACCAAACCCTTATTCAGCATTCAGAGTCTGAGCTTTAGCGCCCGCGACCTGATCATGCTTTTCGGCGGATTGTTCCTGCTGTTCAAAGCCACGGTTGAGCTTAATGAGCGACTGGAGGGAAAAGACAGTGAAAACCCCACCCAGCGACGCGGCGCTAAATTCTGGCCGGTCGTCGCGCAAATAGTGGTGCTGGATGCCGTCTTTTCTCTCGACTCCGTGATCACTGCCGTCGGGATGGTTGACCATCTGGCCGTGATGATGGCCGCCGTGATCATCGCCATCACCCTGATGGTGCTCGCCAGTAAAGCCCTCACGCGCTTCGTGAACAGTCACCCGACTATCGTCATCCTCTGTCTGAGCTTCCTGCTGATGATTGGCTTTAGCCTGGTGGCGGATGGGTTTGGCTTCCATATCCCGAAAGGATATCTGTACGCTGCCATTGGTTTCTCGGTGCTGATTGAGTTCCTCAACCAGCTGGCCATTTTCAACCGTCGCCGGTTTCTCTCCGCCAACCAGACATTACGCCAGCGCACCGCAGATACCGTGATGCGCCTGCTGAGCGGCAAAAAAGAGGATGCCGAGCTGGATGCTGAGTCCGCTGCGATGCTTGCCGACCACAGCGACGGGCAGATCTTCAACCCGCAGGAACGCCGGATGATAGAGCGCGTGCTTAACCTCAACCAGCGTTCGGTGAGCAGTATCATGACCTCGCGGCATGACATTGAGCATGTTGACCTGACGGCACCGGAAGAGCAGATCCGTGCCCTGCTGGATAAAAACCAGCACACCCGCGTGGTCGTCACCGGCGGAGAAGAGGAAGAAGAGCTACTGGGCGTGGTACACGTGATCGACCTGCTGCAACAGCAGCTTCACGGCGAGCCGCTCAACCTGCGCGCGCTGGTGCGCCAGCCGCTGGTGTTCCCGGAAGCGCTGCCGCTGCTCTCCGCCCTGGAGCAGTTCCGCAACGCGCGTACCCACTTCGCGTTTGTCGTAGATGAATTTGGTTCTGTGGAAGGGCTGGTGACGCTCAGTGACGTCATGGAAACCATCGCCGGTAATCTGCCTAATGAGGTGGATGAGATCGATGCGCGCCACGATATTCAGAAAAACGCCGACGGCAGCTGGACCGCTAACGGCCATATGCCGCTGGAGGATCTGGTGCAGTTCGTTCCGCTTCCGCTGGACGAGAAGCGCGAATACCACACCATCGCCGGTTTGCTGATGGAATATCTGCAACGCATTCCGCAGCCGGGCGAAGAGGTTCAGGTGGGGGATTACATGATCAAAACCTTGCAGGTAGAGAGCCATCGCGTGCAGAAGGTGCAGCTGATACCGCTGCGCGGTGAAGATGAGATGGATTTTGATGTGTAAAAAAGCCGGGTGGCGCTTCGCTTACCCGGCCTACGGTGTCTGGCTTTTGTAGGCCGGGTAAGGCAAAGCCGCCACCCGGCACAACAGGCATCACAGCTTATCGAGCAGCTTTTTCACGTCCTTACCTGACTGAGACTCTTTATTGCGATCCGCCCAGTCATTCAGCCGACGTTTCGCTTCATCCTGAAGGTGCTTACGCAGGATCTGATCGACCTGCAAACTATAATTCAGCTCTTGCCATTTTCCGTAGACGCGCAGCGGTATCGGCGTCTCTTTCAGGAACTCGACAAGCTGACCTTCGCCTTCCCAACCGGCCTTCACGCGGACGTTAAAGCGGGTGTCTGCCGTCTCTTTCACCAGATCCAGCGCGCCGGTTCCGGTCAGCGCCAGCAGAGAGGAGGTTCCCTGCATCTCGTCCAGCGAGAGCTGACCGTTGTCGAGGGCAAGCTCGCTGGTAAAGCTGTCGAGACGGGTTGCGCTGTCGTAGTTTTCATTCGCTTTCACGCTGCTGCTGCGCTCTACCGCCTGCTGCACCAGCTGCTGGAAGTTAAGCCCTTCCATGCGTGAATCTTTCAGCTCAACGTGCGCCTGCCCCTGCCAGCTACGGCGGAACGCGTCCGCATCAATCTTCGTGCCGGAGAAATCCCCTGCCAGCGACAGCTGCCCCGTGAGGGCAATCGGGTAATTAAAGGCTTTCAGGATGGTGCCAATCTCAACGTTTTCCAGACGCGGCTGGAACGCGGCGCTGGCAACGTTTTTGCGTACATCCAGCGTGCCTGGCAGGGAGAGGTTCCCTGCCCCCATTTTTCCGCTGAGTTCGGAAATGACCAGCAGGCCATTGTGGTTGAACATCTGGCTGCTGACGTCAGTAAAATCAATGCCACGCCAGCGCACGCTGTTCGCTTTCAGCAGAATGTCGGCGGTAAATCCGCGCAGGCCGTTGTAGTCAGGCTGATCGAGATTAGAGGAGATCACCGGACGCGACTGCGTGCCCTGGCTTTGCCCCACCTGCGTGCCCCCTTCATCGGTCGCGTTCACCGGCTGGGGCGGGAGCAGGTTCTCAAGGTTCAGCCTGTCGAATTGCAGATCCAACACCCACTTGGGTTTTTCATCAAGCGTGACGCTCGCCTGCCCTTTCAGGGTACTGTCGTTGGCCTGAAGGTTGAGCGCGTTCAGTTCGAGCTGTTTGCGCTCTTCGTGCCACACCGCCTGCATCGTGCCCTGCCCGACGATCCCTTTTGTGGGTAGATCCGCGCCGGTCAGCTGCCAGTTGAGTTGCTGAACGTCCGCCGTCAGCTGGTGCGGGTAGTCCGACGCGTTCACGTTCGCATTCATCGACAGGTTGAGATCGCGCTGATTGCGGTTGATCCGCCCGGAGAACTCCATGGTGGCGTGATGGTTGGCGTCCTGCTCCATCCTGAGGTTGATATTGCGTACGGTGATCTGTTCGTCATCCTCATGCTGGAAAACCAGCACGCTGTCAGCGACTTTCAGATTACCAATATCGAACGACCAGCCGGTGTCAGACGGAACGTCAGGCAAGGTATTTTCACGCGGTGCGACCGGGGCATCCGCCTGACGAACGGCTTCGGTTTGTGGCGTAAGCTGAATCACCGCCCCTTTCAGCATCACCTGTTCTACCTGGAGCTGATGGGATAACAGCGGGATGAGCGCGACATCAAGACGCATGTTATCCGCCGTGACCAGCGGCTGGGCGGCGCCCGGCGCGGTGAGCGACATACGTCCGGAGAGAATGCTGAGCTGAGGCCAGACATGCCAGCGCAGCGGCCCGTCCAGCTTGAGTTCATACCCGCTGCGCGCTTCCACCTGCCGCACCATATAGGCCCGGAAGTCATTGGGGTTAACCAGCAGCACCAACGCTGAAAGGCCAGCCACCAGCACCACCAGCAAAATCATCAGCGTTGTCAGAACTCTTCTCATGGCTTCCTCAGTGAACTCACAGATCAGTCTTTATCGATACGACTGGCAACCGCACCCTGCTGGTCGCGATATTTTGCGTCCTGACGGCGGTTATAAGGACGGTCTGCCGGGCCGGTCAGCGGTTCGAAGCTCAACGCACCAATCATCATACCCGGGCGAAGCGCCAGCGGCAGTTTACCGGCGTTAAAGAACTCCAGCACGATACGGCCAGACCAGCCCGGATCGATACGGTGCGCGGTGACGTGTACCATCAGGCCCAGACGCGCCAGGGAAGAGCGCCCGTCAAGCCAGCCGACCAGATCCGCAGGCAGCGTGACGGATTCAAAGGTCACCGCCAGCGCCAGTTCGCCAGGATGGAGATAAAACGCCTCTCCTTCTTCGATGACGATTTCGTCGCTCATGACGCGATCCAGCGCCGCACTGACTTCGTCTTTCGGCCCGCTGAGGTCGATAAACGGTGCCGTGTGGCCGCTGAAGGTGCGGAATTTATTCCCCAGACGCACATCGACGGTCACGCCGTTAATACGCTCAACCGGTGGACGCGGGGTGATAGACAGGCGGCCTTCATCCAGCCAGGCTTCTATATCGCGGTCACAAAGACGCATGGCACTTTCTCCTTTCGTGCATCGCGCCCTGAAGCCTTACGGCGTCAGGGCAAAACCAGGTTATCTCTGAACGGTACACAATTCACACGGCTTATTCAAAAAACTGACTGATTTTCGCTTTTAAGATATCAATGGCAATACGGTTTTTACCGCCGCGAGGCACGATAATATCGGCGTATTGTTTCGAAGGCTCAATAAATTGCAGGAACATCGGACGCACGGTTTTCTGATATTGCGCCATGACGGAGTCCATGGAGCGGCCGCGTTCGTTAACGTCGCGTTTGATACGACGCATCAGGCAGATATCCAGCGGAGTGTCGACGAAAATCGAGAAGTTCATTGATTCGCGCAGACGGGCGTCGGTGAGCAGCAAAATCCCTTCAAGGATGATCACCTTTTTGGGCTCGATGCGGATCGTTTCCTGGGTGCGGGTATGTTCCACATAGCTGTAGACGGGCAGTTCAATCGCCTCGCCGCGCTTCAGCGCCTCCAGATGCTGGAACAGCAGGCTGTGATCCATCGCACTGGGGTGGTCGTAATTGGTTTTTACGCGCTCTTCCATCGAAAGATGGGATTGATCTTTGTAATAGCTGTCTTCGGGAATAACACCGATATGCTCATCACCCACTTGTTCACGCAGTTCGCGATAAAGCGTACTGGCAATAAGACTTTTACCTGAAGCCGATGCGCCGGCGATGCCTATGATGACGCACTGATGAGACTTATCAGTCATAAATTTAGCGACCTGATTAACCTGGATGTAAGGAAGGACGACGCCGGAGCGTCAAACGCGGCAATTATAGGGATTTCGGAGACGTGATACCAGTCGAATGCGCAGGTTATGCGAGGCGGGCTGAAAAGCGCCGTTTCACGCCTTTAGCGAAATTTTTACGCGCGGTTTTTCGCCATTTCATCACCCTTCTTCGCAGAGTAACTATTTTATAAGTCTATGAAGTCAAAATCTGAGCACTCAGCATATGAATTGTAAAATGTTTGTACTAGCATAAACCAAAGTATTAATTTTACGCGTCCGGACCTGGCTCCTGACAACACGGCGTCCCTGGATAGAGCGGTAATGAATAAACAATACCAGCGGGTTTTGGTTACTACCCCACATCCTTTACTGCGGCTTGTCTGTCTGGGTCTGGTCACGTTCATCTTCACCTTATTTTCCCTTGAGCTGACTCGCTTCGGTACGCTGCTGGCGCCATTGTGGTTCCCGACCTCCATTATGATGGTGGCGTTTTACCGCCACGCGGGAAAAATGTGGCCCGGCATTGCGCTCGCCTGCTCTTTTGGCAATATTTTTGCCTCGTAGCTGCTTTTCTCGTGGGACGCGATCAGCCTGACCTACACCACAATCAATATTATTGAGGCCGGAATTGGGGCAGTTTTGTTGCGCAAGCTACTCCCCTGGTATAACCCGCTGCAAAACCTCAACGACTGGGTCCGTCTAGCCATCGGCAGTGCCCTGCTCCCTCCGCTGGTGGGGGGCGTTCTGGTTCATTTTCTGGTGCCGAGCGCAGAGCCGCTGCGTAATTTTATTTTCTGGGTACTTTCAGAATCCATTGGCGCACTGGCGCTGGTGCCGTTAGGTTTACTGTTTAAGCCGCACTACCTGCTGCGGCACCGCAACCCGAAACTGCTGCTGGAAACGCTGGTGACGCTAGTCATTACGCTGGTCCTGAGCTGGACGGCAATCACCTGGCTGCCGTGGCCATTTACCTGCATCATCGTTCTGCTGATGTGGAGCGCGGTACGCCTGCCGCGTATGGAAGCCTTCCTGGTATTTTTGTTCACCATCATGATGGTGTCCCTGATGATGGCGCGAAACCCGGCCTCCATGACGCCCTCGAGCATGATCGTCACCTTCAACGCGCCGTGGCTCCCCTTCCTGATGATGCTGCTACCTGCCAACATTATGACGATGGTGATGTATGCCTTCCGGGCCGAGCGTAAACACATCACCGAAAGCGAAGAACGTTTTCGTAATGCGATGGAATATTCCGCGATTGGTATGGCGCTGGTGGGCATTGAGGGCCAGTGGCTTCAGGCCAACAAGGCGCTGTGTAATTTCCTCGGTTACAGCCAGTCTGAACTCCAGGCGCTCACGTTCCAGCAGTTGACCTGGCCGGAGGATTTAAATACCGACCTGGAGCAGATGGAACAACTGGTGAACGGCGAGATCAACACCTACAGCCTCGAAAAACGCTACTACACCCGCAGCGGCGAAGTGGTCTGGGCGCTGCTGGCCGTCTCCGTGGTGCGTCATGCCGACGGTACGCCGCTCTACTTTATTGCGCAGATTGAAGACATCAACGACCTGAAACACACCGAGTGGGTCAATAAGCGGCTGATGGAACGCATTACTCTCGCTAACGAAGCCGGTGGCATTGGAATTTGGGAGTGGGATCTGGAGCCGGACGTGATCAGCTGGGATAAGCGGATGTTTGAACTGTACGAGATCCCCCCGCATATCAAGCCTACCTGGTCGCTCTGGCATGACGCCATCGTGCCTGAAGATCGTACGCATGCCGAACAGGTGCTGCGAGAGTCACTCCAGGCCAGAATGCCTTTCAAGCTGGAATTTCGCATTCGCGTCAAGGATGGCATTCGCCACATTCGTTCGCTGGCGAACCGGGTGCTGAACAAACAGGGCGAGGTGGAACGGCTGTTAGGGATCAACATGGATATGACCGAGGTGAAGCAGCTGAACGAGGCGCTGTTCCAGGAAAAAGAGCGCCTGCATATCACCCTCGACTCCATCGGCGAAGCGGTGCTGTGTACCGACATCGACATGAACATCACCTTTATGAACCCGGTTGCCGAGAAGATGAGCGGCTGGTCGCAAAGCGAAGCGCTGGGTCAGCCCGTTCTGAAGGTGCTGCACATTACCTTCGGCGAGAACGGTCCGTTAATGGAAAACATCCACAGCGGCGATATGTCCCGTACCGATATCGAACAGGATGTGGTGCTTAACTGCCGGAACGGCGGCAGTTACGACATTCACTACAGCATTACTCCGCTGAGCACCCTGGACGGACAGAATATTGGCTCGGTGCTGGTGATACAGGACGTGACCGAGTCGCGCAAAATGCTGCGCCAGCTGAGCTACAGCGCCTCCCATGACGCCCTGACCCACCTGGCGAACCGCGTCAGCTTTGAAAACCATCTGAAGCGTCTGTTGCAGACGGTACAGGAGACCCATCAGCGTCACGCGCTGGTCTTTATCGATCTTGACCGTTTTAAGGCGGTGAACGATACGGCAGGCCACGCGGCGGGCGATGCTCTCCTGCGCGAACTCTCCTCGCTAATGTTGACCATGCTGCGCTCCAGCGACGTGCTGGCGCGTCTGGGCGGCGACGAGTTTGGCCTGCTGCTGCCGGACTGCAACGTCGAAAGCGCACGCTATATTGCGGGCCGGTTGATCGACGCCATCAACAACTATCATTTTTCCTGGGAAGGACGCCTGCACCGGATTGGCGCAAGCGCAGGGATCACGCTGATTGACGACACCAATTATCAGGCTGCGGAAGTGATGTCTCAGGCCGATATCGCCTGTTACGCCTCGAAAAACAGCGGGCGCGGCGTGGTTACCGTCTATGAACCCCAGCAGGAGCGGATCCACAGCACGCGCAGCATGATGTCGCTGGATGAACAGTGGCACATGATTAAAGATAATCATCTGCTGATGATCGCCCGCAGCGTCGCCTCACCGCGCATTCCCGAGAGCAGTAGCTTCTGGCTGATTTCCCTGCGGCTGTGGACCAGCCAGGGGGAAGTGCTGGAGGAGCATGCCTTCCGCGCCGGGCTGGCGGAGGCAGAGCTACTGCACGCCCTTGACCGGCGTATTTTCAGCGAGTTTTTCCGCACCTATGCCAGACAGGTGGCGGCGAAAGGGATGGGCGTCGCGCTGCCGCTTTCAGAAGCGGGTTTAGCCAGCGTCACGCTGGTGGATGAGCTGCTCGACCTGATTACCAAAGGCCCGCTGCCCGCGCGGCTGCTGCATCTGGCGATCGCCGTCGATGTGCTGAGCAATAAAGATGAAAACGTGCAGCAGGGTCTGCAAAAGCTTCGTCATGCTGGCTGTCGCGTGGTGTTAACCCGCGTCGGACGCGATATGAACGTCTTCAGCCAGCTTAGCGCCCACACGGCGGATTATCTGCTGCTGGATGCAGACGTGGTGACCAACGTCCACGGCAATCTGATGGACGAGATGATGGTGACAATCATTCAGGGCCACGCCCAACGTCTGGGCATAAAAACCATAGCCGGGCCATGCCATCAGTCGATCATGATGGATACGCTGTCGGGCATCGGCGTTGACTTTATTTACGGCGATACCATCGGTGAAGCGCAGCCGCTGGATCTACTGCTGAATACCAGCTATTTCGCCATCAACTGACGGCGACCAGCCGTCGGTGTACCAGATATGTAACAACGCATAGGAGCGCCACGGCTGCCAGCGCTCAGCATAGCGACGGATCTGCGCGGGCGTCATACCGGCAAAGCGCTGCTTAATCAGATAATCATCCGGCAGAAAAACATCCTTCGCCTGCCAGCCGCGCAGGGCCAGATAATTGGCGGTCCAGCGTCCGATGCCGGGGCGCTGCTGTAACGCCTTCATCCCGGCCTCAATGTTCGCAGGCGGGAACAGCGGGAATTCACCGTCCACCACCGACTGCGCCAGGTGAATCAACGACTCCGCACGCCTGAGCGGCATCCCGAGGGCTTTTAACGCCAGCGGATCCGCCGCGGCCAGTACCTCTGGCGGCGGAAAGCAGAGGTAGCCCGGCGCATCCTCAATGGGTTCACCGCACAGCGCCACCACCCGTGACGCCAGTTTTGCCGCCATCGCCACGCTCACCAGTTGCCCGAGAATGGCGCGCACACCCTGCTCGTATGCATCCATCGCGCCCGGCAAACGTAACCCCGGCCGCGCCGCGCCGAGATCGCCCAGGGTACGCGCAATGTGCAGCGGGTCGCAATCGAGGTCAAACAGGCGGGCGATGCGGTCCAGGCAGATATCCGCTACCGGGATCAGGCCAGGGCTTAGCGACACCGCCAGCGTAGGGGTTGCGCTGTCTGGCGTAACCCGGAAAACGCCCCGGTGCCCGGCATAGCCAAAACTGCGCTCGTAGTAATCCTCCGTGACGGTTTCAACCCCCGCGACCGCACGTGCGGCAAGAAAGCCAAACATCCACGACCAGTCGTAAGGCGGTTGCCAGTTCAGGGTGTACATCGTCTCTCCTTTTGTCTTTACCTCAGCATAAACCGAAAGATCGCGTTACGCCTTGCTTTCATATTCCTGTTGTCGCCTGGCAGACATTTCGCTAAAGTCTCGCCCCTTCTCACCGGCATGGGGATTTATTGTGTTTATTGGATTCGACTACGGCACCGCAAACTGCTCGGTTGCGATAATGCAAAACGGACAACCGCAGCTCCTGAAAATGGAAAACGGCAGTACGCTGCTGCCGTCAATGCTCTGTGCGCCCACGCGTGAAGCGGTGAGCGAGTGGCTGTTCCGCCACCATCAGGTTCCGGCTACGGCGGCGGAGACCCAGGCGCTGCTGCGCCGTGCGGTCAGTTTCAACCGTGAAGAAGATATTGAGGTTACGCCGTCCAGCGTGCAGTTCGGCCTCTCCTCACTCGGGCAGTACATTGAAGACCCGGAAGAGGTTTACTTCGTAAAATCCCCGAAATCCTTCCTCGGCGCCAGCGGCCTGAAGCCGCAGCAGGTGGCGATGTTTGAGGATCTGGTCTGCGCGATGATGCTGCATATCCGCAATCAGGCGCAGTCGCAGGTGCCGGAGGCTATTACTCAGGCGGTGATTGGCCGCCCGATCAACTTCCAGGGGCTGGGCGGCGACGAAGCCAACCAGCAGGCGCAGGGGATCCTTGAGCGTGCAGCACACCGCGCTGGCTTCCGTGACGTGGTGTTTCAGTATGAGCCGGTGGCGGCGGGGCTGGATTTTGAAGCCACGCTGACGGAAGAGAAACGGGTGCTGGTGGTGGACATCGGCGGCGGCACAACGGACTGTTCATTGCTGCTGATGGGTCCGCAGTGGCATCACCGTCGCGATCGTGAAAACAGTCTGCTGGGGCACAGCGGCTGCCGCGTGGGCGGTAACGATCTGGATATCGCCCTGGCGTTCAAGAGCCTGATGCCGCTGCTCGGCATGGGCGGTCAAACCGAGAAAGGCATCGCCCTGCCGATCCTGCCGTGGTGGAACGCGATTGCCATCAACGACGTCCCGGCGCAGAGTGATTTTTACAGCACCGCGAATGGCCGTTTCCTCAACGATCTGGTGCGTGATGCGCAGGATGCGGAGAAGGTCGCACTGCTCTATAAAGTGTGGCGTCAGCGTCTGAGCTACCGCGTGGTGCGCACTGCCGAAGAGAGCAAAATTGCCCTTTCCGATCGTCCTGAGCATGCGGTTTCGCTGCCGTTTATCCGTGACGATCTGGCTACGGCTATCACGCAGGAAGGGCTGGAAGCGGCGCTGGCCCAGCCGCTACAGCGTATTCTGGAGCAGGTACAGCTGGCGCTGGAGAACGGCAAAGAGAAACCGGACGTGATTTACCTGACCGGCGGTAGCGCCCGTTCACCGCTCCTCAAAAAAGCGCTGGCGGAACAGCTGCCGGGGATCCCGATTGCCGGTGGCGATGACTTTGGCTCCGTCACGGCTGGGCTGGCGCGCTGGGCGCAGGTGGTGTTTAGCTAGCGTTGGTGCGGTCTGGTGCCCTCACCCCGGCCCTCTCCCATGGGGAGAGGGTGAAAACCGCTGCGCCACACTCAGACAATTCCCGACAGTCTTCCATATTTCCTCCATTTTTCCGCTGTGTTACCTGACTAAACTAGTATCATTCCCCGAAAGAGTTTCAGGATGAGAACCTATAACGATGAAAGGCAGTAACAAATTCCGCTGGGCAATCGCCGTTGGTCTGATTGTGGTGGCCCTTGCCGCCGCCTGGTACTGGCACAGCCAGTCCGCGAACTCCACGGCACCTGCTGGCGCCAACAGCGCCTCACAACGCCCAACGGGCGGGGGGCGTCACGGCATGCGCGGCGGTGCGCTGGCACCGGTGCAGGCAGCCACAGCGGTGACTAAAGCGGTGCCTCGTTATCTCTCCGGGCTGGGAACCATTACCGCCGCCAACACCGTGACGGTGCGTAGCCGCGTGGACGGTCAGCTGATGGCCATCCACTTCCAGGAAGGGCAGCAGGTGAAAGCCGGCGATCTGCTGGCGGAAATCGACCCAAGCCAGTTTAAGGTGGCCCTGGCGCAGGCGCAGGGGCAGCTCGCGAAAGACAAAGCCACCCTCGCCAATGCCCGCCGCGATTTAGCTCGCTATCAGCAGCTGGTAAAAACCAACCTCGTGTCGCGTCAGGAACTGGACACCCAGCAGTCTCTGGTGAGTGAATCTCAGGGCACCATCAAGGCCGACGAAGCCGCGGTCGCCAGCGCCCAGCTCCAGCTTGACTGGAGCCGGATCACCGCGCCGATTGACGGCCGCGTGGGCCTGAAACAGGTTGATATCGGCAACCAAATCTCCAGCGGCGATACCACCGGCATCGTGGTGATCACCCAGACGCACCCTATCGATCTCGTCTTTACCCTGCCGGAAAGCGACATTGCGACGGTGGTACAGGCGCAGAAGGCCGGAAAAGCGCTGGTGGTTGAAGCCTGGGATCGCACCAACAAACAGAAGCTGAGCGAAGGTTCGCTGCTGAGCCTGGATAACCAGATCGACACCACCACCGGCACCATTAAGCTTAAAGCACGCTTCAACAATCAGGATGATGCCCTGTTCCCGAATCAGTTCGTCAATGCGCGCATGCTGGTCGCGACCGAAGAAAACGCGGTGGTGATCCCGACGGCGGCCCTGCAAATGGGCAGTGAAGGCAACTTTGTCTGGGTGCTGAACAGCGAAAACAAGGTCAGCAAACACCTGGTGAAAACCGGCATCCAGGACAGCCAGACGGTGGTAATCAGCGCCGGGCTGTCCGCAGGCGACCGCGTCGTCACCGACGGTATTGACCGTCTGACCGAAGGGGCGCAGGTCGAGGTGGTGGAAGCGCAGAATACAGGAGCAAAAGCCTGATGCAGGTGATGCCGCCGAGCTCTACAGGTGGGCCATCACGCCTGTTTATTTTACGTCCGGTTGCCACGACTCTGTTGATGGTGGCGATTCTGCTGGCCGGGATCATTGGCTACCGTTTTCTGCCCGTGTCGGCGTTGCCGGAAGTGGACTATCCGACCATCCAGGTTGTCACCCTCTATCCGGGCGCCAGTCCGGATGTGGTCACGTCCGCCATCACCGCCCCGCTGGAGCGTCAGTTTGGCCAGATGTCTGGCCTGAAGCAGATGTCCTCCCAAAGTTCCGGCGGCGCCTCGGTCGTCACGCTTCAGTTCCAGCTCACGCTGTCGCTGGACGTCGCTGAACAGGAGGTGCAGGCCGCGATTAACGCCGCCACGAACCTGCTGCCGTCTGACCTGCCTAACCCGCCGGTTTACAGCAAGGTCAACCCGGCGGATCCGCCGATCATGACCCTTGCCGTCACCTCCTCCGCCATGCCGATGACCCAGGTGGAAGACATGGTTGAAACCCGCGTGGCGCAGAAGATTTCGCAGGTGACCGGCGTGGGGCTGGTGACGCTGGCAGGCGGTCAACGCCCCGCCGTTCGCGTCAAACTGAATGCCCAGGCCATTGCCGCGCTGGGGTTAACCAGTGAAACCATTCGCACCGCCATCAGCAGCGCCAACGTCAACTCCGCGAAAGGCTCGCTGGACGGCCCGACCCGCGCGGTCACGCTCTCCGCCAACGACCAGATGCAGTCCGCCGATGAGTACCGTCAGCTGATTATCGCCTACCAGAACGGCGCGCCGATCCGCCTGGGCGACGTGGCAACCGTCGAACAAGGGGCGGAAAACAGCTGGCTCGGGGCGTGGGCCAACAAGCAGCAGGCGATTGTCATGAACGTTCAGCGCCAGCCGGGCGCGAACATCATTGATACCGCCGACAGCATTCGCACCATGCTGCCGCAGCTGGTGGAAAGCCTGCCAAAATCGGTCAGCGTGAAAGTGCTCTCTGACCGCACCACGAATATTCGCGCGTCGGTGACCGACACCCAGTTCGAGCTGATGCTGGCGATTGCGCTGGTGGTGATGATCATCTACCTGTTCCTGCGCAACGTCCCGGCAACCATTATTCCCGCCGTTGCCGTGCCGCTCTCGCTGGTCGGCACCTTTGCGGTGATGGTGTTCCTTGATTTCTCGATCAACAACCTGACGCTGATGGCGCTCACCATCGCCACCGGGTTCGTGGTGGATGATGCCATCGTCGTTATCGAGAACATCTCGCGCTATATCGAGAAAGGCGAAAAGCCGCTGGCCGCCGCGCTGAAGGGCGCAGGGGAGATCGGCTTTACCATTATCTCACTGACCTTCTCGCTGATTGCGGTGCTGATCCCGCTGCTGTTTATGGGCGATATCGTCGGGCGGCTGTTCCGCGAGTTTGCCGTGACGCTGGCGGTCGCCATTCTGATCTCCGCCGTGGTGTCGCTGACGCTCACGCCGATGATGTGCGCCCGCATGCTGAGCCACGAATCTTTGCGCAAGCAAAACCGCTTCTCGCGCGCCTCCGAGCGGATGTTCGAGCGCATTATTGCCGCCTATGGCCGCGTGCTGGCGAAAGTCCTGAACCATCCGTGGGCAACTCTCGGCGTGGCGCTCGGCACCCTGGCGCTCAGCGTGATGCTGTGGATATTCATTCCGAAAGGCTTCTTCCCGATTCAGGACAACGGCATTATTCAGGGCACACTTCAGGCCCCGCAGACGGTCTCCTTCGCCAACATGGCGCAGCGCCAGCAGCAGGTGTCAGAGATCATCATGAAAGATCCGGCGGTGGAAAGCCTGACGGCCTACGTGGGCGTGGACGGCACCAACCCGTCCCTGAACAGCGCGCGCCTGCAAATTAACCTCAAACCGCTTGATGACCGCGACGATCGCGTCAACACGGTGATTGAGCGTCTGCAAAGCGCGGTGGCGCGCGTGCCGGGCATTGAGCTGTATCTGCAACCGATTCAGGATTTAACCATTGATACGCAGGTCAGCCGCACGCAGTACCAGTTTACGCTCCAGGCCACCACGCTTGAGGCGCTGAGCACCTGGGTGCCGCAGTTGGTGGATAAGCTGAAAGCGCTGCCGCAGGTTTCTGACGTCAGCAGCGACTGGCAGGATAAAGGGCTGGCGGCATACGTGAACGTCAACCGCGACACCGCCAGCCGTCTGGGTATTACCATGTCCGACGTGGATAACGCGCTGTATAACGCCTTTGGCCAGCGCCTGATCTCCACCATTTACACCCAGGCAAACCAGTATCGCGTGGTGCTGGAACATAACACCGAAAACACCCCCGGTCTGGCGGCGCTGGACTCGGTACGCCTGACCAGCAAAGACGGCGGTATTGTGCCGCTCAGCGCCATTGCCAGCGTGGAAGAGCGTCACACCCCGCTGTCGATTAACCATCTCGATCAGTTCTCGTCCACCACCATTTCCTTCAACGTGCCGGACGGGTATTCCCTGGGCGAAGCGGTGGAGGCCATTCTGGGCGCGGAGAAAGAACTTAGCTTCCCGTCCGATATTCAGACCCAGTTCCAGGGCAGTACGCTGGCGTTCCAGGCCGCGCTGGGGAGCACCGTCTGGCTGATTGTTGCGGCGGTGGTAGCGATGTATATCGTGCTTGGCGTGCTGTATGAAAGCTTTATCCATCCGATCACTATTCTCTCCACCCTGCCGACGGCGGGCGTGGGGGCGCTGCTGGCGCTGATGCTGGCGGGAAGCGAACTGGACGTGATAGCCATTATCGGCATCATCCTGCTTATCGGGATCGTGAAGAAAAACGCCATTATGATGATCGACTTTGCGCTGGCCGCCGAACGCGAGCAGGGGATGGCGCCGCGCGAGGCCATTTTCCAGGCCTGTCTGCTGCGTTTTCGTCCGATCCTGATGACCACCCTCGCCGCCCTGTTAGGCGCGCTGCCGCTGATGTTGAGCACCGGCGTGGGGGCCGAACTGCGCCGTCCGCTGGGGATCGGGATGGTGGGTGGCCTGCTGGTGAGCCAGGTGCTGACGCTGTTTACCACGCCGGTTGTCTACCTGCTGTTTGACCGTCTGGCCCTGTGGACGAAAAGCCGCTTCCCGAAACGTGAAGAGGAGGCGTAAGTGAAGTTTTTTGCCCTCTTCATTTACCGTCCGGTAGCGACGATTTTACTCTCCGTCGCCATCACCCTGTGCGGTGTGCTGGGTTTCCGGCTGCTGCCGGTGGCCCCGCTGCCGCAGGTCGATTTCCCGGTGATCATGGTCAGCGCCTCGCTGCCGGGGGCATCGCCGGAAACCATGGCGTCATCGGTGGCGACGCCGCTTGAACGATCGCTTGGGCGAATTGCCGGGGTGAACGAGATGACCTCCAGCAGCTCGCTGGGCAGCACGCGCATCATTCTGGAATTCAACTTCGACCGGGATATCAACGGCGCGGCGCGTGACGTGCAGGCCGCGATTAATGCCGCGCAAAGCCTGCTGCCAAGCGGCATGCCGAGCCGTCCAACCTACCGCAAGGCCAATCCGTCCGACGCGCCGATCATGATCCTGACGCTTACGTCAGAGACCTACTCCCAGGGCGAACTGTACGATTTTGCCTCCACCCAGCTGGCGCAAACCATCGCCCAGATCGACGGCGTGGGCGACGTGGACGTCGGCGGCAGTTCCCTCCCCGCCGTGCGCGTGGGGCTAAATCCGCAGGCGCTGTTTAATCAGGGCGTGTCGCTGGACGACGTGCGATCCGCCATCAGCAACGCCAACGTGCGTAAACCGCAGGGCGCCATTGAGGACAACAGCCACCGCTGGCAGATCCAGACCAACGACGAGCTGAAAACCGCCGCCGAGTATCAGCCGTTAATTATTCACTACAATAACGGCGCGGCGGTGCGCCTGAGCGACGTCGCCAGTGTCACCGACTCGGTGCAGGACGTGCGTAACGCCGGGATGACCAATGCCAAACCCGCGATTTTGCTGATGATCCGCAAGCTGCCGGAAGCCAACATCATCCAGACGGTAAACAGCATCCGCGCGCGCCTGCCAGAGCTTCAGGAAACGATTCCGGCGGCCATCGACCTCCAGATTGCGCAGGACCGCTCCCCCACCATCCGCGCCTCGCTTGAGGAGGTCGAGCAAACGCTGATCATCTCCGTCGCGCTGGTGATCCTGGTGGTGTTCCTGTTCCTGCGCTCGGGGCGCGCCACGCTGATCCCAGCGGTGGCGGTTCCGGTATCGCTGATAGGCACCTTTGCCGCCATGTACCTGTGCGGCTTTAGCCTTAACAACCTGTCGCTGATGGCGCTGACGATTGCCACCGGCTTTGTGGTGGATGACGCCATCGTGGTGCTGGAAAATATCTCGCGTCATCTGGAAGCGGGCATGAAGCCGCTCCAGGCGGCACTTCAGGGGACGCGCGAGGTGGGCTTCACGGTCCTGTCCATGAGCTTGTCGCTGGTGGCGGTGTTCCTGCCACTGCTGCTGATGGGCGGCCTGCCGGGGCGACTGCTGCGCGAATTTGCCGTTACGCTCTCCGTCGCCATCGGTATCTCACTGGTCATTTCGCTGACGCTGACGCCGATGATGTGCGGCTGGATGCTAAAGCGCAGCCAACCGCACTCGCAGCCGCGCAGGAAAGGCTTTGGCCGCGTCCTGATGGCGATGCAGGCAGGCTACGGCAAATCGCTGAAGTGGGTGCTGAACCACACGCGTCTTGTCGGGTTGGTGCTGATCGGCACCATTGTGCTCAACGTCTGGATGTATATCACCATCCCGAAAACCTTCTTCCCGGAGCAGGATACCGGCGTGCTGATGGGCGGTATTCAGGCAGACCAGAGTATTTCGTTCCAGGCGATGCGCGGCAAACTGCAAGACTTTATGAAAATCATCCGGGAAGATCCGGCCGTGGATAACGTGACCGGCTTTACTGGCGGCTCGCGCGTTAACAGCGGGATGATGTTTATTACCCTCAAGCCGCGCGATGAACGTCATGAAACGGCGCAGCAGATCATTGACCGCCTGCGGGTGAAGCTTGCCAAAGAGCCGGGGGCGAATCTGTTTTTGATGGCCGTTCAGGATATCCGCGTCGGGGGGCGACAGGCTAACGCCAGCTATCAGTACACCCTGCTCTCGGACGATTTAGCCGCCCTGCGCGAGTGGGAGCCGAAGATACGCAAAGCGCTGGCCGCGCTGCCGCAGCTGGCGGACGTGAACTCCGACAGCCAGAACAACGGCGCGGAGATGGCGCTCACCTACGATCGTGAAACCATGTCGCGGCTGGGCATCAACGTTGAAGCGGCCAACAGCCTGCTTAACAACGCCTTCGGCCAGCGTGAAGTTTCCACCATCTATCAGCCGATGAACCAGTACAAGGTGGTGATGGAGGTCGATCCGCGCTACACCCAGGACATCAGCGCGCTGGACAAGATGTTTGTGATTAATAATGACGGCAAGGCCATCCCGCTGTCGTACTTCGCCAGCTGGCAGCCGTCGAACGCGCCGCTGTCGGTGAATCACCAGGGGCTTTCTGCCGCCTCGACCGTGTCGTTTAACCTGCCAACCGGTTCGTCGCTGTCTGAGGCGAGTGATGCCATCAACCGCGCCATGACCCAGCTCGGGGTGCCCTCCTCCGTGCGCGGCAGTTTTGCCGGTACGGCGCAGGTGTTCCAGGACACCATGAACTCGCAGGTCATTTTGATTCTGGCGGCCATTGCGACGGTCTATATCGTACTGGGCGTGTTGTATGAAAGCTACGTGCATCCGTTGACCATCCTCTCCACGCTGCCTTCTGCGGGCGTGGGGGCGCTGCTGGCGCTGGAGCTATTCGGTGCCCCATTCAGCCTCATCGCGCTCATCGGGATCATGCTATTAATAGGCATCGTGAAGAAAAACGCGATTATGATGGTCGACTTCGCCCTGGACGCCCAGCGCAACGGCAACCTGACGCCGGACGAGGCGATATTCCAGGCCTGTCTGCTGCGTTTTCGCCCGATCATGATGACCACCCTGGCCGCACTGTTTGGCGCGCTGCCGCTGGTCATGTCCGGCGGCGATGGTTCGGAACTGCGCCAGCCGCTGGGGATCACGATTGTCGGTGGTCTGGTGATGAGCCAGCTGCTGACGCTCTACACCACGCCGGTAGTCTATCTGTTCTTTGACCGACTGCGGCTGCGTTTTTCGCGTAATAAGAGAACCACGGTGACCGAGTAAATGACCGACCTACCCAGTAACGTTCGCTGGCAATTGTGGATCGTCGCGTTCGGCTTCTTTATGCAGTCGCTGGACACGACCATCGTGAACACCGCCCTCCCCTCAATGGCGAAAAGCCTGGGGGAGAGTCCGCTGCACATGCATATGGTGATTGTCGCCTACGTGCTGACGGTCGCCGTGATGCTGCCTGCCAGCGGCTGGCTGGCGGATAAGGTCGGCGTGCGGAATATTTTCTTCACTGCCATTGTGCTGTTTACCACCGGGTCGCTGTTTTGTGCCCAGGCCAATACCCTCGACCAGCTGGTGATGGCGCGCGTGCTACAGGGCGTCGGCGGCGCGATGATGGTGCCCGTCGGGCGACTCACGGTGATGAAAATTGTTCCGCGCGCGCAGTACATGGCGGCGATGACCTTCGTCACCCTGCCCGGTCAGGTCGGCCCGCTGCTTGGCCCGGCGCTGGGCGGTATTCTGGTGGAGTATGCCTCCTGGCACTGGATCTTCCTGATCAACCTGCCGGTCGGTATTATCGGCGCGATTGCCACCCTGACGCTGATGCCGAACTATAAAATGCAGACCCGGCGCTTTGATGTCGTTGGCTTTATCCTGCTGGCGGCTGGCATGGCGACGCTCACCCTGGCGCTCGACGGGCAAAAAGGGCTGGGGATCTCCTCCCTGTCGCTCGCCCTGCTGGTGGCACTGGGGATCACCGCGATCCTCTGGTATCTGTGGCATGCCAGAGGCAACGAAAACGCGCTGTTCAGCCTGAATTTGTTCAGGAACCCCACCTACCGTCTTGGTCTTATCGGTAGCTTTGCCGGACGCATCGGCAGCGGCATGTTGCCGTTTATGACGCCGGTATTTTTACAGATTGGGATGGGCTTCTCGCCGTTCCACGCCGGGTTAATGATGATCCCGATGGTGCTCGGCAGCATGGGGATGAAGCGTATTGTGGTGCAGGTGGTGAACCGCTTTGGCTATCGCCGGGTGCTGGTGGCCGCCACGCTCGGGCTGGCGCTGGTCTGCCTGCTGTTTATGGCTGTGGCGCTGCTGGGCTGGTACTACATCCTGCCGCTGGTGCTGTTCTGCCAGGGGATTATCAACTCCATGCGCTTCTCGTCGATGAACACCCTGACGCTAAAAGATCTGCCGGACGAGCTGGCGAGCAGCGGTAACAGCCTACTGTCGATGATCATGCAACTCTCCATGAGCGTGGGGGTCACGGTGGCCGGTTTGCTGCTCGGCATGTACGGTCAGCACCATCTCAGCGCCGACACCCCCGTCGCGCATCAGGTCTTTTTATACACTTACCTCAGCATGGCGGTAATTATCGCCATGCCCGCTTTTATCTTTGCCAGAGTACCGAATGACACGACCAAAAACGTCGTGATCCGACGCGGCAAAAGGAGTGCACCATGAAATTCTGGCGTCCGGGGATCACCGGCAAGCTTTTTGTGGCGATTTTCGCCACCTGTATCGTCTTGCTGATTACCATGCACTGGGCGGTGCGGGTCAGCTTTGAGCGGGGCTTTATTGACTACATCAAACACGGTAACGAACAGCGTTTACAGGGCTTAAGCGACGCGCTGGGCGAGCAGTACAGCCTGCACGGTAACTGGCGTTTTCTGCGCAACAACGACCGTTTTATTTTTCAAATCCTGCGTTCGCTGGAGCACGATAACGACGACGACCGCCCGGGGCCGGGCATGCCGCCGCACGGCTGGCGCACCCAGTTCTGGGTGATTGACCAGGAGATGCGCGTGCTCGTTGGCCCACGCTCACCGGTACCGCCGGATGGCACAAAGCGCGCCATTACCTCGAACGGCGCAACGGTAGGCTGGGTAATTGCCTCGCCGGTCGAGCGCCTGACGCGCAACACCGACATCAACTTTGACCGCCAGCAGCGGCAAACCAGCTGGCTGATTGTCGCGCTTTCTACCCTGCTTGCGGCGCTCGCCACCTTCCCGCTGGCGCGTGGCCTGCTGGCACCGGTTAAGCGCCTGGTGGAAGGCACACACAAGCTGGCGGCGGGTGATTTCTCGACCCGCGTGGACACCCGCAGCCAGGATGAACTGGGCAAGCTGGCGCAGGACTTCAACCAGCTCGCCAGCACGCTGGAAAAAAACCAGCAGATGCGCCGGGACTTTATGGCGGACATTTCGCACGAGCTGCGCACCCCGCTGGCGGTGCTGCGCGGCGAGCTGGAGGCGATTCAGGACGGCGTGCGGCAGTTCACCCCCGAGTCCGTGGCCTCGTTGCAGGCGGAAGTCGGCACGCTGACCAAGCTGGTGGACGATCTGCATCAGCTTTCCATGTCCGACGAAGGCGCCCTGGCTTACCAGAAAGCCCCTATCGATGTGATCAATATCCTTGAAGTCGTGACCGGCGCGTTCCGCGAGCGCTTCGCCAGCCGTGACCTGAAAATCAACCTCTCGCTGCCGGACAGCGCGGTGGTATTTGGCGACAGGGATCGCCTGATGCAGCTGTTCAATAATCTGCTGGAGAACAGCCTTCGCTACACCGACGGCGGCGGCGCGCTGCATATCTCCGGCAAACAGGAAAACGGGCGCTTTGCCCTGACCTTTGCGGACTCCGTCCCTGGCGTGAAGGATGCGCAGCTGGAAAAACTGTTTGAACGCTTCTATCGCACCGAAGGTTCACGCAATCGCGCCAGCGGCGGTTCCGGCCTTGGGCTGGCGATATGCGTTAACATTGTGGAAGCCCACGGGGGCACCATCCGCGCCGCCCATTCGCCTTTTGGCGGGGTAAGCATTACAGTAGAGTTACCTCTGGAACGGGATTTATCGAGGGAAGCATGACCGAGTTACCGATTGACGACAACACACCGCGCATTTTGATCGTGGAAGACGAGCCTAAACTGGGGCAACTGCTGATCGACTATTTGCGCGCCGCGAGCTATGCGCCAACGCTTATCAGCCACGGCGACCAGGTGTTGCCCTACGTGCGCCAGACGCCGCCGGATCTGATCCTGCTGGATCTGATGCTGCCGGGTACCGACGGCCTGTCCCTGTGCCGTGAAATTCGTCGTTTCTCCGATGTGCCCATTGTGATGGTGACGGCCAAAATCGAAGAGATCGACCGTCTGCTGGGGCTTGAAATCGGCGCCGACGATTACATCTGCAAGCCATACAGCCCGCGGGAGGTGGTCGCGCGCGTGAAAACGATCCTCCGCCGCTGTAAGCCGCAGCGCGAGCTTCAGGTGCTGGACGCCGAAAGCCCGCTGGTCGTTGACGAAAGCCGCTTCCAGGCAAGCTGGCGCAGCAAACTGCTGGATCTCACCCCTGCGGAGTTCCGCCTGCTGAAAACGCTCTCCCACGAGCCGGGGAAAGTGTTTTCCCGTGAACAACTGCTTAACCATCTGTATGACGATTACCGCGTGGTGACCGACCGCACCATCGACAGCCACATCAAAAACCTGCGCCGCAAGCTGGAGGCGCTGGACGCCGACCAGTCGTTTATTCGCGCGGTGTACGGCGTGGGGTATCGCTGGGAAGCGGATGCGTGCAGGATTGCCTAAATAAACACCCCCTCACCCTGCCCTCTCCCCAAAGGGGAGAGGGTGTTTGAGTCCCCTCTCCCCTTTGGGGAGAGGGTTAGGGTGAGGGGCAAAGCTTTACCTCTCTTCCCCGCAGCGCTACAATGCCCGCCCTTAAAGTGGGGGATCTCCCCTTACCGCTGCACCTGGTGCACGCGGATCTGACCTGTCATCAGAACGAGAACAAACATGTTTAAACCGGAACTCCTTTCCCCGGCGGGAACGCTGCAAAATATGCGTTACGCTTTCGCCTATGGCGCCGACGCCGTCTACGCGGGCCAGCCGCGCTACTCGCTGCGCGTGCGTAACAACGAATTCAACCACGAGAATCTTCAGCTCGGCATCAACGAAGCGCATGCTCTGGGCAAAAAATTCTACGTGGTGGTGAATATCGCGCCGCACAACGCCAAGCTGAAAACGTTCATTCGTGACCTGAAGCCGGTGGTGGATATGGGGCCGGACGCGCTGATCATGTCGGACCCCGGTTTAATCATGCTGGTTCGGGAGAACTTCCCGGAGATGGATATTCACCTCTCGGTGCAGGCCAACGCCGTTAACTGGGCGACGGTGAAATTCTGGAAACAGATGGGGCTGACCCGCGTCATTCTTTCCCGCGAGCTGTCTCTCGAAGAGATCGAAGAGATCCGCACCCAGGTGCCGGATATGGAGATCGAAATCTTCGTCCACGGTGCGCTGTGCATGGCCTACTCCGGGCGCTGCCTGCTCTCTGGCTACATCAACAAGCGTGACCCGAACCAGGGCACCTGCACCAACGCCTGCCGCTGGGAATATAACGTTCAGGAAGGCAAAGAGGATGACATCGGCAACATCGTGCACAAACACGAGCCGATCCCGGTCACCAACGTTGAGCCAACGCTGGGTATCGGCGCGCCTACCGACAGCGTGTTTATGATCGAAGAAGCCAAACGTCCGGGCGAGTACATGACCGCCTTTGAAGACGAGCACGGCACCTACATCATGAACTCCAAAGATCTGCGCGCCGTCGCGCACGTGGAGCGTCTGACGCAGATGGGCGTGCACTCCCTGAAAATCGAAGGCCGCACCAAGTCTTACTACTACTGCGCCCGTACCGCACAGGTGTATCGCAAAGCCATCGACGATGCCGCTGCCGGTAAACCGTTCGATACCAGCCTGCTGGAAACGCTGGAAGGCCTGGCGCATCGCGGCTATACCGAAGGCTTCCTGCGTCGTCACACCCACGACGACTACCAGAACTACGAGCATGGCTATTCCATTTCTGAACGCCAGCAGTTTGTAGGTGACTTCACCGGTGAACGTAAAGGTCCACTGGCCGCCGTCGCCGTAAAAAACAAATTCACAAAAGGTGACAGCCTGGAGCTGATGACGCCGCAGGGCAACATGAACTTCCGTCTTGAGCACCTGGAAAACAAAAAAGGTGAAGCGATTGAGGTCGCACCTGGCGATGGCCATGTGGTCTGGCTGCCGGTTCCTGAAGAGGTGGAGCTGGAGTTTGCACTGCTGATGCGTAATTTTGAAGGTGAAAACACCCGAAATCCACACAGCAAATAGTCAATCAACGGGATTTTTTCACGCTGGGATAATTCTTAGAATCGGATCACATACCGCTTCGTTCAATACGGGTATTATCCCCCCGCTGAAAAACATAACCCATAAATGCTAGCTGTACCAGGAACCACCTCCTTAGCCTGCGTAATCTCCCTTACGCGGGCTTATTTTTTGCCTTTCATCCTGTTCTTACCCGCTTTTTCCTTCTCTGGGATACACTCTTTTTATAGTAAAAAAAGGGAGCAACCCGGATGGCAACCTATCCAGACAGTTTATTAATTCTCAATGGCAAAAGTGCAGGCAACGATTTGTTGCGCCAGGCGATTACCGAATTGCGTGAAGATGGCGCGCGCATTCACGTGAGGGTGACTTTTGAAAAAGGCGATGCGGCACGCTATATCGACGAAGGCATCAGGTTAGGCGCTGAGACCATCATTTCCGGCGGCGGCGACGGAACAATCAACGAGATCGCTGGCGCGCTTATTGACCTCAACACAGCACATCGCCCGGTGATGGGCATTTTACCGCTCGGTACTGCCAATGATTTTGCCACCAGCGCAGGCATACCTGAGGATTTAGGGAAAGCGCTGCAACTGGCTATCCTCGGAAAAGCGACCGCCGTTGATATTGCACAGGTGAATGAAAGAACCTGCTTTATCAATATGGCGACGGGGGGCTTCGGTACGCGGATCACCAGCGAAACGCCAGAAAAACTGAAAGCCGCGCTGGGTGGCGTCTCGTATCTCATTCACGGCCTGATGCGCATGGACACCCTCAAGCCCGACAGCTGTGAAATCCTCGGTGAAAACTTCCACTGGCAGGGCGACGCGCTGGTGATTGGTATCGGCAATGGGCGTCAGGCAGGCGGCGGACAGCAGCTTTGCCCGGAAGCGCTGATTAATGACGGTCAGCTACAGCTGCGCATTTTTACCGGCGACGGGCTGCTGCCCGCGCTGTTTACGACGCTGACGCAGCCAGAGGAGAGCCCGAATATTATCGACGGCAAATCCGCGTGGTTTGAAGTGATCGCCCCACACGGCATGACCTTTAACCTCGACGGGGAGCCGCTCAGCGGTAAGCGATTCCGTATCGAAGTGTTACCCGGCGCGTTGGAGTGCCGGTTGCCGCCGGACTGCGTGCTGTTGCGCTGATGTTTTACAGAGTGCGCGATAATGGCCTCTCCCACCGGTAGAGGGATCCCCAGTAATTTTTAAGCTGAAGCAATAAAGCGACTTTCAGAATGAACGATG
>NZ_JBMKHS010000020.1:0-84742 GCF_049238105.1 Enterobacter cloacae complex sp. IR5418 | reverse complement strand
AAAACACAACCCGCTACGGGGGAGACTTACCCGAAATCTGATTTATTCAACAAAGCCCCACTGAGTTTAAGCCGGATACGTTCAGCAATCTGGCGCGCCAGATCTGACGGGGTATTCGTCAGCATGAGCACAAACTCCTCTCCGCCGATCCGCGCCGCAATATCCTGTGGCCGCACCGAGTCGGTCAGCAGGTTAGAGACAAACTGTAAAACCTTATCTCCCTGCAAATGGCCGTAGCAGTCGTTAATCCGCTTGAAACGGTCAAGATCGCTTACGACCACTGAGACAGGATGTGCAGGCGTTGCCGTACTGAGTGCATGATTTAATGAATCATAAAAATAGCTGCGATTATAAAGTCGGGTAAGCGGGTCGCGGATCGAATTTTGATAAGACTGCTGGTATTTAAGATGAGAGTCACGATACAAATTAAATACGTCGGAAAGCAGGATGAAAATAATTATTAACGTAGCGACAGTTTCAAATAATCGCGCCCGGTACCATGACACATCTTCTGCATATCCACTTAACAGTAACATTAATAGCGTAACAATATAACAGACGCACAAAAAATTGCCGCCAACCCAAAAGAGGTTCCTTACCTTTGTTATTGTCATAAGCGTAATGAGCGTGACCGCCCACAGGACGATCAGAATAATATTGATCGTCTGGCTCCAGAGCACCATAAACTGGCGGGTTTCATTATCGACAAGGTCCAGAGCAAGCATGGTTGAATGGCTGGAGTAGAACCATGCCAGACCAAGCATACAGCCTGTGAAAAGCGATGCGCCGAAAACAATGGCGATATGGGCGCTTCGTGAGACAGGGGAAGCGCGCAGCGTATACAGCATGGCCGAGACTAAAATCAGCACCGCCATTAAAAAGTGGCGGAACATATAGAAAATCATTGCGTCGTTATAATTCGCCTCGTTGAACTGATAGAGATCCAGCCAGGCCGGGAAGCTGGACAGTGTCCCTACCATAGTAACGCTGAGCCGGCAAAGGCCAGGGCAATGGGAACAAGATATAACCGCCTTCTGTCGCACCAGTATTTCATAGTCATAAAACAGGCAATAAACAGATGGAATACTAAAAGAAATATCGTCAGCGTAGGGAAAAACAGGGGAGAAAACGAAGGCACCCATTGAACAAGTTTTATAAATAACCCTTGTAACAGAGCAATGATAACAATGCATCCAAGTGAGAAGCTGACAAAGCGGTTCTTTACAAATCGACAGATCGCAAGCATAGAAAATTTTAAAAATAAAAAAGAAAAAGGGATTGCGAAGAGTCTAAAGGAGGGTGATAAAAAATACTTTGCGCACGGACAAGAACGGATGAAATTTAATATTCACCATGTGAATATGTTTTCACAAATGCATTTTTTGAAATGATAAGTTTTATGAATGGATGCGGTCCGAAGAGACCACATCCATCAGGATATTAGCGTGGGGATACGGTGACCTGGCTGCCGTTGCTTGCCAGAACAACACGCTGGCCAGCAGAGAAGCGAGTATTACCCTGTTTCTGCACAACCATAATGGTGCTGCCATCGTCCTTACGGATTTCCAGTTCAACGCCCTGAGTTTTGTTCATCGCACCCTGAACGCCCTGACCCGCTACGCCGCCTGCAACTGCGCCCGCTGCGGTAGCCAGAGAACGTCCGGTGCCGCCACCAATGGTATTACCCAGGAAACCGCCCAGCACAGCACCACCGATTGCGCCCACGACGTTCGTGTCATCGCCACCCTGAATCTGAACAGGACGGGCATTAACGATAGTACCGTATGTCACGTTCTGTACCTGTTTAGCTTCAGAAGCACTATATACGTCGCCGGAGAGTGAACTGTCATTCACACAACCCGCCAGTGTTAAACCAATCAGCGAAACGCCCAGTACACGTAAAATCATTTGACTCTCCTGTTCACCAAAAAACGCCCGGTTGGGGCATCCGTTATGGCTAAATTATATGGCATTCCTGACCACAGTTCCTATCTTTGCATGCCGAATAGGTAAATTTTACTTGAATACGGCTTAACGGAACATAAACAAAAACGGCCTGTGTTACAGATCTGAGATTGTTAAAAATTATTATTGCCGCATAGCAAAGCCGCGTCATTTATGGTGGAGTGTTTGCACTAAGCCCACGTAACGTAAGGAAAGCGCATGAAATCGGGTCGCTATATCGGTGTGATGTCTGGTACCAGTCTTGACGGTGTGGATGTTGTTCTGGCCGCCATTGATGAAAACATGGTGGCGCAGCAGGCAAGCCTGAGCTGGCCTATTCCGGTCTCGCTAAAAGAAGAGATCCTGAATATCTGCCAGGGGCAGCAGCTGACGCTTTCCCAACTGGGCCAACTGGATGTGCGTCTGGGGGCGCTGTTTGCTGATGCGGTACTGGCGCTGATGCAGCAAGAACGACTCCACCCGCAGGATATCGTGGCAATAGGCTGCCATGGGCAGACCGTCTGGCATGAACCTGTCGGCGAGGCGCCGCACACGATGCAAATTGGCGATAACAACCAGATTGTGGCAAAAACCGGCGTGACGGTGGTGGGCGATTTCCGTCGTCGCGATATGGCCCTCGGCGGGCAGGGGGCGCCGTTGGTACCGGCATTTCATCAGGCGCTGCTGGCGCACCCTGTCGAGCGCAGGATGGTGCTGAACATTGGCGGGATCGCCAACCTGTCGATGCTTATTCCCGGTCAGCCCGTGCGTGGGTACGATACCGGCCCCGGTAATATGCTGATGGATGCCTGGATTTGGCGTCAGAGCGGTAAACCCTACGACAAAGACGCGCAGTGGGCCAGCCAGGGGAAAGTCATCCTTCCCTTGCTGCAAACCCTGTTAAGCGATCCTTTCTTTGCTCTGCCCGCGCCGAAAAGTACGGGGCGAGAGTATTTCAACTACGGCTGGCTTGAACGTCAGCTGGCACGGTTCCCGGGCCTTGCGCCTCAGGATGTGCAGGCTACGCTGACCGAGCTTACCGCCGTGTCGATTTCTGAACAGGTGTTGCTGAGCGGCGGCTGTGAGCGTTTGCTGGTATGCGGGGGCGGCAGCCGCAACCCGCTGGTGATGGCACGCCTCGCCGCCTTGCTGCCGGGTACCGAAGTCACGACCACGGATGAAGCCGGGATCAGCGGAGACGATATGGAAGCGCTGGCCTTCGCCTGGCTTGCCTGGCGTACGGTTGCTGGTCTCCCGGGGAATTTACCCTCCGTAACCGGTGCGCGGGAGGCGAGCGTCCTCGGGGCCATTTTCCCCGCCAACCCGCGCCATAATCAGAGTTAACTGAAATTCAGCGGGAGGCGTAACCCGTAAAATAGGGAAAAACAGGAGGGCGGTTAGGCCCTCCAGGACCAGGATAGTCTTCGGAATCTGCCCATGAAAAAACTCCTTCTTATTGCTGTACCTTTTCTTATGACCGGATGCAGCGTCTATAACCAGTTCGTTGAGCGTATGCAGACCGATACGCTGGAATATCGTTGTGATGAAAAACCGCTGACGGTGAAGCTGAACAACCCTCGTCAGGAAGCCAGCTTTGTTTACGACAATAAATTGTTAACGCTGAAGCAGGGGATGTCGGCCTCCGGTGCGCGCTACTCAGACGGAATTTACGTCTTCTGGTCAAAAGGCGACGGTGCCACCGTCTACAAGCGTGACCGCATTGTGCTGAACAATTGTCAGCTTGAAAATCCGAAGCGTTGAGATTTTTGAAGGGGGCGCGCACAATAGCGCCACCCAATCTCACTTTCAGCTAACGCCATGTCAGATAACGACGAATTACAGCAAATTGCGCATCTGCGCCGTGAATACACCAAAGGCGGTCTGCGCCGCCAGGATCTTCCCGCCGAACCGCTGGTGCTTTTTGAACACTGGCTGAAGCAGGCCTGCGAAGCGAAACTGGCCGACCCGACGGCGATGGTGGTTGCGACGGTTGATGAAAACGGTCAGCCGTACCAACGCATCGTACTGCTCAAGCATTATGACGAGAAAGGGCTGGTGTTCTACACCAACCTTGGCAGCCGTAAAGCGCATCACCTGGAAAATAATCCGCGCATTAGCCTGCTTTTCCCGTGGCATATGCTTGAGCGCCAGGTGATGGTCACCGGCAAGGCGGAGCGCCTCTCTACGCTCGAAGTGGTGAAATATTTCCACAGCCGCCCGCGCGACAGTCAGATCGGTGCCTGGGTCTCTAAACAGTCCAGCCGAATTTCAGCCCGCGGCGTGCTGGAGAGTAAATTCCTCGAACTCAAACAGAAGTTTCAGCAGGGAGAAGTGCCGCTGCCGAGTTTCTGGGGCGGGTTCCGCATCCCCATTGAGCAGATGGAATTCTGGCAGGGCGGTGAGCACCGCCTGCATGACCGCTTTTTATACCAGCGCGACAACGGTGGCTGGAAAATAGACCGACTGGCGCCGTAATCCCCAAAATTTGTTGATTTAAGCGCTAGCGCACACCGCGCTGGCGCTTTATTCTATGTTCCTTTCGCATCAGGCGAAAAGTCGTGTACCGGCAAAGGTGCAGTCGTTAATACATGGAGAATTTGATGGCAAGCAGTAACTTGATTAAACAATTGCAAGAGCGGGGCCTCGTGGCCCAGGTGACGGACGAGGAAGCGTTAGCAGAGCGACTGGCGCAAGGCCCGATCGCGCTCTATTGCGGCTTCGATCCCACCGCTGACAGCTTGCATTTGGGGCATCTTGTTCCATTGTTATGCCTGAAACGCTTCCAGATGGCGGGCCACAAGCCTGTTGCCCTGGTGGGCGGCGCGACCGGTCTGATTGGCGACCCAAGTTTCAAAGCCGCTGAGCGTAAGCTGAATACCGA
This sequence comes from Enterobacter cloacae complex sp. IR5418, assembly GCF_049238105.1. Classification (NCBI taxonomy): domain Bacteria; kingdom Pseudomonadati; phylum Pseudomonadota; class Gammaproteobacteria; order Enterobacterales; family Enterobacteriaceae; genus Enterobacter; species Enterobacter cloacae complex sp. IR5418. The sequence goes on along the minus strand of NZ_JBMKHS010000020.1, from coordinate 79,917 downwards.
AGACACCGTGCAGGAGTGGGTGGATAAGATCCGTAAACAGGTCGCACCGTTCCTGGATTTCGACTGCGGTGACAACTCTGCGATTGCAGCGAACAACTACGACTGGTTTGGCGGCATGAACGTGCTGACGTTCCTGCGTGACATCGGCAAACACTTCTCTGTTAACCAGATGATTAACAAAGAAGCCGTGAAGCAACGTCTTAACCGTGACGATCAGGGTATCTCTTTCACCGAGTTCTCCTACAACCTGTTGCAGGGCTATGACTTCGCCTGCCTGAACAAGCTGCACGGCGTCTCTCTGCAAATTGGCGGTTCCGACCAGTGGGGTAACATCACCTCCGGTATCGATCTGACCCGTCGCCTCCACCAGAACCAGGTGTTTGGTCTGACCGTGCCGTTGATCACCAAAGCAGACGGCACCAAGTTCGGTAAGACCGAAGGCGGCGCGGTATGGCTGGATCCGAAGAAAACCAGCCCGTACAAATTCTACCAGTTCTGGATCAACACGGCGGATGCCGACGTTTATCGCTTCCTGAAATTCTTCACCTTTATGGATATCGAAGAAATCAATGCGCTGGAAGAAGAAGACAAGAACAGCGGTAAAGCACCACGCGCCCAGTACGTGCTGGCGGACGAAGTGACCAAACTGGTTCACGGCGAAGAAGGTCTGGCGGCGGCGAAGCGCATTACGGCAAGCCTGTTCAACGGGACCCTGAGCGATTTAAGCGAAGCGGATTTCGAACAGCTGGCGCAGGATGGCGTGCCGATGGTAGAGATGGAAAAAGGCGCCGATCTGATGCAGGCGCTGGTAGACTCCGAGCTACAGCCGTCTCGCGGTCAGGCGCGTAAAACCATCGCCTCTAACGCCATCACTATTAACGGTGAAAAACAGGCCGATCCGGAATACACCTTTACCGACAACGACCGTCTCTATGGTCGCTACACGCTGCTGCGTCGCGGTAAGAAAAATTACTGCCTGGTCTGCTGGAAGTAATTAAAAGTATGCAGGGGCGTGGGAAACCACGCCCCTTTTGTTTTGACAGGGTTTGGTAAGTACACCATGAAGAACATCCTCGCCATTCAGTCCCACGTTGTTTTTGGACATGCTGGCAACAGCGCTGCGGAATTTCCGATGCGCCGCCTCGGGGCCAACGTCTGGCCGCTCAATACCGTCCAGTTCTCGAATCATACCCAGTACGGAAAATGGACCGGCTGCGTGATGCCGCCGTCGCATCTGACGGAAATCGTTCAGGGTATCGCGGAAATAGACCAGCTTAAACGCTGCGATGCCGTACTGAGCGGCTATCTGGGTTCGGCGGAGCAGGGGGAGCATATCCTCGGCATTGTGCGCCAGGTGAAAGCGGCAAACCCCGCGGCGAAATATTTCTGCGATCCGGTGATGGGACATCCTGAAAAAGGCTGCATCGTAGCGCCGGGCGTTGCGGAGTTCCATGTTCGTCATGCATTGCCCGCCAGCGATATTATTGCCCCCAACCTGATTGAACTGGAGATCCTGTGCGAGCATCCGGTTAACAGCGTAGAAGAGGCTGTACGCGCCTCTCGCGAGCTGATCGCCCAGGGGCCGGAGATTGTACTGGTTAAACACCTGGCACGCGCAGGGTTGAGCCAGGACCGTTTTGAGATGCTGCTGGTGACGAAAGATGAAGCCTGGCATATCAGCCGACCGCTGGTGGATTTCGGTACACGTCAGCCCGTCGGTGTCGGTGATGTGACCAGCGGTTTGCTGCTGGTGAAGTTATTGCAGGGCGCGAGACTGCGCGATGCGCTTGAGCACGTGACGGCAGCTGTTTATGAAATCATGATTGCGACCAAAACGATGCTGGAATATGAGCTACAGGTCGTTGCGGCGCAGGATCGCATCGCGAAGCCGGAGCACTATTTCAGCGCCACTCGGTTATAACCGTCCAGAGTTCGTAGGCCGGGTCAGCGTCAGCGCCACCCGGCAACACAGGCCACTCGGTTAATTCAACCCTTCCGCTTTCAGCGCCGCCGCCACCGCCGGACGCTCGGCCACGCGCGCCATATACGACGCCACATGGTCTAACCCGTCCATGTTCAGCTTAACCGCGCGCGCCCAGCGCAGAACGGTAAACAGATAGGCATCGGCGATGGTGAAACGCGAGCCACAGATCCACTGGTCGTCTTTCAGCGCGTCGTTAACGTACTGCAACTTTTTCTCCAGCAGCGCGCGCACGGTAGGTTTGTACTCTTCGGGCGTGTCCGGGCGGAACAGGGGCGTAAAACCTTTGTGCAGCTCGGTGGCAATATAGTTCAGCCACTCCAGCGTTTTATAACGTGCAATGCTGCCGGTGGGGGCCAGAAGCTGACGATCCGGTACGTTGTCCGCCAGGAATTGCATAATGGCCACGCCTTCAGTCAGCAGGGTGCCATCATCCAGCAGCAGGGCCGGAACCTGCCCTTTTGGGTTAATCGCAAAAAAGTCATCCCCGTTTTCCAGGCGCTTTTTCATCAGGTCAACGCCGTCGAGCGTGAAATCTTTACCGCTCTCGCGAAGGGTAATATGTGAAGCAAGAGAGCAGGCGCCCGGTTTATAGAACAGTTTCATCGGTAACTCCTTTTTGCTGAGGTTCCAGCTATGTTAGTGCGCGTTCGGATAAAAAAAAAGCCGCTAATCAATTAGCGGCTTCTGTTCAGTCGTTTCCCGATGACATTACGCGTTCGCGGTTTTGATCGCTTTAGCGGATTTGTCGTCGTCCTGCGTCATACGATTCAGTTTTGGTGCGGTCAGCAGCATCAGCACGGCAATCACGGCGGTCGCGATACCAATCTGCATGAACACGGTGCCGTAGACATTCAGGGAAACCAGCGGGTCGGTAACGTTCTCTGGTACCGCCATCAGGTTTGCAATCTTACCGGCGATGATGGCTGCGCCAGCGGTAGTCAGGAACCAGCTACCCATGATGAAGCCCATCAGACGCTGAGGAACCAGCTGTGCAACCATCGCCAGGCCCAGACCGGAGATCATCAGCTCACCGATGGATTGCAGCGCATAGCTCAGGATCAGCCAGTTAACAGACACGATACCCGCATCGGTCGCGAATTTCGTTCCCAGCGGCAGCACCAGGAATGCGCCAGAGCACAGCACCATACCGATAGCGAACTTGTGCGGCATCGGCAGACGGTCGCCCATCTTGTTATAGATAGCGGCCAGAATCGGGCTACCAATCATGATCCAGAACGGGTTCAGGGCCTGATACTGCTCCGGCTCGAACGCGATACCGAGGATGGAGTGCTCAACATTGCGGATAGCGAAGAAGTTCAGAGACGTTGGCATCTGGCTGTACAGAACGAAGAAGATGATCGCTTCCAGCATCAGGATGAATGCCACAATCATCTTACGACGTGCCGCACCCTGCATTGCAAAGGCTTCTTTTGCGAAGATGATAACGATACCCAGTGCAACCACGCCCAGTACCGCGCGAGCAACGCCCTGGTTGTGCAGCAGCCAGGTGGCGACAGCGGCCAGGATCACCACGCCGACGATGGTGGCCAGCAGTTTGCCCATATGCACGGGTTCGAAGTCTGGTTTGGAACCATAATCTTTAACCCAGCTACGGCAGAACAGGAAGTTTACAACGGTAATCAGCATACCCACGAAGCTCAGCGCAAACGCTACGCTCCAGCCGAATTTTGCGGCCAGCCATGGGGTAGCCAGCATAGAGAAGAAGGAACCGATGTTGATGGACATGTAGTACATGGTAAATGCACCGTCCAGACGTGGGTCATCTTTGCTGTAGCAGGTAGAGAGCAGGGAAGACGGGTTCGCCTTGAAGAGGCCGTTACCTACCGCGATGGTAGCCATACCCATGTAAACCACACCTGCATCGTGCCCGGACCAGGCAACCAGCCCATAGCCAATCGCCAGAACGACGGCGCCCAGCATAATGACACGTTTAGTACCAAGGACTTTATCGCCTAACCAGCCGCCGATGGCGACCAGGCCATATACCAGGGCGCTGAAGGAAGAGAACAGCGTGATGGAATCGGCTTCAGACATACCCAGCTGTTTAACCAGGTAAACCGCCATGATCCCTTGCAGGCCGTAGTAGCCAAAACGCTCCCATAATTCGATAGAGAAAATGAGATAGAACGCTTTAGGCTGTTTGAAAGCGTTAAGACTTACGCTCTCTTCTGTTGGTTTATTGTTTGCAGTAGACACATATACCTCTTTTTTTACATCCCATATTAACGGGGGTGTTCATAGCGTGATGACCGTAGTCCATCCGCTTTATAGTTATATTGGGAGGGGAAACGGCGGGTAATGTTCACTATCCAGCCCCATCTGGCAATACGTTTGTAATAATCTGTTACATATAACTCTGGCGGTATAATCATCGGTTCACGCAAATGTTATGCAGCGTTAAATTTCATCCGTTGAAAATTGGTGGTTTTTTTCACTGTAAATGACCCTGTTAAACGGCTGTATGGCGATATGTTCTGCTATTTTGGGTCAATGGCAGTGATATAGCCCATATTCTGAAAAATGACTGGTCTTATGTGCGGTACAGGGTCAACGAAATCTTGTCTGGCAAAGGGGTTAAGCAGGTTTTAACAACAAAAATCCAACATCAGGTTATCAGAGTGATCGCGATCACAGATGTATAGAAATTTTTGGTGATGAAAAAACTATTAACCTGTTTGAGTGCTATATGACCGAAGAATCGACAATGCGTAATGGAGAAAGAGAGGGCAATTTATGGCCAACGGAGAGGATATCAGAGCCCTTGTTAATCTTAAGGGCTTGAACAGGTAAGCAGTCAGGGCGACGTTACGCTCAGGGATAGACTTTTTCTTTGTATTCACAAAGATCTTCGATGATGCAGGAGCCGCAGCGTGGTTTACGCGCAATACAGGTATAGCGCCCGTGAAGGATCAGCCAGTGGTGGCAGTCCACCTTAAATTCCGCAGGGACCACCTTCAACAGCTTCTCTTCGACCTCTTCCACGTTCTTACCCGGCGCGAACCGGGTGCGGTTAGAGACGCGGAAGATATGGGTATCCACGGCGATCGTCGGCCAGCCAAACGCCGTGTTCAGCACCACATTTGCCGTTTTACGCCCGACGCCCGGCAAGGCTTCCAGCGCAGCGCGGTCTTCCGGGACTTCGCCGCCGTGCTGCTCCAGCAGGATCCGGCAGGTCTTAATGACGTTTTCGGCCTTACTGTTAAACAGGCCGATGGTCTTGATATAGGATTTCACCCCTTCAACGCCCAGCTCCAGCATGGCCTGCGGCGTATTGGCGACAGGGTAGAGCAGGGCAGTGGCTTTGTTGACGCTCACGTCAGTGGCCTGCGCAGAGAGCAGTACCGCGATCAACAGTTCAAACGGCGAGGTAAAATTCAGCTCTGTCGTGGGATGCGGATTCTGATCGCGCAGGCGCGTCAGGATCGCAATACGTTTCTCTTTATTCATGCTGCTTTCTCGGGGATCCCTTCCTGTACGCTGCGTTCAGCGGCGCGGCGTTTACGTTTTTCATCAATCAGGTATTTTAACGCCAGCATCATCCCGAGGCCAATGAAGGCGCCTGGCGGTAGCATTGCCAGCAGGAACGGGGTGTCCGTATGGAACACTTCAATACGCAGCGACTTCGCCCAGCCGCCAAGCAGCGCATCCGCACCGTCGAAGAGCGTACCGTTGCCCAGAATTTCACGCAGAGAGCCGAGGACAAACATGGAGGCAGTGGCGCCCATGCCAATCGAAAATCCATCCAGTGCGGATATGGCCGGGTTGTTTTTCACCGCGAAGGCTTCAGCGCGGCCCACGACAATACAGTTTGTGACGATAAGCGGAATGAAGATCCCGAGCGACTGGTACAGACCAAATGCGTAAGCGTTAATCAGCATTTGCACGACGCTGACCACCGACGCAATGATCATGACATAAATCGGAATACGGATTTCTGACGGCGTCCAGCGGCGCAAAACAGAAATGGAGAAGTTGGTCAGGGTCAGCACCAGCGTGGTCGCCAGCCCCAGCCCGAGCGCGTTGGTGGCGGTAGATGTCACCGCCAGCAGCGGACACAGCCCCAACAGCTGTACCAGTGCCGAGTTGTTCTTCCAGAGACCCTGGACGATAACCTCTTTAACCTGGCTCATGGTCACTCCTCACAGGTGGAAAGATGATTGATCTGCGCGGGCAGCGTTTCGGCATACAGCCCGGCGCGTTTGACGGCGTTAACCACCGCGCGGGGCGTAATGGTGGCGCCAGTGAACTGATCAAATTCGCCGCCATCTTTTTTCACCGCGAAAGCAGGATCGTCCTCGCCATGAATCATCTTTCCGGCAAAGTGTAAAATCCAGTCGCTTAAGCGCGTTTCAATTTTGTCGCCAAGGCCTGGCGTTTCGTGATGCTCCGTCACGCGCGTGCCCAGGACGGTGCCGGAAAAATCGCTGCCCACGAGCAGCTGAATGGCGCCAGAGTAACCGTCCGGCGCGGTGGCTTCCATAATGACGCCTACCGGGTTATCGCCCTTACGGGCAATATAAACGCGATGGGGGCCTTTACCGAGCTGCGGGGCCTGCACGACAAAGCAGCTTTGTTGCAGGTCATTATCGTAGAAGTCTGAGGGGATCACCTGATCGAACAGCGCTTTTTGCTGCTTAATTGCCTGCTCTTCAATGGTGGTTTTCGTCAGTTCATTTACCAGCGCGGTCAGCCCGGTGAGGGCGGCGGCGAAGATCGCCAGCGTAACGCCGTGTTTTTGCATTGTCTTAAGCATGGCGTGACCCTTAGCGATGACCGTAGACGCGCGGACGCGTGTAGTAGTCGATGAGCGGAACGGTGATGTTAGCCAACAGCACGGCAAACGCCACGCCGTCCGGATAACCGCCAAAGCTGCGAATAAGCCAGACCAGCAGGCCCGCCAGCGCGCCGAAAATCAGACGGCCACGGTTGGTGGTAGAGGCAGTGACCGGATCGGTCAGAATAAAGAATGCCCCGAGCATGGTTGCGCCGGAGAGCAGATGGAGCTGCGGGCTGGCCAGTGACTCAGGTGAGATAACCCAGCCGAGCGTCGAGCAGACGGCCAGCGTGACCAGAAAGCTCACCGGAATATGCCAGCGGATCGCCTTCTGTTGCAGCAGGAACGCGCCGCCCAGAAGGTAGGCCAGATTGACCCACTGCCAGCCAGCACCCGCCAGAACGCCGTGGTAAATGGACGATTTCATCACCTGCTCAACGCTGTGTCCGGCACGCAGGGCGGTTTTGAAGGTATCTAGCGGGGTCGCCTGGCTGATGCCATCCACACCCATGCGAAGCGCGTTCATATCCGCGCCCAGCGCGGTGTGCCCGGTAAAGATAACGTGCAGGGCATCCATAAAGCCGGGCACCGTGGCGGCGATCTCATGCGGCGGCAGCCAACTGGTCATCTGTACCGGGAAGGAGATTAGCAGCACCACATAGCCAATCATCGCCGGGTTAAACGGGTTATGTCCCAGCCCGCCGTACAGCTGTTTGGCGATGATCACCGCAAATACTGTCCCCAGCACCACCATCCACCACGGGGCGAACGGGGGAATGCTGATGGCCAGCAACAGACCGGTCAACAGCGCGGAGTTATCGCTCAGGATGCGAGTCACTTCCATTTTGCGCAGCTTCAGGATCGCTGCTTCCGCCGTAACGGCGCTGGCACAGCCAAGAACCAACTGGAAAAGCGTGCCCCAGCCGAAGAACCAACACTGAACGGCAATGCCCGGCAGCGCGGCCAGGCATACCAGCATCATAATGCGCGACGTCTGGCGCTGGTTGTGGGTGTAGGGGGAACTTGCAATTCTGAAAACCATTTAATCCTCGTTAACGGCTTGCTGCGCGGCTTTCTTTGCCTGAACGCGCGCAATCGCGGCGGCGACTGCGGCTTTGCGTGGATCGTCGTTAGCGGCCGCAGGCAGTTCGTCCTGCTGCGCCGCTTTTCGTGCTTTGGCACGGGCGATGGCCGCTTCAACGGCGGCTTTACGCGGGTCGACAGGCGCTTCACTCTCTTCGGCAGGCTGAAGCTGTGCCGCTTTACGCGCTTTTGCACGGGCGATAGCGGCTTCAACGGCGGCCTTGCGAGGATCCGTCGCGTCCTGTTCAACCACCACCGTCTGCTCAGCGGCTTTGCGGGCTTTTGCCCGGGCGATAGCCGCTTCCACTGCTGCTTTACGCGGATCGATGTCGGCTTCCGGTTTGGCGTTCTGCGCTTTCTCCGCCTGACGCGCACGTGCTTCGGCTTTACGCGCTTCGCGGGCCGCAATCGCTTCGCGGTTGTCGGGTTTTTCTCCCGCCGCAATCACAACCGTCTGGGCGGCGGTGGCTTTCTTCTCGCGCACGCGGGCCAGGGCTGCGTTAATAGCATCCTGATCTTTCGCCGCAGGCTGCACGGCAGCCTGCTTATGACGTTCCTGACGGGCTTGTTTTTCGCGCTCCAGTCGCGCCTGGCGCGCTTCAAAGCGGGCCTTCGCTTCAGCGGCACGTTTTTCTTCCATGGAGATCGCGTAGATTTCAGCTTTCTCCTGACGGAAATACTGCACCAGCGGAATATTGCTTGGGCAGACCCAGGCGCAGGCACCGCATTCAATACAGTCAGCCAGGTTATGCGCCTGGGCTTTATCGTGCAACTGGCCTTTGCTGTACCAGTACAACTGCTGCGGCAGCAAATCTGCCGGGCAGGCGTCCGCACAGGCGCTACAGCGAATACAGTTCTTCTCTTCCTGCGTTTCGCCCATCTCCGTTGGGGAAGGCGCGAGCAGGCAGTTGGTAATTTTCACCACCGGCACATCCAGCCACGGCAGGGTAAAGCCCATCAGCGGGCCGCCCATAATGACCATCTGATCGCTACCCGGGCAGAAGCCAGCCTGTTCCAGCAGATGACGCACCGGCGTACCCAGACGCGCCCAGACGTTGCCGGGACGGGAGACGGACTCGCCGGTCAGGGTGACGACGCGTTCGGTCAATGGCTCGCCGTCAATCACCGCACGTTTCACCGCGTAGGCGGTGCCCACGTTTTGCATCAATACGCCGATATCAGACGAACGGCCCCCATGGGGGACCTGTTTTCCGGTCAGGATCTGCGTCAGCTGTTTTGCCCCGCCGGACGGGTATTTGGTCGGGATCACGCGCAGGGCGATATCATGGCTGTCCGCCAGTACCGCACGCAGCATCGAAATGGCCTGCGGCTTATTGTCCTCAATACCGATCAGCACTTCACGGGGTTGCAGAATATGCGCAAGGATGCGAATACCTTCCACTATCTGCGCGGCACAGTCCTGCATCAGACGGTCATCGGCGGTGATGTACGGTTCGCACTCGGCGGCGTTGATAATCAGCGTTTCGATTTTATCACCACCGCCGTGAAGCTTGGCGCCGGTCGGGAAGCCAGCGCCCCCCAGACCCGCCACGCCGAACTGATGAATGCGTTCAATCAGCGCTTCACGGCCGCGGGAACGGTAGTCGCTCCAGCCGTCACGATCGATCCAACGGTCTTCACCATCGGCTTCAATGATCACGCTCAGCTCAGACAGTGCTGACGGATGGGCAACGGTATGGGGGGCTATAGCTACCACTTTGCCGGACGTCGGGGCATGTATCGGCAACATCCGTCCGCGACCAAAGGTCAGCGGCTGGCCGCGAAGAACGCTATCGCCTTCTTTCACGCACAGTTCGCCTTCCGCGCCGATATGCTGTTTCAGCGGCATAACGTAACGGGTTGCCAGCGGGATCTGGCGCAGCGGCGTGCCGTTAGACTGTGATTTCATTTCAGGCGGATGAATGCCGCCATCGAAATCCCAGATCTTCTCTTTTCTGAAAGCAGAAAATAACTTAAGCATGTTGTTCCACAGGAATATTGCGAACCGGAATGGTCTGAAGGTCCCACTTCCAGTTTTCGGTAGTCGTTTCAACCGGGCGTAGTTCTATACACTGCGTCGGGCAGGGGGCCACGCAGAGATTACAGCCGGTGCACAGATCCGCCACAACGGTGTGCATCGCGCGTGTTGCGCCCACAATGGCGTCAACAGGACACGCCTGAATACATTTGGTGCAGCCAATGCAGTTGGCTTCGTCGATAACCGCAAGGGCACGAACCGGCTCCTGGGCCTGTTCATCGCCGTCGACAGGCTGCGGATCGACGTTAAGCAGGGCAGCTATTTTGAGCATGACCGCTTCGCCGCCCGGCGCGCAGCGGTTGATCTTTTCTCCCTGCACGCCCACCGCCTCAGCGTAAGGGCGGCAACCAGGGTAGCCGCACTGCCCACACTGGCTCTGTGGTAAAAGTTCATCAATTTTTTCAACAACCGGATCGTCCTCCACCGCAAAACGGCGGGAGGCATAACCCAGAATGATGCCAAAGACGAGTCCCAGCACGCTGATGGACGCGACGGCAATCCAGATAGCACTCATTACAACTTCACCAGACCACTAAAGCCCATAAAGGCCAGAGACATTAAACCGGCGGTCACCAGGGCGATGGCGTTACCGCGAAACGGCGCGGGGATATCCGCCGCCGCAAGACGCTCGCGAATCGACGCGAACAGGACCATAACAAAAGAGAACCCAACCGCCGCGGAAAAACCGTACAGCGCCGATTGCAGGAAATTATGCCCAAGGTTGATATTGAGCAGCGCCACGCCCAGCACCGCACAGTTGGTGGTGATGAGAGGCAGGAAAATGCCCAGCAGGCGATACAGGGCAGGGCTGGTCTTACGCACGACCATCTCGGTAAATTGCACCACCACCGCAATGACCAGAATAAAGGACAAGGTGCGCAGATAGAGCATATCCAGTGGGATCAGGATCCAGGTATCAATCAGCCATGCGCAAATGGAGGCCATCGTCATCACGAAGGTGGTCGCCAGCCCCATGCCCATTGCCGTCTCCAGTTTTTTGGAGACACCCATAAACGGGCACAGGCCAAGGAACTTCACCAGTACGAAGTTATTCACCAGCACAGTTCCGACAAAGAGCAGTAAGTAATCGGTCATTATTTAGCCTGAAATAAAATAGCCGCCTATTATCGGATAAACGACAACAGGTCACAACAGGTTAACTGTAAGGTTATTACGGGTTAACGAAGGTCTTCTTTACCCGCGTCGAACGCTTGAAGTAGGGCACCAGAAGCGCCGTCGCCAGTAGCGGAAACAGTAACTGGCGAACCGCCAGTGCGTCAGAAACTGGCGAAAAAGCAAACGCTTTGACGGCCAGCAGCACGGAGACCAGTAGCCAGATAATGTAGTGTTTCGGCACGCTTTTGCGGCGTTTGAAGAAGGCGATAGTCAGCCACAGCGTGTAATACCACATCGCGATGGCGAAAACGAACGACACAAACCACGTCGCAATATTGAGCGCACTCTGGGACATGAGTGTCTGGATAGCGTGAGGCGTAACCAGGGCGGTGGTGTAAAGCAGCAGCGCCAGTGAAGCGCTTAATAATGCCACCAGCAACCATGCCAGCGGGGCGATTAACCAGCCCCCAATTCTCTCTCCAGGCAATGCGGTCATACGCTCTCCCATAGTCTGCGCGAAATGTTATACAGAAATTTGCAGGGCGGAGAGTATATAACATTTCACGCCGAAGGCTACTTTCTTATACAACGTAACGCCAGACAGATTTCGGCACTTCCCCTACGTTGAACAGACGACCGCCAGAGACCAGTTCGGCGCGACGATGGTCAGCTGCGCGGTACATATTGATGATGTCCTGATTATCCGACAGCGTGTAGTTCAGATGGTCAAACAGTTTTTCCAGGCTTTCAAGGGAATTGATCTTGCGAAATTTTAATAAATAGTCCTGAACTGTCATATTAATAAGTTTCCATATAAAAGGGTAATACCCATAAAGGTAATGCGTTCGAATAATAAACGGATTAATAAAGACGTAAACTGTCCACTCGAGTAACGCGACGAAATTAGGAGTTTTCTTTGCGAAGAATCAGGCATCAGCAGATGCCTGGAAGAGAAGGGTAACCCCGTTCATTACGGCTGGCAATACGTTCCATGACGTAATGTGTCACGCGTTATGACGCTACGGCTTACTTTTGTTGTGCGACAGTAACAGGCTCCGGCGGCTGGTAGTTATCGATATGGCTGGCAATGCCGAGCAACACGACCGAAACTCCAAGGACAATCCATCCCGCTAATTCGATGATTCGATTAATTATTGACGTCATAATTTGTGTTTGTAATTTATCCATAAATACAGATTACAAATGTTACAGCGCCCTTTTCGACAGAGCAAGGGTTTTGGGAACGATTCCCGGACCACGATGCACACTTTAATGCCGGGTGACAAAAAACACTGCCGTAAGATGCTATTTTAAGTTACAGGGCACATTATTAATCCGTGCGTTAAGCACAAGGCCAGTGATAAATAAGCGCACAGCGAGGGGGCATACGATGAGTGAGAACATCCGCGTCGGTCTTATTGGCTACGGGTACGCAAGTAAAACCTTTCATGCACCTCTGGTTGCCGGTACGCCGGGCATGGAACTGGCGGCTATCACAAGCAGCGATGAAACCAAGGTCCGCGCCGACTGGCCTGCCGTGCCGGTAGTCACGGAGCCTAAGCATCTGTTCAACGATCCTAATATTGACCTTATTGTCATTCCTACCCCTAACGACACTCATTTCCCACTGGCGAAAGCGGCACTGGAGGCAGGGAAACATGTGGTTGTCGACAAGCCCTTTACCGTGACGTTGTCACAGGCGCGCGAACTGGACGCGCTGGCGCGAAGCCTGGGACGGTTATTGTCGGTCTTTCACAACCGACGCTGGGACAGCGATTTCCTGACGGTCAAAGCGCTGATAAACGAAGGCACGCTCGGCGAGATTGCCTTTTTTGAGTCGCATTTCGATCGTTATCGTCCGCAGGTGCGAGATCGCTGGCGCGAGCAGGCGGGGCCGGGCAGCGGCATCTGGTATGACTTAGCGCCGCATCTTCTCGATCAGGCCGTCCATCTGTTTGGTCTGCCCGTGAGCATGACGGTCGATTTAGCGCAGCTCAGGCCAGGCGCGCAGACTACCGATTATTTTCACGCCATTTTAAGTTATCCGCAGCGCCGCATTGTGCTGCACGGGACGATGCTTGCGGCTGCGGAATCGGCCCGCTATATCATTCACGGGGCGCGCGGCAGCTATGTGAAATTCGGCCTGGATCCGCAGGAAGAGCGCCTCAAAAACGGCGAACGCTTGCCGCAGGAGGACTGGGGCTACGACATGCGGGACGGGGTAGTGACGCGTGCGGAGGGGGAGGCGCTGGTTGAAGAGACGGTGTTGACCCTGCCGGGGAACTACCCGGCTTATTACGCCGCCATTCGTGACGCGCTGAACGGTTCCGGTGAAAATCCGGTTCCGGCGAGCCAGGCCATCCAGATTATGGAACTCATTGAGCTGGGCATAGAATCTGCTAAACATCGCGCAACGCTCTGTCTGGCATAACTGCTAAACGTTTTTGTAGGCCGGGTAAGGCGTAGCCTTCACCCGGCATGAAGGGTTACGCGGTTGCAACCTTATCGCGCAGCGCCTGTTTCTCTTCAGGCGTCAGGAAGGCGAGTTCCAGCCCGTTGATTTGCGCCAGGCGGATCTGCTCGCGGCTCAGTCCGGCCTGCGGTGCGGCGATGTTGTATTCGTGAATAATATCCACCCCCTGAACCGCCGGATCGTCTGTATTCAGTGAAGCCAGCACGCCGTGTTCAAGGAAGGTTTTCAGCGGATGTTGTGCCAGCGACGCCACTGTACTGGTCTGAATATTGGAGGTCAGGCAGGATTCGATCCCAATACGTTGCTCGGCGAGGAAATCCATCAGCGCGCGATCTTCAACCGCTTTCACGCCGTGTCCAATCCGTTCCGCACCCAGCTCACGAATGGCCTGCCAGATGCTTTCCGGGCCCGCGGCTTCACCTGCGTGCACGGTAATATGCCAGCCTGCATCACGTGCACGGTTGAAATGAGACAGGAACAGGCTGCCCGGGAAGCCCAGCTCGTCACCGGCGAGATCGATGGCGGTAATCTGGTCGCGATGGGCAAGTAACGCTTCCAGCTCCTGAAGACAGGCCGCTTCACCGAAGGTACGGCTCATAATGCCGATTAAACGCGCCTGAACTTCAAAGGTTTTGCAGCCTTCACGTACGCCTTCAATGACCGCTTCAACCACGCCCGCTACGGGGAGGTTGTGGGTCATCGCCATATAACCCGGAGAGAAACGCAGTTCGACATAGTGCAGGCCGTTGCGCGCGGCATCTTCAATGTTTTCAAAGGCGACACGACGACAGGCATCGAGCGAGGCCAGCATTTTCACGCCCCAGTCGAGCTTGCTCAGAAAACTCACCAGATCCGGTTCGTTCGACGTGACCTGGACATGGGGGATCAGGGTTTCAAGCGTTTCGGCAGGAAGCGTTAAATTGTACTGGCGGCCAAGATCGAGAATGGTTTGGGCACGAATGTTACCGTCGAGGTGGCGGTGAATATCAGTTAAAGGCAGGCGTGTATCAATCATGGTCGCACTCTTTTCTGGTTAAAGTGCGCCATATTATAAAAACAAAACGGGTTAAAAAGCTATTTGCGCAAGGGAATATTCCGTTGCGCAAATGATTTACAGCAGGGTGTTGATGCCAGCGATAAGGCGCTGAACGCCCTGTTCAAGCTTACTGCGCGGGCATCCGGCGTTCAGACGCACATAGCCTTTCCCTTCATCTCCATACGTATATCCCGGCATGATGGCCACTTTTTGCTGCTCAATCAGCACGTTTTGCAGGGCGTAATCGTCAATCTCCAGCGGGTTGAGATCAATCCAGGCCAGATAGGTTGCCTCCGGCGGCTGCCAGTTGAGTTTCGGAAAAGCACGGTTCAGTTCGTCGGCAACATAACGCAGATTGGCTTCAAGGTATGCCCGGAGCGCGTCCAGCCAGGGTTCGCCCTGTTGGTAAGCGGCGATATGCGCGGTCAGCGCCAGCACGGAAGGGGAAGAGAGTCCGTCCCGACCTTTCAAAGCGTGCAGATAGGCGTTACGGCTGTCGTCATCGGCGATAAGCCCCCAGGCGCCCGTCAGCGCCGGAATGTTGAAGCTTTTTGAACCTGAGGTCAGCAGCGCCCATTTACCGCGCGCCACCGCATTCCACGGCGTATGGCGATGCGTACCCCATACCATGTCCATATGAATTTCGTCGCTGATTACCGCTACGCCATAACGTTCACACAGGGCCGCCATTGTGGTCAGCACCTCCCGCGTCCAGACTTTGCCGGTCGGGTTTTGTGGGCTACACAGCAGCAGAATCGTGTTTTCTGGCTTCGCAAGCGCCGCCTCCAGCGCGGCCATATTGCCCTCCCAGCCCTGCACTGTTTTCTGCATTGGCACAGGAACAACAGTGCGCAGGTTGCCTTCGATGGCTTTATAAAAGGCATCGTAAGCCGGGGTATGGACCACCACGCCGTCGCCGGGCGCGGACCAGAGGCGGATCAGCTCCGAGACCATATAGATGACTGAAGGCCCATACACCACGGTGTCGGTATCAATCTGACTGTTAAAGCGTTGCCGGAACCAGTGCGCCACGGCGGCCAGAAATTCGTCATTTTTCCAGCGACTGTAGCCAAACACGCCGTGGTTTATTCGCTGGTGCAGCGCCTCGGTAATGCAGGGGGCGGTGGCGAAATCCATATCAGAGATGGTGAAGGGCAGCAGGTCGGCAGCGCCAAAACGGTCTGCGACATAATCCCACTGGGTACACCAGGTGCCGTGTCGATCCACGACGGTAGAAAAATCAAACATGACGGTGCTCCGTAAAGTAAAACCCCCTCATGACGAGGGGGCGAGGCATCAGGCTTCGACGGTTCGCATCAGGGTTGCCAGCTCATCCTTCACTGACTGTACCTGCGGGCCAATGACGACCTGCAAATTGTGTTGATTTAACTGTACCACGCCAATAGCCCGGTTAGCTTTAAGTGCGTTGGTATCCACTTTGGACATGTCCGCTACCGACAAACGCAGGCGGGTGATGCAGTTATCCAGAGAGGTTATGTTATCCGCACCGCCCAGCGCCGCCAGAATAGCTGGCGTGTTATAACCGGATTTCCCAACGGTACCGGCCACCGCCTGTTCAACGCTGGTGGCTGTGTCGGTATCGCGGCCAGGCGTTTTCAGGTTAAAGCGGGTGATGGCGAAGCGGAAGATCCCGTAGTAAACCGCGAACCAGATAGCGGCCACAACCGGCACCAGATACCACTTGGTGGACAGGCCATGCAGGATGCCGAATACCACGAAGTCAATCACGTTACCGTCGGTGTTACCGATGGTCACACCGAGCACAGCCATTACGGTAAAGCCCAGGCCCGTCAGCACCGCGTGGATGAGGTACAGTACCGGCGCCACGAACAAGAACAGGAACTCGATAGGTTCTGTCGTACCGCCCACCACGCAGGCGATAACGCCGGAGATCAGCAGGCCTTTAATTTTATGGCGATTTTCCGGACGGGCGCAGTGGTACATCGCCAGCGCAGCGCCCGGCAGGCCGCCGAGGAAGGCAGGCATCTTACCCTGAGACAGGAAGCGCGTCGCACTTTCAGAGAAACCGTGAGTGGTCGGGCAGCTCAGCTGAGCCTGGAAGATGGTCAGCGCACCGCTGACGGAATGGCCGCAAACGTCCATGGTGCCGCCCGCTTCCGTAAAGCGGATCAGGGCGACCAGAATATGCTGTAAACCAAACGGCAGAAGCAGACGTTCGCCCGTACCGAAAATCATCGGGCCGAAATCACCCGCACCGTTGATAATGCGGCCAATGCCGGTGATCCCCATGGCAAAAATCGGCCAAATCAGAGGGATGATCAGACCAAACAGGCCCATTACAACCAGCGTAATGATGGGCACAAAGCGGGTGCCGCCGAAGAAGGCCAGCGCATCAGGCAGGCGGATGTTATGGAAGCGCTCGTGCAGCATCCAGATAATCACCCCGGCGATCACGGCGCCAAGGATCCCGGTATCGATGGACTGAATACCAATCACGCTCTGAATGTTATTGGCTTTCAGCACCGCCGCGTCGGTCGTCGGCAGGATCCCTTTGGCGGTGAGCCAGAAGTTAACCGCAAGGTTCATCACCGCATAGCCAACGAAGCCCGCAAACGCCGCCACGCCTTTGTTCTCACGTGCCAGACCCAGAGGAATCGCAATACAGAACATCACCGGCAGGAAACTAAAGGCAAACGATCCGACCTTGCTCATCCAGATGAATCATGATTGAAGTGATATTAATATGTTAAATCAGATAGTTAAGGTTATGCGGTTTTTATATGGGGCATCGGTGGGGCATTTTGAGTAAATGATGCGTTCAAAATGCCCACCTGGTCATGGTTATTCTCGGTCATCCATTTACCGTAAACCGTGAATAGCATTTGCGCTGACGAATGGCCCATCTGGTGCGCAACGAAATTTGGGTTCGCTCCGGCGACCAGTGCCCAGCAAGCATATGTGTTTCTGGTTTCATAAGATCGTCTTTGCCGGACGCCTGCACGACGCAGGGCAGTGCGCCAGGCCGAATTAATAGACCCGGGAACGTAGCACATTGTCTTCTTGCCGTTCATTGAAGTAATGGACGGGGAGAATATAAAGGTGCATTCGTCAGTTCTCTTTTTCTTGTATTCCCGTAGGCTGACGCTTACCTTGTGGGATGCCATCATTCTGGTCAGTGGCATTTGCGCCTTGAGTGCATCAATTGCTGGCTGGGTCAGCTGTATTGTTCGAATCCCGGCGTTGGTTTTTGGCAGGGTGAAGTTTCCCTTCAGGGAATAGTTCCGTGACACTGTAACAGTCCAGTTGACAGTATCCACATCCTCCCAGGATAACGCGCTTAGTTCGCCATGCCTGACGCCTGTATTTACCGCAAAGATAACCATATTCTGAAACTGGAGCGTTGGGCAGGCCGCAACCACTCTCTGATACTCATCAGAAGTAAGAGGATCTGGAATGGGTCTTTCTTTTGCGAGAGGGGTAATACCTGCCATCAGATCGGTTTTCAGGTAGCCACTTTTGAAAGCAAAGCTCAGCATCCCGCCAAGGCATGCCATATAGCTATTGACTGTAGGAACGCTTCTTCCCTTTTTGGGTGGATGATTTAGGCCATGTCTGGTCTTCTGCCAGCCGTTCAGTAGCTCCTTCCTGGCACTAAGGATATCTTCAGTGTTCAGGCTGCCGATATACCTGTGCTCACCAATTGTTTCGATAGTGGTTGTGAGGTGGCAATCGTAACGCCTCAACGTCCCGAGGCTAAGCTCCATCTCTTTAAGTCCAAGCCATTTCGATTTCAGTTCAAGTAGTGAGATTTGCTTTCTGACAGTGCTGAATTTCTCTGCGTTCGATGAATCAGGGAATTGCGAGGCATAATTGAATGTGCCTGTCTTTATCGCAAAGCAGACTGAAGCCCGAAGTTCGCCTGCCATTTTCCTGTTTTTTGGTGTGTCAGGAACGCCGAGATTTTCCCTGACACGCTTCCCCTGATATATGAACCATATGCGTAACGATTCGCCATGAACCTCTACGCCTGTTGGGTATGCTGCCATAATCATTCCTCGTTTGATGTGCCAAAGGACATTTAAGCAGATATTCTCCGGCGTTTCGCTGGGCTTTGGTGCTCGATCCAGTGGTTTATCTCATCGCGGTTATACATGATTGGGCTGTTTTGCTTAGGTGCCATATCAGGGGCAACATGGCGATAATGCTTTCCCTCCATCCAGGTAGACCGGCGGGCATGCTGAATCATGTGCTTTGACATGCCGGTTGTCGCAGTTAAAAGTTCCTCTGTGACCCATTTATTCGGTACCAACTGAATAATGTCGCTCATGGTTTTCTCCAGGCAAAAAGAAGCCGCCCGTAGGCGGCAATAACATCAAGGGATGTGAGGCGGTGCTTTCGCACCCAATAGCCAGCTCATAACTGGCTATCAGTTGCGTCAGTCGTCTTCATCTTCGTCCCATTCCTCGTCGTAATATGGCGAGGCGAGAAGCGGGTTGGTTGCTGAGAGAATTTCTCCGGCGGCCCCCTGCCGCTGAAGTCGGCGAAGCGCTTCATATAGCTCAAAGGCCTCGGTTCGCTCGTCACCTATATCGAGGGCGCATGCAACCTTGTGCGCCTCGGTGACCAGAGTTGATAGCTGGTTTCGGATGTCCTGAATGGTGCTCATAGTTCTCCTTACGCCGCGCGATGGGCACGCAGCTTCTTCAGGTGTTCTGCTGTTTCGATTTCTTCAGCGATCCGCTCGGCCTCTGCTTTGGTCAGCGGCTCGAAATCCTGATTAAAGCGGCCCATGCTGGCAATGCAGGTGCGGCCGTTGCGGATGTAGTGGATTACTTCGTGGGTAGCGCGGAGGATTTTGCAGGGTGCGCCGAAATCATCGGCGTACCAGGTATTAGGCTGGATTATCCTGAACATTGGGCACCACCTTAAATTCGATTACCCAGACCCAAGGGTTGACCTTCCAACTTTCACCGCCGTAAATAGTTGTCCAGAGGCGAGCAAATACATCGCTTAGGCAGTCACCACTTTCCATATCAGCAATACAGCAACCTTCTTTCGATGCATCAGAATCGCTTATGCTGTTTAACCTATCTACCCGCACCCCGGTTATCTCCAACGTGATGCGGCTGGCCCAGCGCGGCATGTGAATCGAAGGAACCCATTTACCATACGGACCGTTTCCGTCAGCTGCGTAAAGAATGGCTGAACAACCAGCAGGCTCTTCATGATCAGGAACCGGGCTGAATGTTTCACGCACCCAGATGCGATCGCTGACGGCACCGAACGGACAGGCGTAGCCTTCATTCTCATCGGCAACGCCAAATACATCTTTCTTTGCAGGCTGCAAGTAT
The DNA here is from genome assembly GCF_049238105.1 of Enterobacter cloacae complex sp. IR5418. NCBI lineage: Bacteria > Pseudomonadati > Pseudomonadota > Gammaproteobacteria > Enterobacterales > Enterobacteriaceae > Enterobacter > Enterobacter cloacae complex sp. IR5418. The sequence goes on along the minus strand of NZ_JBMKHS010000020.1, from coordinate 60,059 downwards.
CCGTTTTTATCGACCACGCCAGGCGTGTACCAGTGTGCGTTTAAATCCAGATCGTAACCGTTATGCGTTGGGTGGAAGCCATCAGACGGCTGAACTTTCATGACCCGCCGCGTCTGCGTCTTCCGCCCGTCGAGGATTGCGCGCACCATCTCGCCGTTAAAAATCATTCCGTGCTCTTTCACTGGATCCCCCTCTGCTTGTTCCTCAATTCGATGACGCTCTGACACTCCGCGCACGTCTGGCAGCCGGGAACGGCAGCGCGCCGCGGCTCTGGGATATCCTCGCCGCATTCTTCACAACGCTCAGCTGATACGGCGTCGCGGTCGATGCGGTGAGCGGAAAGGGCAGCGTTACGCTGAAGCTCTTCTATCTCTGCTGCGGTATCGATGATGTCGGGCATAATCACTGCTCCCATGTCTTAAGATTCTCCCCGCAGAAGGGGCAGAAGTTCATAGCGATTCCACGTCCGACATACTCGCCGGAGTGTAGTTGTGCAATATCGATTGCCGGCTTGCCAGTGTTGAAATTCACTCGCTCAGGGATAAACGCGCCTTTCGATCGATATGATGGGTTTCCATACTCGAGGGCCTTAGCCAGCATGTCGCAGCGATTAATGAGATTTCCATCCAACGTACACTTATCACTCATGGTCAACGCTCCCGGAACTGTCGGTTAATTCGGTTGAAGGTGAACGCCAGCAATAAAAAGGGCCGCTTTAGCGACCTGGTGATTTGCATTTTCATAGTGGGTTTCGTTTGGGTTTGTTTTTCGCAGCCCCAGCAAAAAAAAACAGAGCGTAGACGAGAGCAGAGGCCGCTAATGCCGTATGGTCGGTGACGATGAGGGCATAAATTGTCATCACGGATAGAGGAATGCTTAGCCACAAATATTTCATTTCCTCAAGCACGAACTCATGGGTGAGGCCTCCGCAGAAAACCCCAATCCACGCCAAAACAGAAATAACCAGGTATGAGTAATAGGCAAACTGTTGTGCCTGCTCATTACCGAAAAGAAGACACCCGATAATGGCTAGGCTAATTGCCGTTGATAATATTTTGCTCACGATTCAACTCCGAAGCGGCGATTAAGCCGCCCTGTGTATACGACGAACTCCAGGAGGCTAACTCCCAGAGCTTCTATTTTCTTGTGATGCTTGTTGATGATGGGAGGCACCGTTTCGTTCCGGTTAGGCTTTGGCTTCTTGCGCATGGCCTGCTTGATTTCTTCGGTGCAGCGTCGGCAGACCGCGCGGATGGCGTTGTCTGTTTCTGGTGTCATGCGGCCTCCCGTCGGGCGAGAAGTTTCGCCCCGAAAGCCATAAGCTCGTCCCGGCCCACAGTTGCGAAGTGGCAATGTGTACGCGGGTACGGTCGCCAGATGATGAGCATCGACCCTTTATTGTTGCCGCTTACCGGCTTGCCGGAGACCGGGTTGATAAATGCCAGCCGCCCGGCGGTGATGAAGCGAACCTCGCTTGCGGTCTGGATCGCTTCTTTGAACCAGCCAACCGAAGTGTCTGCCGGAACCAGCATGACCGTGCCGATCTGATTTGCGCTTTCGGCAGCGGCCTTCTTAACGAACGGTGTTATGTCGCTGTATGGCGGGTTCAGCCAGACGTAGCCAGGAACATTCAGGTAATCAGCCCAGGGCGTTTGCAGCGTGTTCTGCTCGGCGGTGATGAACTTACGGCATAGCGCGTTATGCGGCGCTGCTGCGGCATCAAGTTGAAAGCAAAATTCAGCATCAAGAGAAGCGAAAAGGGCTGGTGGAGTGCGCCAGAGATCGCGCTGATCCGCTGGCGTATTACTTCCGGTGTAATCGGTCATGCATCCTCCCGCTCCGGATCGTTAACATCCCAGCCATTACGCTCAATATTGGTTTGCAGCCGCTTATCTCCGACCTCTTCAATGCTTCGGCCGGTAATCTCTGCGACTTCGGCGTTTGAGTGTCGCCACAGCAGCGCCAGCTCTTCGGTAGTCCATTCAGGCATGACTTTTCCTCCTGACGATCGGGCAAGTGAGTTGCGCTTGCTGCGCACGGAGTGGATAGAGCGGCCGGTTGCCGCGGCGATTTCCTCGGGAGTGAACCGGCCAAACAGAAACAACTCTGCTTTGGTCCACTTCCTGAGGTTGATGTTGACTGGGAATTTCACATCGAGGCGAGCGGCCTTGGTGTAAACGGCGCGCTCTGTTCTTTCCAATTTTTCGGCAATCAATGAGACGGGCATCTGTCCTGCAACTTCATGCAGGAACAGGTTTTCCCATGGCTGCCAACGGTCATATGGCATTATTCATCCCTCATTTGATGATTAGGGATGGTTTTCCGAGCTTGATCTGCGCGCCAGGAATTACAATGCCAGCCTCAATTTGGTGTTTTATAGCCAACTTGTCAGGTTTGATGCTCGTCTCGTATTCGACGAATTCAGGAGGAAGTGCGCTTGCATCTGTAATCTCTACTGACTTGGAAGGCGCGCGAACCGTTACCTGATGAATGCCTGCCTTCAGTGATTTCTTTCCTGCTGTTTCGAGGGAGGTGGCCACATAATCTTTCATGCTCGACACACGGTTTTCTGCGGCTTTTGCGCGCTCTGCAAGACGCTTGCTTTCTTCTTTCAGCGCCTCGGCATAAGCAGATTCGTTTTTGCAGACAGCAAGGATCTGCTCGACCTTTGCTTCCAGCTCCCACTCAATGCCATCAAGGGTGTCGGCTATCATTTCAGGCTCCATGCCGGAGTCAGAAAGCTTGGCGAAATCATTGGCAATCTGGTATAGGGCTGTCATTGCGTAACCTCTTCAAATTTTGCTTTGCATTTGGCGTAGACGGCCTGAACCTCTTGTTGAAGATGCATTCCGACCGTCATTTTGTAAGCTGCCTGGAAGTGGGTTTTGAGAGCATGCATATTTTTCGCCTGCTTCATGTCCTCACATAGTGACTGGATGGTGTTGGTAAATTCCTGTTTTGCGTTTTCTTCTGACTGGATGATTTCGCTTTCTGGGGTGTATGGCATAACCGGCTCGGTGTATATGCCTTCGCTTTCGTTGAGCACATCGACGGCATTATCCAGTCGGTCTGCACGCGGCCAGTATTTATAGGCTCTCTTAACGATCGTCTTCCTGGCCATCTCAGACCAGAAGTTGACCCATGGGCCTTTTGGGGATGTTCCCGCTTTGCTCACTTTCCTGATTTCTTCTATCTCAGCGAGACTCATCTCTTCAGTGAGATAGTCGCCATCAGCGGTTTTAACTGTGCAGTAGCCACCGATAACGGCACCGCGAGCGTCAGGTGTGGCAAACGGGTTGTATTTATGAGCTGGCGCCTTATCGAGACCCAGTGTCTCGTAGTCGTCGCTAGCATGAACTAGCTTGCACTGACCCCACTTGATGACGCCAGCCGACTGGGCGATGTGCAGAAGGCCCATATAGCTGATATCTAGGCAGACCATACCGTCGCGCGGAACCAGATAAGCCAGTTTGCTGGCAGGGTTCAGGCTTATGCCGACCGCTGCAACGTTGATGATCGCGTTCTGGGCGCTGGTGGGTTTGGCAATCGCCGTTTCTGCCAATTTTTGATTGCGCTGGAATAGCTGGATAGCGAACTGGCATTCCTTTGCCCATGTCAGAGACTGGTCGGTAAGGGCGCCGACAAACAGCGGCTCCTGCTCCTTAACGAACTGAATCAGATCGAAGCTCATAATCACTCCTTAAAACGGGCAGGGCGCTTGGCGCTGCCATTCTTCTTCGGCGCGGGCATATGCACATGTCGAAATGTATTCGTTGTACGCCTCTTCGGCCTTTTCTCCGATAAGCGCAAACTGGGCTTCCTGGGGCAGGAACAAACTGCTCATTTCCAGAGGTTTCGCAGGGAACATGGCAATCAGTTCTTTCGCCCGGTCGTCGATCCACTTCTCCTTCTCGTCGGTGAGCTGCTGATCAACCCAGCGCCGATCTTCGATGCGGTCGTAAGTGAGGTATGCGTTCATGGCTGAACTCCTGAAATTTGGATGTGCAGATGCCGCCCGCAGAAAGCCAGGCCGATCGGTTGAATAGGGTGGTTGGTATCAGTGAACCATCGGCTCGCCGCGCTCATTCAGCAGCACAACGACGGAATCACTTTTGATGATGGTTTTTTCGAAGATGTTGAAGGCGTACAGGCCTTTCTCAACGTTCGCAGAGGCGCGATAAGTTTTGCCGTGGTGTTGCAGCATTGTGTCCGGTAAAACCTCGCTACGTGGCACTGATGCGGTGCCATAGTGCATTCCGATCATACCTTCACCTCAACCTGTTTCAGGAGGCCAGCGATATGCATCTGCTGGCGGTTAAGTACCAGCTTTTCACGCGGCGCCGATATCGACGTCAGCTGCCACTCGTTATCGTTGAGCTTTTTTGCGGTGTACTTCTTACCGTTGTGGGTGACAGTCATGATTCAGTCTCCAAGTGGCCGTTGCTGCGCAACCATGCGATAACGTCATCTGCATCAAGCCGATCAAGAATGTCGTCGATGTGACCTGCGGCCTCAGCCCAGTCGATGTAGTCATTAAGATCGATTTCCTGAAAGAGCGCTTTCCCTTCAATTTCAGAGACAAGATCAGAGAGCTCTACGCCGCGGACTTCTAAATTTACGTGGTCACGGTAACCACTTGTTGAAACATCAATACCTGTAGCTTTCACTTCAAAATCAATTGCCATGATTTCCTCTTGGCCTTATCGCGGCGAACGGAACGGTTAATACAAGACTTCAACGCATTTATTCAGTGTTTCAATGGGCGGTGGATGGCCGCCGGTTGTCATAACTAAGTCGCCTCGGTGAAGCGACTGAGGTATGAAAAAAGCCGCTGGTTAGGCGGCCTTGATGGTGATGTCATCTGAATCGAGTATTCCTGAAACGTCTACATGAGTTATCTTTATGCCCTCGCTGCCGTCCATTGGAGGCCAGCCTTCAACCCCTTCACCCTTCGACCAGTCGAACTCACTAACAACGCCGTAGGTGTTGTAGTTTTGGCTCAGCGCAATGAGCAGAGCCTCTTTTGCCAGCATGACCAGCACCGCATTCAAAACTGATCCTTGGCGCTCCAGTCGGTAATCGGCGTTCGACCAGAAATTGTTAATCTCATGCAGCTTTTCATCGGTCATTACGTCGTGGTCTATCTCAACCGTTAGCTCCGCCTTCCAGTCGTAGTCGACTGTGTATTTTTTAACGTTCCCCATCGCCTTACCCTCTGTCGTTACCCGCTGATGCGGGAGAAATGTTTTGGTGCTGGCTCCCCACAATGAAGCAGGGAAGGCCGTCGTCGCCTTGGTGAGCCATTACCTCACCAACTAGCTGATAACCGTCTGCCAGCCCAAAGCACTCACCAAAAACCCCGACAACGCCGGGGTTTCCGAAAGCATTTGTGGTACCGATTATTTGTGAGCGATATAGCTTTGCCGTCGCATAGAAGCTCCTTTGTTGCGTGGGTTGATTCAGCACAGCCCACTCAGCTTCGAATGGACTGGAATAAATCTTTTCTTTCGCTTTGCCATAATTGCCGCTCTTCCTGAGCCCGCCTATGGTCCGACGCATGGTTTACTGTCGCGCCGTTCGACTTACCGAATCTCCACTTCGCCGCTGGCTAACTTCGCTCAGCTGTCGATGTTTCGTTTCGATGGATTGAATATACAAAACGTATTCTTATCATGCAATACGAAATGTATAATTGGTGGGTGGTTTTGTGATAACAAATTGTATTCTAAGGTGATTTATTTTTTTAAATACCAGTGCTACGCTTAAAAAAACAGCAGGAGGGATGTGCATGGTTCTGGATGATGAGCGTATAAGCATGAAAATTCAGGCGATGGGGCGGGCGGTCATGGAGTTGTCACTGGCTGATTTACCCATGACCCAGCAAAACATCATCGACAAGCTGAAGCAGTACCGGAAGGAAACAGGAAACGTGATAGGGAAGGGCGTGAACAGGGATGCGGCTGAGATAGTGCGGAAAGGGCAATAAAAAAGCCCGCACGGGCGGGCAGGTAGTGTTGCGATAGTTATTGTTATCAGCTTCAGGCTGGATAGTTATCGGCAGAATGGGGGATAGCTTTATGGGTGGGCAATAAAAAACCCGGCGCGGTGGCCGGGTTAGTTTAGGCGACGAGTGATTCTATCCAGGTGTCCCTGCTGTGGAAAGGGAGCACTAAAGCTGTGTCATTGAAAAGCAATGATAACTGCTGTAATTCAGGTGTTAAGCCATCACTATCAACAATCACAAATCTATTGCTTATGGCTGGGACTGCCTGGCTTAAATCCACTATTTTCCCCACAGTTGAGTGAGCAGTATTCCAGCCTTTACTGCTGGATAAGCTGACTGTAAACCCTCGCTTTGGAGCTACAAGTGGAGACTCATTTCTTAAGGTTAATGGAACGGTGATGTTATGCCCGCTAATGCCCCGCACCTTCTCTTTTAGTGCCAACCTTGTACCAAGTCCTACGGATTTTAGATAACTAATCACGCATTTTTCAAACTTATCATCTTTAACTTCCGCATACCAATCAGCGGTTTGAGCAGATGCCAGCAGTCCACCTCTTATGACGCTAGCCGTAACCTGCCCAACAGAAAGCTCATCGGCCCAGGCGGATATTTCGCCAGAATCATTCAGAGTGATGCCCTGCGATGCGAGAGATGACCTTATCAAGTCAATTTTCTTTTTCGTCAGGTGGATGCCTCTAGCCTCAATGTTCATTAACGTGTCGCAGTAATCGGTGATCCTATACTGACCACTCATTTCCTGAACAAATACGCTTATATGCTCACTATCGTCATAGTAAGTAAATGGGCTAACAACGCGCAGCAACGTGTCGCTCATTGGGTGGCATTCAAACCCGAGCTTAGATATTACTGTTGAACACGTTACATTTCCCATGATAGCTGACCTGATTTGTCTTGATTTGGTAAAGGCGGTTGGCCTTCATAAGTGATATTAAGCGCCCGACAGAAATAATTCCAGTAGCCCAAAAAGTCATCCGGGCTGATGTCGGTATCGAGTTTTAGTGCTATCTCCTCACCGGCCGCTTCGAAGTACATGTGATAGTGCGGGCCGCGAGCAACCTCAACAAAGTCCGGATGATTAATTATAGATCTATTGCGGTGAGGCTTGTTATCAGCTGGGTATGGGTCGAGAGCATAAATTCGCTTATCATGAAAAAACATGACAAAAGAAAGCTTCACGATATCAACACCTTCAACGATAGGTGCGCGCCAATGCAGCATGAATCTTACGCCAGTTATTGGATTGCCATTATCATCAAAAGCCTTGAGATCCAGCTTAAACCAGATCGGAGTGCGGCCCTCGCTACCATTCCAAGTAACACCATTAAAGGTTACTTTTTTGGGACGAGAAATGGCCTGATCAACCTCTTTCTGAGTAGGCTTAAAGTCACCTTTTTTAGCCACTGATTGATATCATCCTGAATATTATTGTCATGTGAGCGCTTATAGACGCTCAATATCTACTCACCAACCATGCGCTGACCAGAACATCTTTCCGCTCACACCAGCCGCATCTTCGTCTCTACTGCAACACCGATAATTCGACAGTTACCATTCACCGCTACCAATGGCCACTGTGGATTTAAACCCTTCAGGTACTTCTGCGCACCGTCGATCACTAACTTCTTAAATGTTGCCTCGTTCGAATCGGATAGCTTAGCTATAACCAGACTGCCATTTACCGCATCTCTACCGGTGTCGAAAAGTACATAGGTTCCTTCAGGTATGCTCAAGCCAGTAGGGGCTGTCATTGACTCGCCCTCAACGAGCAACCAGAACGCGTCACCCTGAATGTGAGCATTCGACTCAAGCCACAGATCTATATCTTTTAGGGTGTATGGCTCAACCGCTTCGCACCATGAACCAGCCTGGACACTGCTGATTACTGGATACTTGTTACCAGGATTGTAGGGGCCAGCGTACTCCACATCACCCTTAAGCGTGTCGTCAATGATCATACCGCCAGCTCCTACGGAGAAGTTCTTTTTGCCAAGGAACTGCAATATTTTTGCGATCTCGGAAAGGCTTGGCTCACGCCGAGCGTTCAGCCAATGACTTACCGCACCTTTAGTAATACCGAGGTGCTCCGCCAGCTGTTCCTGATTGATGCCCTGACTTTTCATCAGGGTCTTAGCTAAGTCGTACCATTTCATAGTCATACCCGAATGATACAAGTTGTATATATTTGCGCGAGCCACAATTCGTATATTTTACTTGCGAACAAAGAATACAAAACGTATATTTAAGTTGTTTAAAGGAGACCCGACATGAACAATATCCGAAAAATCCGCAGAAACATCGGTTTGACTCAGCGACAGATTGCCGAAGAGCTGAACCTGTCGACAGGTGCGGTTTGCCATTACGAAAAAAATAAACGCAGCTTAAGCCTTGAGCAGTGCCGGGCGATTGTTGCAGCTCTGAATAAGCATGGCGCTTCAGTAAGCGTTGATGACGTTTTTCCACCAATCAGCAACAACGCCGCCTAATTGGCGGCCCTAACCACGAAAGGGAAAGCAATGCATTCACTTGCGTATCAACAAGGTAACAAATTTTCGCCAACGGCGATGATTTACCAGAATCGCCGGGAACCTGATTCCACGGCGTTAAACATCGATGGGATCCGCGCAGCCGTACGCGCCTGGGCAGCTGACTGCCGCAGCCGTGAATTTGTCGCGGCGCTGATTGTTGAAGAGTGGCGGGCATCCGGCGGAACCGGTCTGGATATCCCAACTGACTCGCACCGCCAGATGCAGAAGGTATTCCGCTGGATTGATGGCGACACTGAGTACGCCGCCAACAATATTCGCCAGCTGGCCCCGGCAATCATGGCCGTCCTGCCGCTAGAGTACCGCAACCGGCTGGCACCGCAGAACGACACGATGTCGCTGATCGCATCCGCGATGAAAGAGTGTGCTGAAGCTAAACAGGCAGTGCTGCTGGACGCTCCAGAGCATCAGAAGCTGAAAGAGGTAAGCGAAGGTATAGCGTCGCTGTTCCGCCTCATGCCGGAGCAGGTAGGCCCTCTGATGACGATGGTTACGTCGATGCTGGGGGTTATGTGAGAACTACAAAAATGGCGAAAGCCGGTCTGCGCGAACAGAACCGACTTTCAGGTGCAAATGCAGATAACAAGTGCGAGGTCATTATGACAAATGCTAATCCAAAACGCCAGGCGCAGGAGGTTTAACTGTGTCGAACGTCGCTTACGCAAATTTCGCGGCGCACTCAGCCGCAAGGAGCAACAGGATGGAGAACCAGAAATCTGGTTACGTCCCGTTGTACCGGAGCATCAAGAAGAAGTCCTGGGCTAAGGATGTTTTCCTGCGCGCGCTGTGGGAGAACCTGCTCATTGACGCAGCCAGACAGCCATACACGGCATTCTTCAAGGGCAAGCAATGGCCTCTGCAACCCGGTCAACTGGTCGTCACTGCTGCGGATCTAGGCCTTCAGTTGTGTGACCGCCAGGGCAACCCGACAAGCCGCGACGCAGTGGAGAGAATGCTGTCTGTTTTCGTCCGCGAAGGGATGATTTCCATCGAAGGAGAGAAGCGAAAAGGCAGGGTGATCACCATCACGAACTACGTCGAATATGCTCAAAAAATGGACGATTTACCCGCACATAAAGCCGCACATACAGGCGCACATGATGAAGCCAGTAACGGCGCGGGTTCAGATGGGTATACCGCACATAAGGCCGCACAATTCCCCGCACATCATGAACAAGAAGGTAATAACAAGAATATAAATAACTTATCGTCCGAGAATTCTGACGAATCCTCTGACGCACGTCTCAAGAAATTTTTATCAGCTCATCCAGAAGCTGCGATTTACACACCATCCGGTGCTAAGTGGGGATCGGCTGAAGACCTCAAAACTGCCCAGTGGATTTCCACCAGGGTGAAGCTGATTAACCCAACCTGCAAAGCCCCGGACATGACCTCCTGGTCTAACACCGTTCGCCTGATGCGCCAGATAGACAACAGGTCGCACCAGGACATCTGCGCGCTGTACGACTGGGCAAGCAAACACCACTTCTGGCAGACCAACATCCTGAGCCCGGAAAGCCTGCGTAAGCAGTGGGACAAGCTGACGATGCAGCGCAGTGCTGGTGGTGAGCAGCGAGGCGGAAAGCCGGATCTGGACTTCAACAACACTGACTGGGCCTATGGGGTGATTCGATGAAATCTCTTGCAGAGCAGATGCGTAACCATGACCGCGAGCAGATGAGTCGCATGGCCCACAACCTGCCAGAGCAGTACCAGGAGCGCGCTCCGGTCGAGCAGGTGGCGCAGGTATTCAACGGACTGTTCAACCAGCTGCGTGCCGCGTTCCCGGCCAGCATGGCGAACTTCCGCGAACAGCGTGACTTGGACGAATTTCGCCGTCAGTGGCTGCTGGCGTTTCAGGAGAACGGGATCCACACCATGGCTCAGGTCGATGCCGGCATGCGTGTAGCGCGCAGCCAGGTACGCCCATTCCTTCCGTCGCCGGGCCAGTTTGTCGCCTGGTGCAAACAGAGCGGCGGGTCGCTGGGCATAACCGTTGACCAGGTGATCGCCGAATACTGGGACTGGCGTAACCGTTCGTTCGAATTCACCTCCAGCGAACAATTCCCCTGGTCGCAGCCGGTCATGTACCACATCTGCGTTGAACTGCGCCACCGCAGCACAGAGCGACAGTTAACGCATGGTGAGCTGGCACGCGAGGCGGGCGACCTGCTGGACATGTGGGAGAAGCGCGTCACCGAGGGTAAACCAGTGCCGCCGGTACGCCGGGCTATTGCAGCGCCTGCCGCAGAGCATGGGCCAACGCCGATCCAGCTGCTTCAGGCCAAGTACAACCGCAACAAGTCGAACGGGATGGTGTGAGATGAAAGGCAAACAGGCAATTCTGCGTTATCTCGAAACGCACCGCACCTTCACCGCGAAGGATGTGGCCACAGAGTGCGGCATGACCATCAACTGCATCACGAAGAACGCTATCGATCTGGAGCGGGCCCGCAAGATTGTCCGGGTGAGCAAGGTCTGGCGAACGGTGACTTATCGCTTGGCAACGCCGGAAGAACAGGACGGCACCGCGCGCAGCTGCACCAACGGAATATTTCAGGAGTGCCGCAACAGTCCGGCGATGAGAAGGGTATTGATGGTTTGGGGGAGGGTAGGGGTATGACACGCATCCGTAACTTTGGCTGGAATCGCCTGAAGCTGGCCACCCTGTCATACGACGAACTCAATCAGCTTGAGGAGCAGGTGAAACTCGAACACGCCTGCAAAGACGGTATCCACATGTACGACAAAGCAGGCCGTGACAAGCTCGATGCTCTGAGCTGGGCCGTATACAACAAGCAGAAGCAGGAGGCCGCCCAATGAGCAACATCGACAAACAGGCTCTGCGTAAGCGCTACTCCGCAAAACCGACACCAAAATGCGATATCTGCGGCGCCAAAATGACAATACAGCGGATGTCTGGCAGTCGCGTAACTTACGGCTGCTCAGGTGCGATTTACGATGAAACCGGATGCCACTATGCCGAAGGCCGAAGCCTGGCTGATGACCATTATGAACAATCACGCGTGACAGTCACCGATGAAAGCGATCCTGATGTGCTGGCGCTGCTGGATGAGCTGGAAGTGTTGAGGCTCGCCAATGCAGCACAAGATGACCATATTAACCAGCAGCAAGACCGTATCGACCTGTTAGAGAAAGGGAATAACGAGGCCGCCAAGCAAATTAACTCATGGCGTAGGCTGGCTAAGCAGAATATCGCAGAACGCGAGAAGGATGTGTCAGAGCTTAATATAGCGCGTAAGCGAATTGCTGAGCTGGAGGCAAGCCATAGCAATCTTCGCGAGGCAATGGCTGGCATTCACAACACAATCACAGGTGGAGGTGCTTACACGCCGCTGGCGGCAATTCTGAATGCTTCCAAACGCACATACGAAGAGTCGGCCGCCGCAGCCGGTAAAGGAGAGTGATATGGCTAACTTGCTCGACTTACTCGGCATAGATTCACGGCGCAGCAGCATGACACTTGTTGAGTACAAATATGACACTGACAAGCGGGACAGGTTTTCAAAGTATCTCGTAAGGCACACATCCAGCGTTAGCAAAACAACCCTGGAGCAATACGTTACTATCGATCGCGATCGCTATGGTGCATTCAAACCCGTTGTCGCATTGGACGATTTCCCCAGCGGACTAAGCGACAGGGAATCAATGCTTAAACTGGCTGACTGGCTGCATCGCCTTGGCGTGGCGATTGAAGATGAATGGAGCAACCCATGACATTAACCAAAGAATGGCTCCAGCAGACAATCGCGGAGCTTGAAGAAGAGCGCGATGCTGTGCCCGGCGTTGTAAACGTAGATGCGGCTATGGCGCTGGCGGCAATGAAGTTAGCGCTGGCATCGCTGGAAGCTAAAGATAAGATTCCGGAACTGCGTCAGGTTATTTATCATTTCCGCGATTGGAATGAAGGCTTTCCGGTTGAGCGGTTCAAAGCCGACTACGTCATTAGTTGGATGTTGGCAAATTATCCTCCAGCTCAGCCAACGGCGGTATCTGTTCCTGGTGATGTCTCTGGTCCGCTTGCTCATGCCTACAAAGAGCTTACTCCTACGTTCATGCGTAACCACATCGACGTATTCGAGCGTTACGGGATTTACCCTGATGGTTCGGCAGGGATTCAGGCTATGCGCATTGCATTGGATGGTATGAACCGCCGCGCCGCCATGCTTCAGGGTGCCGAACCTGTAACGACGGCTTACAAGTTGCCAGAGGGTTAGGTGGCGGTGCCGGTTGAGCCGGCCTATCAGATGTGTAAGGCCATGGGGTTGCCCTGGGAGAGTCCTCGATCCCCGGTTCTCTATAAGGAGATGCTCGCCGCCGTTAAAAAATAGTCGTAATTTCTGCTAAAGTTTGGGCAATATAACCAGCACAGTAATTAGGGAGTCATTTATGCACGAACTATTTGTGCTGGTTTTGAGTACCTGCGCCAGCCTCAGCAATATGTCAGGTTGTTCTTTGGAAGTGGCGAACTTGAACACTGAAAAAGAACCGGTGAATGTCTTTTACAGCAGGAAAGACTGCGAAGAAAGCATGAAGAAAATCATGCTAAATCATGCCCAGTACTATGAAATATCAGGTAGAGAACCATCAATGGCGAAGTGTGAAAAAATCTTTTTACCTAAGAATGTTATTAAATAGTTAAACAGCCAATGCGAATTTCTTGAAGTTCAATAGGAGCTTGAAATGGAAGATTATCTGGTTTTTGGTTTAGGTCATGAAGGTGATATCAAGAACGATGAGGCGGGTCTTGATAAGATAAGCGTGGTAACAAAAGCTGTAATGCGTTCTACCAATTCCAACGAACCAGTGGTCTACCCAATGACTCAGTTCAAAGAATTTAATGTTGTAAGGCAGCAAGCGTATGATGGTGAATTCTACAACATAGCATTCGATGTTTTACCATCCCGCGATCGTGTCGATGCTGCAATCAGAAAATATCACCCAAAGAAATCTTCCACAGTTTAGTAACCTTTGATTTTCTGGAATCAACCCGCCATAATCATGTCATCGGAGCCTGAACAACTCCGGTGACTTCTGCGCATTTAAGGGGACTTAAATGCGACCACAATCTGAACTCCTCACCTTGTCACAGATGCAGAAATGCACCTGCGATTTTCTTCATTCTGCGTTACCTCTCGGAGGTGGCGTATGAGTATCAAATTCTACCTACGTGATGAGCAGGTTCGCCGCAACCTCATCGACTACATCAACAAGCAGCCTGTAAACGCAGATTTCCCGCTCGTGGTGAGTTTTGCCGACCCTAAGCGCACTCTTCCTCAGAATTCACTGTTCCACGCGCTTTGCGGCGATCTGGCAAAGCATCGCATTCAGTGGGCTGGCTCTGCGTGGTCGCTTCCGTCGTGGAAATCAATTTTGGTTTCCGGTCACTCCATTGCCACTGGCGGGCAGGGGAAGGTTATTGCCGGACTTGAGGGAGAATTGGTGGCAATTCGCGAAAGCACCTCATCGATGGGGATCAAAAGGATGAACAGCCTGATTGAGTACACCCAGGCTTTCGCCGTCAGCCAGAACATCCAACTTCGCGATGTCCGTTATCGTGGCGATTACTTTGGGAGGCTTGCATGAATAACCCTCTCGCACGCGTCATCACAAACGAAATATTCCGCGTTCCGGCGCGCCGCCAGCGCAAGGCCGTGGTTAAGCCGTCCGACATCCCGACACTGAAAGACTACACCGCCCGCCTGGTGGATCAGAAATGGCTGCGTCTCGCGGCGAGGAGAGGTCATGCGTAAACCATCCCGCCGTAAGTGCAAAGTATGCGGTGAATACTTCGTGCCGAAATTCCACGACATCCGGATCCGCTGGTGCTGCCCGGAGCACGGCACAATCCTCGCGATGGAAGAACGAGAAAAGGAGAAGGTGAAAGCCGCAGCTAAGCGCATCAAGGAGCGCAAAGAGAAGGAGCGCGCGGAACGCCGGGATCTGAAAGCAAGAAAGGTGGCACTAAAAACGAAACCTCAGTGGAGAGCTGAAGCACAGGCGGCTTTCAACCGGTATGTCCGTCTGAGGGATGCCGGTAAGCCATGCATCAGTTGCGGTCGTCTACCAGAGCAGAAGTTTGGCGGAACCATGGACTGCGGCCACTACCGCACCCGTGGAGCTGCCGCGCATCTGGCTTTTAACCTACACAATACCGCAGCCCAGTGTGTCTATTGCAATCGGGATCGTGACGGCGCGCAAAAGGCATTCGAACAGGGCCTTATTGAGCGCATCGGTGCCGGAAAAGTTGAGGCGATAAACAACGATAATTCCGTCCGCCGGTTCGACATCCCATACCTGCAGCGAATCAAATCCATTTTCACTCGTAAAGCCCGCGCGCTGGAAAAACGCCGCGCCCGCCGACAGGAGGCAGCATGAGCACAGAAACTGAAATTGAACTGGGCAAGATTGTCGCGTTCCCGACGAAGAATAACGACCTACAGGACGGGCTGGTTATTCAGCGCGAAGGGCAGAAGGTTATGTGCCTGCACTCTACTGTTTGGGTGAATGAAAAAGACCGGACTTTACGCTGCCGGAAGTGCGAAACGCTAATCGATCCATTCGACTACCTGATGACACTTTGCGACCAGGAGTCTCGCTACTGGGAAAGCGTAAAGTATCTTCGCCGCGAGGAAAAGCAACGCCGCCAGAACATCGAAAAGCTCATTCAGATTGAGAAGAACGCCAAGTCCCGCATACGCCGCGCCGGGGATAAGTCACCACTTCCTCTCTGGCAGAACGAGAGGGTGGACGAATGACACGTGACCAGATTATCCGGTATCAGGCAGAAAGCGTTAAGCGCGCCAACCTGCCGCCAGTAGCAAAGCACAGCCAGACCAAAACCAACCAGCCACAGAAGGAAGCCGCATAATGAACCTCGAATCAATCGCTAAATACTTTGCGCCTAAATCACCGATGTTCAGTGACTCTCCTCGCGCAACCGCATCAGACAGCCTGACCGGAACTGACGTCATGGCTGCTCTTGGTCTTGCAGGCCATAAGTGCGGATTTGGTTTCGATCTTTACCTCTCGAAAATCGGCATTAGCAGCCCAGATATAGCACTGGAGAGACTCTATGAGCAGGCACGTAAGTTATCAGGTAAATTCAGAGCACTGTCGGAACTCGATGAATCAGCTCGGTCAGGCGTGCTTAAGGTTCTCTGCGCTTTTGCATACCAGGATTATTCAAGAAGTGCTGCCAGCACTCGAAAATGTGATTGCTGTGATGGTAGCGGATTTACAGAGGCACAAGTTTTTACCAACAAGGTCTCATATCCATGGGGGAAGCCGCCGTACTGGTCGAAAATGTCCCGGGCCGTTCGCCCAAGTGACTGGGAGAGCTGGACGGAAGCGCGGGAAGTGGTGCGGATTAAATGCAAGCCGTGTAACGGAAAAGGCGTTATCAGCAATTCGTGTCGCTGCCATGGCAAAGGCAAGGTACTGGACAAAGCAGAAAGCGATCGCCATGGCGTTCCGGTGATGAAAGCCTGTGACCGCTGCGGTGGAAGAGGTTACGCCAGACTGAAATTCTCAACGGTGATTGAGGGAATTAATACTGTTGCGGAGATAAAGAAAACGGCGGCCTATGAACAACTTCAGCCGCTCTTTGAGGAGCTGGTCGCCGAATGCCATAAGCAGGAGTCTATGGCTGATGCCATTCTCTCAAAAGTAACGAGATGAAAATAATTTCCCCTAATATTGAAAATATATAGGAAATAGGTATTGCATTTCGCGGAAAAACTGGATAGATTTATCTCTAACGCTGGGAATCCGTTCAGTCGTTCCGAAGCAAAAAAATTCAAGCCCGAGGTTAACGCCTTGGGCTTTTTCGTTTCAGGGTCAGAAGCACAGCGGTTGTGCGTTCGGCTGTTAACCGAATGGTCGAAGGTTCGAATCCTTCCTGTCCCGCCAATTCTGCATCTGTCGTAGTTTGGGAATTACGTCTGGCTTCCAAGCTGATGATGCGGGTTCGATTCCCGCTGCCCGCTCCAGTTTAAGCTTTTCGGTCTGCGATGATGGGGTCCCCGGAGTGACTGAAAAGCGACCTAGTTTTGAATGGGCGCTGCTTTTTGCAAAATTGCTGTGTGAAAATGCTGACCTTTGGGTTCAGCGCTCATCCAAAAGCATCTCGTTAAAATCCAGTTAACCTCGGGTGGTTTGTTGGGTGAGGTGCCTCAAATTCAAATAGCCTCGCTTCGGCGAGGTTTTTTCATTTGTAAGACAACCATCAGGAAGCAATGGCTAATCTCATTGACTGCAGGAATAAGTTCGGCGTAATTTATTTCTGTGGTGAATCCTTTCTAAGCGAAAGGGCGTTCCAGCCAACTGCTATCTGCAGGTATGCGCGCGACTTTGCTGGCTGGAGTAGAGTCACCGGGAGGCACCCGGCACCATGACAACAACAATACAGTTTCAAATTCCTTGAGAGCCTGCCGTAAAAAGCAGGCCTTTTTTTATGAAATTGCGAACTGCTGCTACGCTTGAAAAGTGGGTTGAAGATAACTGCCTGATGGTTCTCCTGAACCATAGTGAATCAGCCTGATACTGTCTCACTCTGGTCAGTTAGCAAAACTCACGACTACCTACCTTACTTACTAATAGTCACTCATTAGCCCGCCTTCAAAAGCGGGCTTTTTTTATCTCCCCTCAATTTTTCTGAGAGGATTCGCAGCAATAACAGAGGGGGCGTAATGTCCGATCCATTAACCGGCACTGGTGCAGTTCTCGGGGGCGGCCTGTTGGGCTCAGTCCTGTACGGTGTCTTTACTCATACAGATTTCGGCGTGGTGTTTGGAGCGTTTGGTGGTGCGGTGTTTTACGTCGCGACAGCTGCAAACCTTACGCGTGCTCGCCTGGCTGCATATTTTCTGACTTCATTCATTGTTGGAGTGCTTGGCGCCGGGTTTGTTGGCTCATGGCTAAATGCTGCCTCGAGTTATGAAAAACCACTGGATGCACTCGGAGCAGTGATTCTGTCTGCGCTGTGTATAAAAATCCTAACTTTTCTTAATAACCAGGATTTGAACAGCCTGTTCGGCTTTTTCTCACGGTTACGCGGAGGAGGGGGGAATGGTAATTGACCCGTCAGCTGTCTTTAATGCGTTTATCTGCTCGGTGATCGTCGTCGTTCTGATGTTCTACCAGCGCCATGGTGCCCGGCACCGTCCTTTCATCTCAATCCTGGCGTATATAACCATCCTGGTTTACGCCGTAATCCCGTGGCAATTCATCTTCGGCCTCTATCGTGACTCCAGTTGGCTGGTGGTGGTGGCAAACCTCCTGATATGCGCAGCTGTTATGAAGGTCCGGGGAAATCTGTCGCGTCTGGTTGATCTTCTGAGGCACTAATGAACCAAATACTATTTCAAAAGGCGGCTGGCATTAGCGCCGGGCTCGCTTTGCGCTGGTTTCAGCATATCGATGCTGCAATGAAGGAATTCGGCATCACGGCGCCGCTCGATCAGGCCATGTTCATCGCACAGATGGGGCATGAGTCCACGGGATTTACCCGGCTGGTGGAAAACCTGAATTACGCGGCTGAAAACTTAGTGCCTACATTCGGCAGACACCGCATTACTCCCCAGCAGGCCGCCGCGCTCGGCAGAACGGCAACTCAACCGGCAAACCAGAAAGCGATAGCCAATCTGGTTTACGGCGGTGAGTGGGGCAAAAAGAACCTTGGAAACCAGGTTACTGGTGATGGCTGGAAATATCGCGGTCGCGGCCTGAAGCAAATTACCGGGCTCAGCAATTACCGCAACTGTGGCCACGCGCTGAAGCTGGACCTTGTAACACAGCCTGAATTGCTGGAACAGGATGAATATGCTGCTCGCTCAGCTGCATGGTTCTATGTCTCGCACGGCTGTTTGCTTCATTCCGGCGATGTGGAGCGCGTCACGCTGATTATTAATGGCGGCCGTAAAGGTCTGGATAAACGCCGCGTGCTGTTTAACCAGGCGAAATCAGTGCTGGTATGAGGTTGCTATGGGGTTTGAAACTTTAATTAGTATTGCTGCAGCAGTCATTGCCGCCATCGCTGGTGCTTTCGGTCTGGGTCATATCCGCGGCACCAGCAAAGCTGAAGCGAAAGCTGACCAGCAGCGAACCGAAGAAAAGGCCGCAGCGACTGAAGCAGTAGCCGAACGCCGGGTAGAAGCAACGAAAGAGGCCAGCAATGTACAGCAGACTGTTAACCACTTGCCTGATAACGATGTTGATCGCGAGCTGCGGGACAACTGGACCCGTAAGGGTTGAGGTAGTGGACACGGCTTGTGACTGGGTTAAACCCATCTACGGTACGGACCACGACTGGGATGTACTGGATAAGCAGACGAAGCGTGACATCCTGGCGCATAACAAAGCGTGGCAGGCGAACTGCCAGAAAGAAACCAGAACCATGAAATAGCATGGCCTATGCCGGTTTTATTTGAAATATTTATCATCGCTTGTGGTGCAATTATGAAAGGCTTATTTATCCCTGGTGTGACTGAGCTTGGCGCATCATCAGATAGTTTTCCATCCGGCATAGTTATTCCCGGTGCTAATGTTATGACGCTGCCGCCTGGCGAGTGGGTTGACCTTAGCGATATCGATCTTACCTCCTCTGCACTGGATTATCGGGTTTCGTTCAGCTGTGCAAGCAACCATGCATACTACTCAGCTGACGGAACTATTCAGTTCGCTGCACCTGACGTATGGCCGCTTGAGTACCGAAATGGAGTGGCAGTTGGAAGGCATGAGCCGGAACCGCAGGCAACGAATTTTCTCCCTTACAGCAATGATGTGACAAAGTTCGGTAAAAACCGGGGTGTCACCATAACGACAAGTAAAGATCTGACCACTCCTTTTGGCGATCATGCCCAAGTTATCACAACGGACGGGGCCATCACGGCTGGTATTAATTACCGCATTCCGCTGACGCAAGGGGTGGTATATTGCACATCATTGTTCGTTCATGTGCCGTCGATGTCCTCTCCTTCCTTAATGATAGGGCAGGGTGCCATTGGCGGAGAATCTGTGACTGTCGATTTTGATCAGCGAACATCCACAATAGGTAATGCTTTTAAGTATGGGTTTGATGATTTTGCGGATGGCTGGGTCAGATACTGGTTCTCCGGGGCGTCATCCTCAACGACTTCCGCCATTGTGGTGTATACCGGTGCCGGAGCAAACGTATTTTCAGTAACAGGTTTTCAGGTAGAAAATACCGCCACGCCAGGCTCACCTATTATCACTGCCGGTAAAGCGAGTACACGCGCCGCTGCTTTTGCGAGCATTCAAAATCCTGATAGGCTCGCCACATCCGTCCGGGTGCACTTTACCGACGCAACGTATGAAGACTTCGCTTTCCCGGCCCACAGTTTAAAACTACAGCTCCCCCATGCGGCAACTAACTGGGGTAAGCGCCACATCCAACGAATCGAGTACATAAGATAATGAGCAGGATGACATATTTACGATTCCCTGATGAGGCTACTGCGAGAGCAGCCACGGGTTGGTGGTCTGAGGGGGCTGGATGGGCAGTACCTACTAAGTCTATTCAGTTTTCTGTGCGGGGCGTTCTGTATAACAGTGACGGTGAATATGACGAGGCCGGAAATGTGATAAAGGAGCCGACCCTAAAGGACGGTTATCACATTGATGTTATCTATGGCCTCATACCTGAAGCTGCGCAGAAATTTATCATCAATCCATCAACACCTGAATACGTACTGGCGTAGGGGGAGCACATGGCAACAGAAAGAATGACAATCGGTAGTGAGCCAGTTCAGATAACTGACGGCACTAACAGCGCCCTAATTTCCGTTTTTGGCGGCTACCCTATCAGTTTTGCTGATTCAGATGTTGAGCCTGACAAATCAGTGGGCGACATCATCAGGGATAAGATGGTGGTAAACCCGCCATTAAAAGTATGGCTGTGGTCTGATGGGCCAGGCCCTCATGAAGTTGCAGTAACCCGATGGTAGCCATGAGTGATACCACCACGCTGTGGTAGCAGAATGGCATTCATCAAAAGCAACTACGGAGTGAGTAATGGCAAAACCGGACTGGGGCGAGCTTCAGCAACGGTTCCTGTCCGAACATGCCGCAACCGGCGTATCACCAAAGGAATGGTGTGAAGCGCAGGGACTGAACTACGCTACCGCCCGTCGATATATCAAAAAACTTTCTGCGCATACTGCGCAAAAACCTGCGCAGAAAAAAATGCGCACTGCGCAGAAAGATAAAAGCGCAAATGAGCTGGTGGATGATGATGGACTTACTGCTCAGCAGCGCTTATTCGTCGCAGAGTACCTGAAGGATAACAACGCCACACAGGCAGCTATCCGTGCCGGGTACAGCAAGAAGACCGCACAGGAGCAATCAAGTCGGTTGTTATCAAATGTTAAGGTTGCGCAGGTCATTGCGCAGCAGCAGAAAGCCTCCATTGCGCGCACGCTTGGCAGTGCTGATGAGGTTCTCTCCCAGATGTGGCAACTCGCCACTTTCGATGCAAACCAGCTTTCACAGTATCGTCGCGGCGCATGCCGTTATTGCTGGGGCTTCGGTCATCAGTATCAGTGGCGCGATGCCGTGGAGTTTGAAGAGAAAAGGCTCGAGGCTGTTGAGCGTGACAGGCGTGAACCTGAAGATTCCGGCGGTTACGGCTATGACCACAACCGAGAGCCTAACCCTGAATGCCCGCGCTGCAATGGCGACGGAATAGGACAGCCTTACTTCGCAGACACCCGGAAACTTTCCCCTGATGCTGCTTTGGCTTATTCCGGCGTCAAGCTTGGGAAGAATGGTGTTGAGATAACGGCAATCAGCCGCGAGCGCATGTATGAAGCCGTTATGAAGCGGCTTGGCCTGGAAGATAGCGAATTCGCGCAGCGCCTCCAGCAGATCGAAATCGACCGCCGGCAGCTGGAGGTTGAGAAACTCCGCAAAGAGCTGGCCGGTGATGGTGATGATGACGAACCAACGCCAGTTGCAATCAATATCAACGTAGTGGACGCGAGGGCGGAAGATGGGGATCAGCCCGACACTTAACATCCCACAGGCGCGCTTCCTCGCGATGCAACACAAATTCAAAGCCTATGTTGCCGGGTTCGGTTCCGGCAAGACGTGGGTAGGTTGTGGCGGCATCTGTAAGGGGATGTGGGAGCACCCGAAAATCAACCAGGGTTATTTCGCGCCGACGTATCCGCAGATTCGTGACATCTTCTACCCCACGATCGAAGAGGTGGCCTTTGACTGGGGGCTGAGTGTCAAAATCAATGAGGGGAACAAAGAGGTTCACTTCTATGAGGGGCGTCGGTATCGCGGCACGACAATTTGCCGCTCGATGGAGAAGCCCGGATCGATAGTCGGCTTTAAAATCGGTAACGCGATGGTGGATGAGCTGGACGTCATGGCGGCTGCCAAAGCGCAGCAGGCGTGGCGAAAAATCATAGCCCGTATGCGTTACAAGGTTGATGGTCTGCGTAACGGTATCGATGTCACGACTACGCCGGAGGGCTTCAAGTTCGTTTACCAGCAATTCGTGAAAGCGGTGCGTGAAAAGCCTGAGCTTTCTGCTCTGTATGGGCTGATTCAGGCCAGTACGTTCGACAACGCGAAGAACCTGCCACCGGATTACATCCCGTCGCTGATGAACTCCTACCCGCCGGAGCTAATTAAGGCGTACCTGAGGGGGCGTTTTACAAACCTGACCAGCGGCACTATCTATCACCAGTTCGATAGACGTCTGAATAACTGTACCGATGAAGAGCAGGCAGGCGAGCCGCTCTATATCGGCATGGACTTTAACGTTGGCAAAATGGCGGCCATCGTCCACGTCCTTCGCAATGGCGAGCCGCGCGCAGTACGTGAATTGATAAAAGTTTATGACACACCGGCCATGATAAAGCGCATCCAGGAAGAGTTCTGGCGCTACGAGGGTGGGCGCTATGTTGCCTCCAGGCAGATTTACGTCTATCCGGATGCTTCCGGCGATTCACGTAAGTCCAATAACGCCAGCGCCACCGATATCGCGCAACTCAAACAGGCCGGATTCAGCGTGGTGGTAAACGCAGCCAACCCGCCAGTGAAGGATCGCATTAACTCCATGAATGCCATGTTCTGCAACGGCAACGGTGAGCGCCGCTACAAAGTTAATGTTGCACGCTGCCCGGTCTATACAGACAGCCTTGAGCAGCAGGTGTGGGCGGCAAACGGCGAGCCGGATAAATCAGCCGACAATGATCACCCAAACGACGCTGGTGGCTATTTCATCGTGAAGCAATTCCCGATCATCAAGCCCACAGGAAAAGTCACTCAACTACGGATGTAACTCCATGCCTGATATTTCTACACCCAATCTGGACTATGGGAACATGGTGCAGGCGTGGGATATCAACGACGCCCTGATGGGCGGCACGCTCTATATGCGACAGCTTGGAGAGTCTTATCTCCCGCGCTGGCCAAAAGAAGACAAAGAGGACTACAAAAAACGCCTCGCCGTGGCCACGCTTCTGCCAGCCTACGAAGAGACCATTAAGCAAAACATCGGGCGTGTATTTGCTGAGCCCATTAAGCTTGCCGAGAATGTGCCGGATGAGCTGCGAGAGTATGCGAAAAACTTCGACCTTGAGGGGACGCGCCTGGACGTATGGGCGCAGGCATTCTTCGGTCTGGCGATGCAGTATGGCCTCTCGCACGCGCTGGTGGATTATCCCAGGGTGGACACCGAAAAGGTGAAAACCAAAGCGGAAGAGAAAGCTACCGGCGCGCGCCCCTATGTCACCATGCTCAATCCACGCCAGGTAATTGGCTGGAAGTCGAAAATGGTGGACGGCAAAGTGGTGTTGACTGCGCTGCGTATCAAAGAGGTTGTGGTCGAAGACGGCGACGACTTCGGCCAGACCAAAGTCGAGCAAATCCGATACCTGACACCCGGAAAGGTGGAAATTTACCGCAAGGCTATAGATGCTGACGGCGCCGCGACCTGGGCGCTATTCGATGGGTGGCAGACATCCCGCCAGGATATCACTCTGGTCACGCTCTACACCAAGCGCACCGGGTTTATGTGTGGTTCACCTCCACTGCTCAATATGGCTCTGCTGAACATCAAGCACTGGCAGAGTCAAAGCGAGCAGGACAACATCCTGCACGTCGCCAGGGTGCCGTTGCTCACGGTGTTCGGTTTGGAAGAGGGGCAAGAGCTGATAATTGGCTCGTCTTCAGCTACGTCGTTCACTGATCGGCAAAAGCAGGGTCTGGAATACGTCGAGCATACAGGCTCCTCCATCGGTGCTGGTAAAGAGTCGCTGGCAGAACTTGTGGAGCAGATGCGCCAGGCTGGTGCGAAGCTGCTGCGTACGGAAAACACCTCTACCAAATCGGTAGACCAGACCTCCGAAGAGAAAATGCAGGAGCAGTCACCGCTCTACACCATGGCTACCAGCCTTGAAGATGCGATCGACAACATTCTGCAAATCATGGCCGAGTACATCGGCGAGAAAGATGGTGGCAACGTTGATGTTCGCACTGAGCTGGATGTCGAATCGACCGTATTCAATCCGTCCGCCGCGCTTGCCATCCAGGCACTGCGCCAGGGTGGTGATATCCGTCGAGCTGATGCGATTAAATCGCTACAGAAGTTGAACATTATTGATGCCGATGCGGATCCTGATGTGGTTCTGAGCGAACTGCTGGCTGAATCAGCGTCTCTGGATACCAGAACGTTAGACGAGGTATAGCATGGCCCGCTCCGTCAATGACCGCCTGCAGGACGAAACGATAGCGCACGGCCTGTATGTAAACCGCTACGGTACTGGCGTCGCTCGTCGGATGGTGGCGCTGCTCAGCAAGATGGATGCCGACCTGGCTGCCCGGCTGCTGGTGCTGCTGGAGGGTAAGAGTGCCGACACCTACAGCGCGCGCCGCCTTGCATCGCTACTGGCTGGTGTGCGGGAGCTAAACCAGCAGGCCTACGAACCGGTCAATGTTGCTCTGATGCGCGAACTGACTCGTTACGCTGATTATGAGACCGGGTATCAGTTTGACCTGTTCAGCAGCCTCATTCCCGGCCAGGTGCTTAAGCACGTCCCGCTGCAAAGCATTGCTCCAGAGCAGGTCTACGCCTCTGCGGTGGCGCAACCTTTTCAGGGGAGATTGCTGAAAGAGTGGGGCAAGAAACTCGAATCGGATCGGCTGGAAAAAATTACCAGTGCCGTGCGCACCGGATTTCTTCAGGGTGAAACCGTCGAGCAGATTGTGAAGCGGGTCGCCGGCACGCCGCAGCGTAATCGCGAGGACGGGGTGATTAATGCGTCCCGGCGCGACCTTGCGGTGGTCACTCGCACGGCAGTGAACCACATGGCTGCTACGGCACGTCAGGAGTTCGCGCAGGCCAACAGCGATATTGTGAAGGCCAAACAATGGTCATCTACGCTCGACACACATACATCAAGCTGGTGCATCATCCGCGACCGCAAACTCTACACCCTCGACGGTAAGCCGCTGGGCCATGAAATCCCGTACCTGCGTGGGCCCGGCAAAATTCATTTCTGCTGTCGCTCATGCGAAATTCTGATCACTAAATCGTGGGAGGAATTGCAGATAGCCTCTGGCGAACTGAGCAGCGCCACGCGGGCGAGCATGTCGGGCCAAATTCCCGCTGGGCTAAGCTTCAGTGAGTGGCTGGTAAGGCAACCCTACGCACGAATGGAGCAAGTACTTGGAGTTACCAGGGCTCAAATGCTCCGGGATGGAAAGATGCAGGTCCCGGACTTTTTTAATGATAGAGGTGAGTTTTTAACCCTTGAGCAACTCAGAGAAATTGATAGGGAAGCATTCATTTAAAGGGTAAAATAATCCTGCGCGGCTAGACCGGCCAGTCGAAAAGAGTGAACGTAGACACTCCTGCCGCGCACCATCATCTACGCAGCCTACTACGAGGTTTGATATGAAAACTTGCACCAAATGCGGCGAGTGTAAGCCGCTATCTGAATTTCACAGAGATAGCCGGAAATCATCTGGTTATCGGGCCTCCTGCGCATCTTGCTGTAGAGCCGCACACGCAGCATGGTACCGCACTCCGCATGGACAGGAAGTAACCAAAGATTATAACGCCTCTGATAGGGGTAAAACCCTACGGAATCAGGCCACTGATAGATATCGTGAGACTGAAAACGGGAAAGAAGTGAGGAGGGTTATCAAGGCTAGATATGACACATCTGAAAAAGGGAAGATCGTCAAAAGCAAAACTCTTTCAGCCTACAAAGAGCGCAACCCTATAAAGAGCGCCGCTCGATATAAAGCTAACAAGGCGGTAGAGAGAGGGGTGATTTCAAAGCCAGATAGCTGCGAATCCTGCGGCAAACACGTTAGGCTGGAAGGACACCATTACGATTACAACCTCCCGCTTTCGGTGAAATGGCTGTGTCGTAAGTGCCACAATGACTGGCATAAAGAGAATGGCCCCGGATTAAATGGGGATTAGCCATATAGGTCGCTAAGGCGGCCTTTTTTATTATCTTAAATTCGTATCAGGTCGCCTCCGAGCGGCCTTTTTTATGCCTGCCGCTGAGCGGATGCGACGCGGTGACCGGGTCGGATGACCTATTACCAATGGCCGGAAGGCTGGAGCAAAAACAATGAAACTGAAACTTGATGCTAACGGAAATGTGGTCGTTGAAAACGGTATGCCTGTGTACATCCATGAAGATGGCAAAGAGATCCCGTTCGATGCGGTCGCAGCGATGACCAAAATCACCTCCCTGAATGGTGAGGCGAAAACTCACCGCGAAGCGAAGGAAGCGGCGGAAGCCAGTCTCGCGAAATTCTCTGGCATCACCGACCCGGCCAAGGCGCTCGAAGCCCTGGAGATGATGACCAAAATCGACCAGAAAAAACTGATCGACGCTGGCGCTGTTGACCAGGTTAAGGCTGAGATTACCAAGGTATTCCAGCAGCAGCTGGATGAAGCGAACGGCAAGACCAAACAGCTCGAAAGCCAGCTCTACGACGAGATGATCGGCGGCCGCTTCGGTGGCTCCAAATTCATTTCAGAGAAGATGGCGATCCCGGCTGAGTTCGTGCGTTCGTACTTCGGGCAGAACTTCAAAATCGAAGACGGCAAGGTCGTGGCCTTCGACGGTCAGGGCAATAAGGTGTTCTCTCGCACCAAGCCTGGCGAGCTGGCTAGCTTCGACGAAGCGCTGGAGTCACTGGTCGAGTCGCATCCGCAGAAAGATTACATCCTCAAATCGTCCGGTAACAGCGGCGGCGGTTCTCACCAGTCGCAGCACCAGGCCGGGCAAAAAACCATGAAACGCGATGCGTTTGATGCATTACCTCCAGCAGAGCAACAGGCTGTGATTGGCGGCGGCACAAGCATCGTTGATTAATCGAAAGGAATAAATACATGTCTAATACTTTGACTGGCCTGATCCCGACCATTTATACGGCGCTTAACCGCGTTTCACGTGAGCAGGTAGGTTTTATCCCGGCAGTGGCTCGTAACGCTAAGGCCGATGCTGCAGCTAAAGACCAGACCGTCACCGCGCCGGTAGCACCAAAAACCACCACGGTAGACATCACACCGGCACCGACCGCACCAAACGACGGAGATCAGAACATCGGCACCGTGGATGTCAAAATCACCAAGTCAAAAATGGCTCCGGTCAAATGGAACGGTGAAGAACAGTTGGCGATGGGGCCATCAGGTAACTACGACGTTATCCTTGCCGATCAGTTTTCTCAGGCCTTCCGCGCGCTGAGCAACGAAATGGACGCAGACCTGGCTGCGCTGTTCTACAAATCTTCCCGTGCAGTTGGTGCACCAAAAGAGACGCCATTCAGCATTAAAGACGATCTGTCTGATGCAGCGCTGGCGCGTCAGATTTTAGTGGATAACGGTGCACCGACTACCGACATGCGCATGGTGCTGGGCGGCGAAGCGATGGCCTCAATTCGCGGAAAACAGTCGGTTCTGTTCAAAGCGAACGAAGCAGGTACCGATCAGCTTCTGCGTGAAGGTATTATTGGCCGCGTGATGGGCTTTAACCTTCACGAATCCGCCAACATCAAGCGCACAGCGAAAAGTACGGCGGCGGGCTATACGGTCAACGGCGCGAAGCAGGAAGGCGATATCATCATCGCTATCTCCACAGGTACCGGTGGTATCGCAGCAGGCACTGCGGTTAAGTTCGATGGCGACTTTAACCAGTATCTGGTTGTGGCCTCCACGGCCTCAAGCATCACTATTGCAGCACCGGGACTGCGCCAGGATCTGGCAGACCATACAGCTATTACCGTTGTGAGCGAATTCACACCAAACATGGCATTCGACCGCAATGCTTTCCTGCTGGCGTGCCGCACCCCGGCAATGCCAAAAGGCGGAGACACCGCCGACGATGTGATGAATGTTACCGACCCGGTGTCAGGCATCACCTTCCAGATCGCGCTCTATCGCCAGTACCGTCAGGTGCGTTACGAGGTTGGTGTGGCGTGGGGTGTGGCCTCCGTTCAGCCTGAACATTCCACCATCATCATGGGTTAACCCAGGGGGCTTCGGCCCCTTTGTTATTCAGGAGGCCCGATGGCCGGATTAACAAAAGAGCAGCGCGCGCAGCGTGACGCGGAAAAGCTTGCAGCTCAGCAGGCCGCTGATAAAAATCCTGCCCAGCAGGAACAGCAGCAGGAACAGCAGCAGGAACAGCAGCAGGAACAGCAGCAGGAACAGCAGCAGGAACAGCAGCAGGAACAGCAGCAGGAACAGCAGCAGGAACAGCAGCAGGAACAGCCAGGCATTGAGCTGGTGGTCATGGTGCGTGACACCCCAGAGTTCCCCGGCGGCCCGCTGAGCGCTGAGGTTCACCATGACGAAGTGGATAACTGGCAGGCGCTGGACTGGCGTCTGGAGGAATAACCATGCTGGTTGCCGATCCCCACTCGCCGGACTTTAACAGCTACGCCAGCGTGTCCGACCTGCGGGTCTTTGCCGCCGCGCGCGGATATAGCATTCCTGCAGATGATGGCGAGTGTAGCCAGATGCTGATGCAGGCAATGGACTTTCTGGAAGGGAAGGCCTGGCGCGGTCAGCGCTCCAGCGCATCTCAGCCTCTATCCTGGCCTCGCTCAGGCGTACGCTTCGATGGTGTGGAGCTGCAGGATGATGCTATTCCACAGCGCCTGATTGATGCCCAATGCCGCCTGGCTATTGAGTCGCAGGAGATTGACCTCACGCCGTCGGTCTCCGGTGGCGGCGCGGTCATAGCTGAGAGCGTACAGGGGGCCGTCTCTGTGCAGTACGAGCCGGGAACGAATAAAGCTTCTCCGTCATTCCCATGGTTCTATTCCGCACTGCGCGGGCTTGTAGTGGGCGGCAATCAAATCCGAATTGAAAGGGGCTGATATGGCAATCGACTACCGCCGCATGCGCAACACGGCAACCCGTCTGCTAACCGAAAACGGCAAAACCTACCAACTGACTCGCGGCGGAACCACCACCCGCGATCAGTACGGGAAAGAGGTTATCACCGAGCCTATTACAGCGACCGTGACCGGAGTTATCACCGAATACTCCTCCCGCGAAATTGATGGTTCGCTGATCGCTACTGGCGATAAGAAACTGGCAGCCACATTCGAAACGGAAGTGCGTATCGATGACCGCATCGAGATTGACGGCAAAAAGTGGCGGGTAGTGCAGCCGAATCCGGTTAAGCCTGCTGATGTGCTTATCTCCTACAACATCCAACTGAGGGCGTGAGTATGGCCAGTACTGCTAATCAGCCGTTCCTGGCTGCCATTCAGTTGTTCGTGGATAGCTCAAAAGAGGAGATGGATGAGGTGGTACGCAGGACGGGTATTAAAATCCTCGCTCAGTTGGTGGAGATGTCTCCAATTGGTAACCCCGACCTCTGGCAGGTGAACCAGACAGCATCGGCCTATAACGATGCAGTTCGGGAGCATAACGCGAACCTACGTGATAATCCGGCTAACCTCACCAAAGCCGGGCGGCTCAAGCGCGGCCTGCGCGTAAACGACTCGATGGACATCAAAAAGCCAGACGGCTATGTCGGCGGGCGGTTCAAAAACAACTGGTATGTTGGTTTCGACAGCCAGCCGACTCAGTCAAACGATACACCAGATGCTTCCGGCCAGGGCTCAAATTCCCGTGGCATGGCGGTGCTTGAGGTATTCAGAGTGGGCCAGGTCAGCTCGATTTACTTCACCAATAACCTGCCATATGCGGCAGCGCTGGAAAACGGTCATTCCACCCAGGCGCCGGGCGGGATGGTGGGCATTACAGCTATCGACGCGGCGCAGCTGTTCCGTGAGGCAATGAGCGAGGTGCGCAATGGCCGGTGATCAGTCAATGCGTATCGCTGGCCTGCTGGAAGGTCGCGTCGCGGTTATCTGCTCCTCGCTCGGGCTGCCGGTGGCCTGGCCGAACATCGCGTTTACTCCACCGGATGCGCCATACGCCCGTGTTTATGTTTTACCTGCACAAACTGTAGGTCAGGACATAGAAGGTCTGATGCGTACCTATCAGGGGATCTTGCAGGTAAACATCATTACTCCCGCAGGCTCAGGCGTGAGCCAGGCGAGAGGGCTGGCCCAGTCGGTGGCAGATGCATTCCCTGAAGGACTGCCGCTGGTGGACGGTAATCTGACGGTTTACATCAACGGGCCGCCGCAGGTGAGACAACCCATCCAGGACCGGCCAACCTCGGCGCCCAACGGGTCCAGTGGCTCCATAACCTACACCATTCCCGTCAGCATGCAGTACCGCGCTGACTACTGACCCGCCAGATGGCGGGTTTTTTATTACCTAAATTCAGGAGAGTGCTATGGCATTCGCAATCCCTAACGGCTCGCGTGTGAACGTGGCCAAGGCCTATCAAGCCCCAATCACCTTTACCGCAGCCTCTAACGCGACGGAATGCGAACTGACCGTTGCATCGGCCTCCGGCATTCTGGCTGGTGACGTAGTTCAGGTGAGTTCCGGCTGGTTAAAGCTCGATAACATGGTGCTGCGCGTCAAATCGGTGATCAGTAATAAAATCGTGCTGGAAGCATTCGATACTACCGACACCACCAAATTCCCGGCAGGCACTGGCGCGGGCACGCTGCGCAAAATCGACTCATGGATCACCATGCCTCAGGTGATGACACTATCAACTGAAGGTGGTGACCAGCAGACCATCAGTGTGCAGTTCCTCGAAGATGACAAAGCGCGCACTATCCCAACGGTTAAAAACGCGGTGGTTCAGGTTTACACCTTTGCACATGACCCTCAACTGGCGATCTACAAACGCCTCATTGACCTGGATGACTCCAGCGACACAACGGCGGTCTGGTTCCATAACCCACGCGGCAAAGCCGATCGTTTCTACTCAGCCAAAGTATCGTTCCAGCGCGTGCCGCGAACGGAAATCAACGCCGTGGAAAGTAACGAGGCGCGCATGAACTTCGAATCGGACATGCAGATTTACCCGATCGCCGATTCATCCGTGACGCCTCTGGCGTTCCTGACCGGCCTGCCGGCCACCAAGTCGGTTGCCACAGGCGCGGCGCTGGATCTGGCGGTGGTAATGAAGGGCGGCTCAGCACCTTACACCTACGTATGGAAGAAAGGCAGCACCGCTATTCCGGGCAAAACCGCCTCGACGTTCAACATTCCATCTGTGGTATCCGGTGATGCTGGTTCTTACACCTGCGAAGTCACTGACGCGGCGGGTAAAACTATCACCTCTGCTGCTTGCGCCGTCACGGTCAGCTAACCACTCAAGCCCGGTACGCCGGGCATTCTTCGCTACTGAAACCAAAGTCTTTTTTAGGAACCGTAATGACCAAATTTTCTCTGATCCCCAACCCAACTTTTTCTGTGACCGCGAACATTCCACGCGCTGGTGCCGAAGACGGCAAGCTGACGTTCACTTTCCGCCATAAGACGCTGGGAGAGCTGCGCTCCATGGACGAGAAGCTGCAAAAGGCCGCCGAAGGTAAAAAGGATGCTATCGAGCCGCAGGCCGACTACCTCATGGAAATTGTCGAGGGGTGGGCGCTTCCCGATGAGTTCAACCGCGAAAACGTTATTGTCCTTCTGCGGAACTATCCACGCGCGTTCGACAGCATCGGTCTGGCATACACCAAAGAGCTGATGGGTATCCGCGAAAAAAACTGAGGCAGGTCGCCGCAGCGTTGTACACGCCGGGACCGACGCTCGCGGAGCTGAGCGCTTTTGGTTTGACGCCTGAGGACGTGGAGGAAGAGGTGGGGATCCTGCCCTCTGTGTGGAAGTCTTTCACCATCTTCTCTGCCCTGGCGACCCAGTGGCGAGTCGGCGCGAGCGGGGCGACCGGCCTTGATTACAACGTTCTCCCCTGGATGTTCGAGTTACACGGGGTTGAGGATGCGGCGGCCTGCATGGCTGACCTTCAAATTATGGAAAGCGAGGCTCTCAAGGTAATGCATAAGGAGACGAAATAATGACAGACCAGATCGCCTCGATTACTTTGCGGGCCGATGTTTCTGACCTGAAAACAGCCAGCAACGAACTGGATAAACTCGGCCAGGCGGCGGCCGGTGCTGTAGATAAAGCAGATGATCTGAATAGCGTGTTTCGCGCTGGGGCCGATGCCGGCAAGCAGAGCGCAGCGGCTTTATGGGAGCAACAAAAATCCTTCAAGGGGCTGCTTGAAAGCATAGATCCAACTCTCGCAGCCTTAGGTAGGCTTGATGATCAGCAGCAAAAACTGCGGACAATTCATAGCAAGGGGTTACTCGATACTGAGGAATTTACTCATTATCAAAAAATCCTGGACGACACCCGTCTCAAGCTGACCGATACCGGAGAAGCCGCGGCGCGCGCTCAGGCCGAATTAGCCGCTACCCAGGCGGCAGAGAAGCAGTCCGCAGCGTTAAAGAACCTGCTGGGTTCCATCGACCCGACAATCCGTGCGTTCAACTCACTGGATGAACAGCACGCACAGCTGGTGGCCCATTTTGAAGCAGGCCGCATTAACGGCGCGCAGTTCGAGCACTTCAACACAATCCTTAACCAGACGCGTGAGCGCCTCTCTGGTGTCGCAGACGTACTACCAGAAGCGCTATCCCGGCAGGAAGCTGCTGCCCGGCGCGCTGGAATCTCCGTTGGTCAGTACAGCGCAGCAATGCGTACGCTTCCGGCTCAGTTCACGGATATCGCTACGCAGCTGGCTGGCGGTCAGTCTCCGTTCCTGATCCTGCTGCAACAGGGCGGGCAGATTAAAGACCAGTTTGGTGGAGTGAAAGGCGCGCTGACTGGTGTAGGCGATTATTTACGCACTCTGATTGGCTTCATTAATCCGGTGACAGTGGGTATTGGCGGCCTAGTGGTTGGCCTTGGAGCAATTGCTGTAGCTTGGTACAAAGGCAGCCAAGAAGCTGGAGAGTTTAATAAGCAGCTCATATTAACCGGGAATTATTCTGCTAGATCGGCGAGCCAACTGGCAGACCTGGCCCAAAAAATTGGTGGTTCAAGCGGTAAAGTAGCCGCAGCTGCTCGTACACTCGCAGAGGTGGTTGGGGCCGGTACGTTTAAAACCGATCAGCTCGAAACAGTCACAAGAGCGGCATTGGCTATGCAGGAGGCCACCGGCCAGTCTGTAGATACCACTATTAAGAACTTCCAAAAGCTATATGCCAGCCCAACCAAGGCGGCAGAAGATCTTAATTCGACCCTTCACTTTCTGACATCTTCGCAATACGACTACATATCATCACTGGAGCGGCGCGGTGAAAAAGAGGACGCAGCGGAAGCGGCAGCCAAAGCCTACAGCCAGGCTGAGCAGAGGCGCAGCCAGCAAATCCTCGACAATATGGGATTAATCGAGAGGGCCGCTGGCAGCGTCAGTAAAGCACTCAAGGGGATGTGGGACGAGCTTCTGAATATCGGTCGCCCTGATGCTCCAAATGATATGCTTCGGAAAATGCAGGCAGAGTTGGCTGAGCGAGAAAAGGCGCTGCTTCCAGAACGGCAGCGCCAAGGCTATGGGTACAGCTATGATACGAGCAGTAATGATAAGGAATATGACGCTCGTAGGAAGGCACAATTATCTGCGATAAGCGCATTGAAGGCGCAGATAGGGCCACTTCAGCAAGCCGCACAGCTTCAGGAAGATATCAATGTTTCTGTTCAAAAAGGTATAGAGGTTGATAATAAGCGCACCGATGCGCTGATTTATAGAAACCGCATCCTCGAGCAATCTGCCACTTGGCAAGAGAAACGTAGTAAAGCCCTTTCTGAATTGTGGAAAAATGTCGCACTTGCTCCTGATAAATGGAGTGATCAACAACGCCAACAGGCAGTCGACGCGATAAACAAACAGTTTCACCCAAATAAAACGCCCAAAACTCCAGCCGTTAAGGTGTCTGCTGGTGATCGCTCAACCGACACTTACAATGCTGAGACTTTAGCTCTGCAAGCGCAGCTAAAAACGCTCCAGGAACATCGTGATATCAACGATGTGATTAGCCAGCAGCGTAAGCAGCAATGGGAACTGATTTCCAAAATCAGTATTCTCGAGTCAACGGCAAATGATCCAAAAGGCCGTGCGCTTACCATTGATGAGAAGTCACTTCTCGCCAATAAGGATAAACTTCTCGCTCAGGCTGATATTAATGCCGCACTGGGCGATCAGATTGCCAAACAGCAGAAACTGAACACCCTTGCCGATCAGGCAACAAAATTTGCTCAGCAGCAGGCAGCTAAGCAAGCGGAAATTGACGCAGCGGCTAAAGGGACATCAACCAGAGAGGCGGAGCGGGCGGCAACACGTCAGCGTTTGTCTGAGACCTATGCCTTCAATCCTGACGCGCAAAAAAAAGTTTTGGCTCAGCAGGAAGAGACATACCGGAAGGAAGACGAACTTCGCAGTAATTGGCAGGCTGGAGCAAAGCGCGGATGGGCTGATTATGCGGATTCTGCAACTAACACATTCGAAGCAATGCGTAACGTGGCTGGATCCACATTCAGTGGCCTTTCCGACATGCTAACCAGTTTGGTCACAACTGGTACAGCCAGCTTCAAAGAATTCACCAAATCCATGTTGAAGATGATCGCCGAAGTGACTAACCGGCTGCTGGTCGCATATGCTGTACAGGCAGCAATGGGCTGGATAAGCGGTGGCAGTGGTGGTGGCAGTACGCCTGGTGGTGCATATGCAAACGCCGCTGCTGGGGTAACCTTCAACGCTAAAGGTGGCGTCTATGATTCCCCAGGTCTCAGTAAATATGTTAACGGTGTTTACGATACGCCTCAGTATTTCACCTTCCAGGGCGCATCGAAGTTTGCGAAAGGCGGTGTTTTCGCAGAGGCTGGTGAAGAAGCTATCATGCCACTTACTCGGGATTCTGCCGGGCGTCTCGGTGTGAGGGCGGATGGCGCTGGTGGTTCTGGGCATCAAATCAATGTGGATATCTATGTCGATAACAAAGGTAACGCGACAGCAAATACTAGCGGGGGGGGCGATGCGGCAGCCCGGGCGTTAGCGGAGAGGATGAAGCAATACGTACAGGAAGGCATCATCCGAGCCATCAGGGATGATGGTGCTATCGGTGGGCGCTTTGTGAAAAAGTAATATCATCTCATCGCGTTACATTCTCATATCCCCTGGTTATTATTAGAAAAAATATGATACTCAGGGGATGATTGTGAAAAAAATTCTTTGCTTAAGCTTAGCCTGCATCGCACTTGTTGCGTGTAAACCTTCCGAGGAAAAAGCACTACAACTTGGGCAGCAAGAAATTGCGAATGGGTTGATGGACCCGGATAGCGCCAAGTTTAAAATGGTAAGGTTCAACATGGACCAAAACCAGGAGTCCGGGGATGTTGTAAGTGGTTTCGTTTGTGGCAGGGTTGCTGGAAAAAATGGGTTTGGTGCGTACGTGGGGTACCATCCTTTCTATGTTCATCTAAAAATGACTTCAAAAGGGCTATTTTCAACAGGTGTGAATTATGAGGTTGGAGAAAAAGCCATTTACCCTGATGGAAGAGACGAGTCGTGGGTAGATCTCGACGGAAAATCTTATGTTAGTCGCTGTGGCCAGTCCACTCCGGAGTAATCAAGGAAATGAAGGTGAAAAAACATTCAAGCATTTTCCTTTTGTCTTTGGCTTTATCGGGCTGTGTTGCGCCGAATGCAAATAAGTTTTCCGCTCCAGAAGTGAGGGCAATTGAGACAACCAGAAGAATCTCAATTTCTTCGGATGGGGATTTTAGTTCCAAACTTATTACAGGAACAGAGTTTAACCACATAATTTCCAAAAAAATTGAAGATGGAACATGGAAGGGCTACATCGTACATTCACAAACCTACGGGCCTTATAAAAACACATGGACTAAGAATGGATTGCTCGTTCCCTCTACTATTACCAGTGCTGGACGTTTTCAGGTAAAAGGTTACATGGAAGGGCTTGGCTCACCTGGCGTATCGAGTAAGGATATGGCGGGTTGGTATGGTTTTCATGTCGATCGCTCCGAGACAACTAAGCGCGGGAATTATGTTGGAGCAAATGCTTTCGGAGTTAAGGCTGATGTGGAAATTTTAAATACTCGAGGCGCCGAAATTGTATTCGGGACAACGCAATTGCGGGAAAATAGCATGGATGCTGTATGGCCGGATATTGATGTTATCGGTCCGTTACCTGCTGATATAAACCTCAATGATTTACGTATAGAGTATTTAGCTCGCATAACTGGAATTGGCAATAAGGATTATGCTGGTAGTAACTCCCCTACACTTACTAATCCGACAGATACGACTCATGAAGTGCAGATATATAAAGGGGAATTAATAGCCGCCAGGTTGATAAATGCGAAGAGCAAAATCGTTTACCCCGTTAGGCTTGAGTGGGTTTTTAGAACGAGAGATGCTTTTGCTAAAGATAGTGGCGATTATTGATATTAATTCAAATCCTTTATACATGTTTTCAACCATCCACAAGCCTCGCAAATGCGGGGCTTTTTTGTCGGCGCAAGGCTCGGTCTTGTTGGTTAAAATCTGAGCACCTCTTTCAGATGGGGCCAAATACTACAGCAATCTTTTGGTTGGTGCATTGCTATCTGGACACGGTTTTTGTGCAAAAAGTGCTATTGAGCAAGATTTTGACCGTTTGAAGCGAACCATAGGTTCAACCTATCTCCTGTGATCGTGACAATAGTTTACTATTACCTGAGGGGTAATTTCTGCGAAAATGCCTTTAACTTGCAAAGTGGCCGCCTCTAAGTTCGTCGAACGTGAATGGATCTTGAGCGATACGCCCGTTGCTCAAAAATGACGAATGGTATTAAGATGAATAACAGAACATGAATTTTATAGGGCTGAAGAATCTTATCTTCGGCCTTTCTTGTCAGAGGTGCTCCAAGGAAACTGGGAGGACGTTATGCCTAAGAATGAAAAAGATAAGCGAAATATGCCTTTTTTTGATGCCTTTAAGACTACTGCCGCTATTGGTTTGCTGATGCAGCAAACAGCCGCATTACATTGCTCTGAAGGCCCGCAGCCACATCCATCGTTTTACACTCTTCAGGCAAGTGTGGCAGCGAACGCGCACATGATTAGCCCTGAGATGGAGGAGTCCCTCGAATTCATCAAGGGGCTGAAAGAGATGTTACAGAAAGGTTACGTTCTCCTTTCTGATGCTCACTTAAATGAGCGTGAGTATTATATTCGCAAGCTGGACCCTGCTCAAACGGATCTGGTTGAACTTCAGCTACGCGGACTTGAGGGTGGTTTGAAAAACGTCTTTAAGAATTGCTCTGAGGCGGACAAAGAACTTCTGAAACCGTATTTGATGACGATTGCTGAAGCCCGCTCAGCTTCTACAAAGTTGAATCATTTAATTGCCCAAATGACTAAAGCTGCTGACAATTTCACCAGCGAGATTGATATGGAAGGGCTGCGTTCACTGGCAAAATATGGCACAGAGACCTTTTTCTCTGGTCGTTTCCATTGAGGTGAAGGATGCACGTAACTGTCACATATAATGTTAAAAGTTACGACTTCTTCTTTAAACCTATCTTCCTTGAGTTTCCGCACTTGAAACAATCATTACTTGATGATTTTTCAGCATATAAGGCCACTAATCAGCTACCCCACTACTTTGGAAGAGATACTGATTATGCAAGGCCAGCAGATATTCAGGGTTCTGGCCTTATGCATATCCATTTAGGTTTGCATGAGAACAAACTGCTAACACCTCAAGGTAAGCAGATAGACTCCAGTACGCCACAGTGGGATAGAACCTCAGATTCGGCTTTGCTATATGCTCAGAATCTACTTGATGAAAATCAATATTCTCTTATCGCTCTCTTCGACCCGTTAGCGCACAGTAAAGCTCAGAATTTTGACCGAATGAGACTATTGGCATCGTATGCTTTAGAGTTTAAGAATCAAATCTAAACCCGCTTCGGCGGGTTTTTGTTTAATACGCTACATCCAAGCCCGCCTTATGGCGGGTTTTTTTATGGAGCAAATATGGCAGTTGAAACATACAGCTGGCGCTCGCAGCTCGGTGCTGGGGCGATTGAATATAGTCAGGCGGTACGCGCGGCGCAGTTCGGTGATGGCTATGAGCAGGTGGCTGAGAATGGCATCAACTCCACAGCCATTCAGGTGCCGATGAAGCATACAGGAGCAGAGGCTGAGGTTGATGCAGTCCGTGATTTCCTCCTGGCTCATACCGTGAAGGCCTTCATCATCACGCCGCCGGGAGAAGAGAAGGGGCTTTACCGTGTAGTCGCAGATTCTGTGCGGAAAAATCAGATCAGCAGCAAATTCGCGGAGCTGACATTCACTATCAAACGGGCTTATGGGGTGTATGCATAATGGCATTAGTCGATCAGGCGGCGATGCTGGCACCAGGTGGCAGAGTCCGCCTGGTTGAAGTTGACGCCTCAGAGTTCAGTGGTGGTATCCACCGTTTCCACTACGCACCTTTCCCCCATACACCCGAAGAGATCGATGTTGCCAATGGAGATGAACAAAAGCTCGGACCCAAGCCAATCGTCTTCGGTGGCAATACCTACGATTTTTGGCCATTTCAGGTTTCAGGCCTGGAGCTATCAACAGACCAGGCGGCGGAGCCCACCCTCAGCGTCTCAAACCTTGACGGCCATATCACTGCGCTGTGCCTGCAATTTAAGGACATGGTTAACGCCAAAGTGAGCATTATCGATACCTATGCGGTCTATCTCGATGCTGTGAATTACCCTGGTGGCGTAAACCCTACAACTGATTCGTCAATGTTCACCCTTCAGACCTTCTGGCTTGACACGAAAACCTCCGAAGACGACGAAGTGGTTTCATGGTCACTCAGTAGCCCCGCAGACTTGCAGGGGCTTGTTATCCCAACCAGACAAATCACCTCGCTCTGCGAATGGGCGCTACGCGGGCAGTACCGGAGCGGCGATGGATGCACCTACAACGGCACGGCGTATTTTGATGCGAAGGGTAATCCTGTCGCTGACCCGGCGCTGGATGTGTGCGGCGGCTGCCTGAGTGACTGCCGTAAGCGGTTTGGTGCCGGGCTGGCAGAGCCTAATACCGCGACCCTTGATTTTGGGGGCTATCCAGCCACCGTGCTTTTTTCCAGATAACCGGACGTACCAATGAATAAAACCATAATGGCAGCTATCCGGGCGCATGCACTGGATGAATCCCCGCGTGAGTGCTGTGGCTTTGTTATTCAGTCTGGCCGTCGCCAGCGCTACATTCCCGTGCCGAATACGCACGAAAATCCGACAGAACATTTTCGCATCGACGGCGAGCACTGGGCTAACGCCGAAGATATCGGGACGATTATTCGCGTCATCCACTCCCACCCTGGCGACGGTGCCCGGCCTATTCCGTCCGATCTGGACCGACAACAGTGCAATAACTCCGGCGTGGTCTGGGGCATTTACGCGCCGGACAGCGATGAATACGCCGAGATAATGCCGGAGGCGGTGCCGCTTATTGGGCGTCCGTTTATCCTGGGCTCGAATGACTGCTGGGGGCTGATTATGGACTGGCACGCCATTCAGGGCGTCACGCTGAACGATTTTCGCGTCGATTACCCATGGTGGGAAAGCCAGTACCCGGACAATCTCTATTTCGAAAACTGGGAGCGGGAAGGGTTTGTCGAATGCGACCCCGCGCCAGGCTGCATGGTAATCATGCAGGTTGAATCCGCTAAGTGGAACCACGCGGGGATCATCACTGAAGAAGGTGAACTACTCCACCATCTTTACGGCCAGCCTTCATGCATTACCCCATATTCCAGAGGCTATTTCAAAGACCGCACGATGATCTGCGTTCGTCACAAAAACTTGCCGCAGGAGATAAAGCCATGGCGCGTTTAACCACGATTCGATTGTATGGCGCACTGGGCGCCCGGTTTGGGCGCGTGCACAAACTGGCAGTGCAGACATCTGCCGAAGCGGTCAAAGCCCTGTGTATCAACTTCGACGGGCTGGAAGACTATCTGATGAATGCAAAAAAAAATGGCATGACCTTCGCGGTGTTTCGCGGTAAGCGCAACATCGGCGTTGATGACTTTAAGGCGCTGTCAGGGGACACCGATATCCGCATCGCACCAGTGATGGAGGGGGCCAAAAAAGCCGGCATTTTTCAAACCATCCTTGGTGCCGTGATGGTGGTTGCGGGCATTGTAGTATCGGGTCTCTCTGCTGGTTGGGCTGGGCCAGTTGGTGGGGCGATGATATCCGCTGGCATCGGTATGATGGCCGGCGGTATTTACCAGATGCTTTCTCCCCAGCCCAAAGGGTTACAGGTGCGAGACGATCCTGACAATAAACCCTCTTATGCCTTCGGTGGTTCAGTGAATACCCTTGCGATGGGAAACCCGGTCGCGCTTCTTTATGGTGAGCGAGAGATCGGCGGCGCCATCATCAGTGCAGGCATAGTCGCTGAAGACATCTGAAAACTCCTTTCTGATTATCAAGCACCCAGTCGGGTGCTTTTTTTATGGATGTAATATGGAAGCGATCACTGGTGCAAAGGGTGGCGGCCAGAAGCAGCACACACCTGTAGAACAACCTGATTCTGCGCAGTCAATGGCGCGCTGCCGCATGCTGCTGGCGCTCGGGGAAGGTGAGTTTGCTGGTGGTCTGGATGCGACCAGCATTTTCCTGGACGGTACGCCGCTGGGAAACGCCGACGGTACGATGAACTTTGAAAACGTTTCCTGGGAATTTCGGCCGGGAACACAGACCCAGACGCCGATCCCGGGTTTTCCCGCAGTGGAGAACGAAACTACGGTTGGCGTATCGCTGACAAAGGCCACACCATGGACCCGCGCACTGAGTAACACCCAGATTGACGCGGTGCTGGTTCGTATTGGCATCCCTGGGTTACAGCAGCAGGAAAACGATGCGGATATTGTCGGCACTACGGTTCAGTACCATATTGATCTGGCGGTGGACGGTGGCGCTTACTCGACAGTCATGACTAAAACCGTCACAGAGAAGCTCAGTTCGCTCTATGAACTAACCCACCGTATTAATCTTCCCAAAGCCAGCACTGGCTGGCAAATTCGAGTGGTGCGTGACACCGATGACACCACCAGTCAGATGTTACAGAATAAAACGCAGGTACAGGCAATCACTGAGGTGATTGATGCGCGCCTGCGTTATCCCCATACGGCGCTGCTGTATGTGTCGTTTAACGCCAAATCGTTCAACAATATCCCGAAGGTTTCCTGTAAACCTAAGGGGCGCATTATCCGCATCCCTTCGAATTACGATCCGATAGCCCGAACCTATAGCGGCACATGGGACGGGACGTTTAAGTGGGGCTGGACGAATAACCCAGCATGGATCTGGTTCGATGTGCTCACTGAGCCGCGTTTCGGACTTGGACGACGCGTCACGGCGCAGATGCTGGATAAGTGGGAGCTTTACCGTATTGCCCAGCGTTGCGATCAGAAAGTACCTGACGGGAAGGGCGGCGACGGTACCGAGCCGCGTTTCATGTTTGATGTCTACATCCAGTCGCAGGCTGATGCGTGGCAGGTAATCAAAGACATCGCCGCAGGGTTCAATGGCATGACGTTCTGGGGCAACAATATGTTCAATGTTGTCTCGGACATGCCGGCGGATACGTCGAAGCTGCAAATCCTTACCCGCGCCTCGGTGGTGGGCAAACCGGTTTACTCGAGCTGCAGTGAAAAGACCCGCTTCTCCAGCGCGCTGATTAACTTCAGCGACCCTGACAATCACTATCAGGACCGCACAACAGCGGTGATGTTCCCGGACCTGGTTAAGCAGTTCAAGTTTAAGCAGACGCAGATCACCGCAATCGGCTGTACGCGCGAGAGCGAAGCACAGCGCCGTGGCGGGTGGGCGGTGTATTCCAACTCACTCGACCGGATTATTACGCTACAGACCGGGCTTGATGGCTATGTCTACGTGCCGGGTACCGTGTTTGCATTTGCTGACGAACGCCTTTCAGGGCGTGTTTATGGCGGGCGTATAACCGGATATAACGCCGGGTTGAAGGCTGTTACAACCGATCGGGGTACCAGTGCCGTTGCGGGTGACACACTGATGATCCGCACACAGGGCGGTACCGTTGAAAGCAGGGTGATCCAGGCCGTAAACGGCACGCAGCTGGTGGTTGCCACTCCTTTCACGGCAGCGCCGTTACCCAATGCTGTATTCGTCATCGATGCCGGGCAGTTACGCCTGCAATACTTCCGCGTTACGAACCTGAGATTTAATGATGAAGAAAACACCTTCACAATCACCGGGGCCGAATATAACGCATCAAAATATGATGCGGTCGACAACAATGCCCGCCTGGACACGCCGCCAATCAGTCTGATACCAACCGGCCTCGTTAACCAGCCGACCAATATCGCGGTATCGAGCTATGACGCAGTGCGCCAGGGGCAGCGAGTGGCTACCCTGACGGCATCCTGGGATGCGCCGGTCGACAAGAACGGCAAACCACAGTCGGATGTCATAGCCTATCGGGTGCAGTGGAAGCGCGGCGACAATGAGTGGGTTAACGTACCGGAGACCGGTCTTCGCAATATCGAAGTGCCTGGCATCTTCGATGGTGATTATCTGGTCCGTGTACGCGCGATCAACTCCGGCGGTGCATCGAGTCTCTGGGCAACTTCCACGCTTACACACCTGAAGGGACGCGCGGGTGAGGTACCCAAACCTGTCGGGCTTAAGGCCTCCGAAGACGTCGTATTCGGAATCAACGTCACCTGGGGATTCCCGGCTAATACCGGCGACACCCTGAGCACTGAGCTGCAATACAGCATTGCCGCTGACGGCTCGAATCCGATGCTTTTGGCATCTGTACCGTATCCGCAGAAACTTTATCAACAGATGGGGCTGAAGGCGGGGCAGGAATTCTGGTACCAGGCACGGCTTGTCGACAGGATCGGGAATCAGAGCGGTTGGACCGACTGGGTGCGCGGGCAGGCCAGCATCGATGTATCCGATATCACCGATGCAATCCTGGAGGAGATTAAAGATTCCGAGGTATTTAAGGATCTGATTGAAAGTGCTGTAGACAGTAGCGAGAAACTGGCCGAGCTTTCTGATGCAATTAAGGAGAACGCCGATGGGCTGGCTGCCGCCGTAGGTTCGAATAAGCAGACAGCAGAAGCAATCATCGGCAACGCGCTGGCTATTGCCGATGTTATCGTGCGCCAGACAGCCCAGCAGGGCGCTAACTCTGCGACCTTCGAACAGCTCCGGGAGGTGATCGCCACTGAGACGGAGGCTCGCGTCACGGATGTTACTCGTCTTGAGGCAAAAACTGAGCAGAACGAGGCGGGAATTACCGAGGTAAGGCAGGCTCTGTCAGATGAAGCTCAGGCAAGGGCGACAGCTGTCGA
Organism: Enterobacter cloacae complex sp. IR5418; assembly: GCF_049238105.1. Classification (NCBI taxonomy): domain Bacteria; kingdom Pseudomonadati; phylum Pseudomonadota; class Gammaproteobacteria; order Enterobacterales; family Enterobacteriaceae; genus Enterobacter; species Enterobacter cloacae complex sp. IR5418. The sequence goes on along the minus strand of NZ_JBMKHS010000020.1, from coordinate 16,598 downwards.
CCAGCTTACTGCGAGTACTCAGGTCATTTCTGATAAAGCTGATTCGGCTTCGAGTAAAGCTGACGCTGCATCAGGTAAGGCAGATGCGGCCGAGCAAGCCAGCTCGCAAAATACCGCTGATATCACCACGTTGCGACAGGTTGTCACCGACACGACTTCATCAATGGCATCCCGTCTGGAGGAACTGGGAGCAAGGACAGATACTGCCAGCGGCGGCATTCAGAGTAACTCCATCGCGCTAATAACGAGTACGCTGGCGCAGGTTGATCAGCAGGTGAGACTCAGCGCGCAGTACGGTGACAGTAAGGCCAGCATCGATCGTATTGATAATGTTATGGCAAGCGACAGGGAGGCAACAGCGCGTTCGCTGCTGAGTTTGCAGACTGACGTGAACGGCAACAAGGCAGCAATCAACAGCCTGAACCAGACGTTTTCCAATTATCAGCAGGCCACGGCCACGCAGATAAACGGCATTACGGCGACCATCAACGGGCACACTTCAGCGATCACCACCAACGCGCAGGCCATTGCGAACGTCAACGGCGACCTGAAGGCGATGTACAGCATCAAGGTTGCCGTGGATGCGAACGGAAAACAGTATGCTGCTGGTATGGGGATAGGTGTTGAGAATACTCCATCTGGCATGCAGTCGCAGGTATTATTCCTCGCAGATCGTTTTGCAGTGATGATGCAGGCAGGAGGAACCCCTACCATCGTCTTCACCACGCAAAATGGGCAGTTGATAATCCGTGATGCTGTTATCGGAGAGGGGACGATCGGTAACACCAAAATCGGTAATTACATCCAGTCATCAACCTGGGATGGGACAGGGAATGTCGGATGGCATATCAACAAGTCCGGGTATGCCGTGTTTAACAACGTGACTGTTCGTGGCTCGATTTACGCCACAACGGGTAACTTTGGATTCAGTGGGCCGAACAAGGCGACGGTGATAGACAGTAATGGTGTAACTATCAACCTGACCGGAGGCGGCCGTATCGTACTTGGAGAATGGACATAACATGCCAAGAGGACTACTGATTGATCTGAATGATGGCGGAAAGCGGATGGAGATAACGGCGGGTCTTCGGTGCCCGTCTTTTGGAGCCTACTTTGACAGTGGCTACCAGAAAGCAAAGTACGCTGATATTGCCGGTTATGTTTCCGGGGCGCAGGTGCTGTTTATCCCTCACGCGACGGCTTATCTTGATTCAGGTCTGCTTCATAAAATGAACTCGGTCACCATATCCGGCGGCCGCGTGACGCAGAATTCCACGATGAAGGATGTGAGCATCAGTGAGCGTGAGAGTACGTACACGTTCCCCGGAAGCATCTGGCAGATATTTCCTCCTGGCCAGCGTAAAGGAGAAGGCCTGCTTATTGATGACAGTACTGACTTCCTGGCGATTACCAATGCCACGCAGTCAGGGCAGTGTATCTGGAAGGGGACCGTCAATGTCCCCACTGGCGGCTGGGCAGTTCCCACAATAGCGGGATACGACAAGTCCAAATATATCGTCTTTGGGCGCTGCAATAGCGGTAACACAGTCGATTTCGATGGCAACACGGTCAGGTTCTTCAGCCCTCCATCCACCAACGATGACGCTCCGACAACCGGCACGATTGATATCGTCATATTCGCCAGTGGCGTGGCGCCGCAGCCTGGCACGGGGCTAAACATCTTCAATGCAGCCGGGGCTTGCACGTTTTCGACGACAAAGCGGCCTTTCGTTTACCTCAATCAACTCTGGACGCCTTCGAAAAATGCCGTGAGCATCGGCAGCGGCTATGTTCCGCTGGGCAGATTCGGGCTGATGGCCCATGAAGTAAATGGCATGTATGTGTATCGAATGTTTGGAATAAAAATACAGAACGGCAGTGCTTCAGTTCAGGGTGGGAAATATCTTGGGCGCGAGCGGTATGCAATTTTTGGTAATGACACGGTAACGCCACTGAACCTTCCCGTTCTACCCGATATGTACGTCTGAATAAACTGTCTTTTTAATCAACCTCGCTCCGGCGGGGTTTTTTTATTGCCTGGAGAAAACATGATTTATACCACTGGCACTATCGCCATCAGCGGAAACACCCTTGCAGGTACCGGCACAAACTTCACTGCTGCTGGATCTCTTATTCGTAACGGATGTACCGTTATTGCAATGACCAGCCCTGTGCAGGTATTTCAGATTACCACCATTGGCAGCGCAACAAGTCTCACCGTAACGCCAGCGGCTAACCCAGCAGTTCCCGCCGGAACCCGATTTGCCATTCTTCTGAGTGACAGTCTGAGCGTGGATGGTCTGGCGCAGGATATTGCTGAAACCTTCACGATGTACCAGCGCTACATGAGCGGGTTCGCTGATGTGATGAACGGTACTACAGACGTCACTATCACGATTAACGGTGTGGCCGTTACCGTGCCGGGTCAAAAATCTCTGGCGAAGAAAGGGGATAACAGCGATATAACCAGCCTAAGCGGCCTGACTACCGCGCTCAGTATCAGCCAGGGCGGAACCGGGGCAACGAATGCCGCTGACGCTCGCACAAACCTCAGTTTGGGAAATAGTGCTACACGTGATGTTGCAACTTCAGATCAGATGTCGCCTGCGATGGATGGCTCTAAGTTGCTTGATGCGGGTACGCTTGGTTTCGCATCCCCACGACATTTATCGTCATTTGGAAATATGACAACTGGCGTATTTCGCTACACTTCTGGCACTCAATATGCTCCAGATAATCAAGGCGGTGTTGGCATTCAGGCCGCCTATGATGGTTCTCCGTCAGTTACCGCCTTTGTATGGAGTAGAATAGGGAGCGCTTATATAAAAAGCGGGACCGCTAATAATACTTTTTCATGGGTGAAAGTGTATACAGAGGCTAACACCACTAAAGCATCAGACGGTACTCTGAAAGCGGCCTCACCAGTCGCCAGAATCGTGAAAACCCAGGAGGAAAACCAGCGCACTGATATTGATGAACCAGGCTTTGTCTGGTGCGGCTGTGGTACGGCGAACGCCGAGGCGGAGGGAATAACCATTTCCCGCCTTGATGTTGGGGTTTACATGCTCACCGGTTCGGCTGGTCTTGCCTCATCAGGCTGGCAATTACTGCCGCCAATGGACCCGGGTGGAATGGGAGAACTGGGTGTTGTTGAAGCGGAGCAGACAGAAAGCGGTGGGCTGACAATTCGGCTTTTTAAGCGGAAATACATGCTTAGCGAAGAAGGCGAAATTGTTAAAACAAAAGGGGCTCCTATGGATGTTCCGGCGAACAGCTGGATCGACGTTCGCCTTGATATGCCAGAGGATAGCATCTGGAAAACAAGAGCTTCCGAAGCTTCTCTTGAACTGACAGAGCAGCCTGAAGACATTCAGCCTTAAAAATTAATAGGCGAACCCAAATTGATCTGCATTCCATTTGAAACTACTGTATATAAACACAGTAATAAAGGGAGTGCAGATTATGCCCCGAATTTCAGATATCCAGGCCGCCTTTATTGCGGCCATAGAGCTTAACCCAATGGGCTACCGCTACCTGAGAACAGACAGCTTTATAGAAAAGTTGCGTAGTTTTAACTGGCACTTCACCCGAGCCGACGCCAATGCATGGATAGAGCGCAATCAGCCAGGCTTCGCTGACAAGACGACAGACGGTAGCGATAACCGGTACTGGATCCTGCGTAACATGGGGAGGGTGCACTGATGGGATTTCCTTCACCGGCGGCTGATTTCGTAGCACCGCGTTTATCTCCGGAAATTATCTGCGGGATCGGCATGGACAGCCGCATCCTCGAAACCTCGTCTGGCTTTGCGGTTATCGAGCCGTGCACCAGACTGGTACAGAATCAGGTTCTGCTAATCCTCAGCGGCGGACGGACTCAGTTTGCCAGAGTCATGGGCAGGGCGCTGATTTGTGATGATGGTGAAGCGATAGAGGGGGAGGCTGCGGAAGAGGTTGAGGTGATGGGGCGGGTGACGTTCTTCATCAACAGCGTGATGCAGGATGACAGGGTGGTGTGATGGGGCATGGGTGGGGCATAAAGTTACCGCGAAACGACGTTAGTACATTGCACATGACAAATCGTATCGCGGCAACATAGCAGAAGTTACCGCACATCAATCCAACATCAAGCCACTTCATTAAAAGACTTAATAGTCTCCAGATGAAGATCGCCTGAAGTACCGGATTTCCCAGGAAAGGGATCAGGGTAATGACGTCGTGGCTGCTTAACGAACTGCCGATCCCCAGCATGATCCCGCAAAAAGAGAGAAGCGCCACGGGCAGCATAAAGGTTTTACCCAATTGCTGGAAAAACTCCCACAGCGATATTTTTTGTGCTGCTTTCGTCGTCATAAAACGACTCCTTAAATGGTGGAAAGAGATTTAACGGCCTCGATGGGGCGAGAAGATAAAACGTTTTATCAAACTTTAGTGCGCGCTAAATCACATTCTCAGGCTTTTACTGGTAGTATAAAGATAACGTATTGATAAAACGTTTTAGCGATCTCATTATCAAGGAGTCACGCCACCCCATGGCTGTAGCGAAAAAGATCACCATCAACGATGTCGCGCTGGCGGCAGGCGTTTCCGTCAGCACCGTTTCGCTGGTATTGAGCGGGAAGGGGCGCATCTCTCCTGCAACGGGTCAGCGCGTCAACGAGGCCGTTGAGCAACTGGGCTTTGTGCGTAATCGCCAGGCGTCGGCGCTGCGCGGCGGGCAAAGCGGGGTGATAGGGCTGATCGTTCGCGACCTCACGTCGCCGTTTTATGCGGAACTGACCGCCGGGCTTACCGAGGCGCTTGAAGCGCAGGGGCGAATGGTTTTCCTGCTCCACGGCGGGCGTGAACCGGAGCAACTGCTGTCCCGGCTGGATATGCTGCTGACGCAAGGGGTCGATGGGGTGATCGTGGCTGGCGCGTCTGGCGTGGGCAGTGAACTGTGCGAACGCGCCGCGCAGAAAGGCGTACCGCTGGTGTTTGCGTCGCGCGCCAGCTATCTCGACGAAGCCGATACCCTTCGGCCGGATAATATGCAGGCCGCACAAATGCTGACCGAACATCTTATTCATCGCGGCCATCAGCGCATCGCCTGGCTCGGTGGGAAAAGCTCGTCCCTGACGCGTGCCGAGCGGGTGGGCGGTTACTGCTCCACGCTCATCAAATACGGCCTGCCGTTTCACAGCGAATGGGTGGTGGAGTGTGAATCCAGCCAGAAAAAAGCCGCGGAAGCCATCGGCACGTTGCTCCGCAACAGCCCGACGATCAGCGCGGTGATTTGCTATAACGATGTCATTGCAATGGGGGCGTGGTTCGGTTTGATCCGCGCCGGACGCCAGAGCGGTGAGGGTGGGGTAGAAACGTTCTTCGGCCATCAGGTAGCGCTGGGGGCGTTTGCTGACGTCGGTGAAAATGCGCTGGACGATCTTCCCATCGTCTGGGCGACGACACCGGCTCGTGAAATGGGGTATACCCTGGCAGACAGGATCATGCAGCGGATTGAGAAGGCAGACGTGCAGGCCGGGCATCAGATTGTGGCGGCGCGGTTAGTGACGGCGAAGTGACGCAGGCTCAGAATCGCCGGCCGGGTAAGGCGCAGCCACCACCCGGCAATAAAAAACCCCTCATGCGAGGGGTTTTGTCGTTTACTGCTGCGGTACTGCCGGTGGCGCTGCCGGTTCAGCCGGTTCCGGCATGCCCAGCGTCGGCATACCAAACATGCCGACAAAATCTTCCAGCGCCATTTTGTCGCCGTTGAGCGTCACCTGACCATTCGCATATTGCAGGCTGGTGGAAATGGTGTTGTCTTCCACCTTCGTGATGCGGAACATCTGGCCCATCGCCGCCAGGCCTTTCACCTGCTGGTTTGCCAGTTTGCCTGCATCATCTTCATCATAACCTTCCAGCTTCGCAATCTGCGTCATGAACTCGGTCGCCATATCCATCGGGATAGTCAGCTTGCTGTCGAGCGACTTCACGCTGCGATCAACTTCCTGGGCAAGGGTCTGCGGCTCGCCGGTCGCGGCTGACGGATCCTTCAGGAACAGCGACAGGTTGAAGTTAGTTTCGCCTTTGTCGTTTTTCCAGCTCAATGGCGCAACGGTAATCACCGGTTCGCCCTTCAGCAGGATCGGCAGGTTATTAAACAGCACCGCCATTGCCTGCTGCTGGTACGCCTGCGGGTTCTGTTGCAGGGCGGCATCGGTCAGCAGAGCCTGGCTCTCTTTGCTGTATTTCTGACTAAATTCGTGCCACGCCTGGCCGTCAATATTGCCGATTTTCAGAGACAGCTCACCGGTACCGAGATCCTGATTTTGTACCTTCAGGCTTTTCAGGCTGTAATCCAGCTGGGTGTTGATGCTTTTACCGTCTTTGGACACGTCGGACTTGCCGTCCAGATCCATGCCTTCCAGCACCGCCATCTCTTTGCCTTCAATCGCAATGGCGATCTTATCGAGGCTCAGTTTCTGGTCGCCAATTCGCTCATCAAAATCGGTCATACGGCTGTTGCCGCTGGCTTTGAGGTTGTTGAAGGTAAGCTGGACTTTCTGGTTATATTCATTGACTGAATTCACCAGGCCGCTGGCGGCATCACCGGTCAGGGAGACAGTCTTGCCATCACGATCGGCATCAAGCTGGAAATTGCCGCCGCTGAAGGCGACTTTATCGGTGCCTTGTTCGTAATTCAGCGCTTTCAGGTCGATGTCCGAATGCGTATCACCGGCATAGCTGATGCGGGTATTGATCTCAAATGGCGACGTGTTTTTCGCCATATCGAACAGCGGCTTCGTCACCTCATTATTGACCAGTACGGTTCTGGCGGAAGCCATGGAGGGGATCAGGTTAAATTTCTTCAACTGCGCCAGCGGGAACGGACCGTGGCTGACCACCTCATCCAGCACCACGCTCTGGCCCGGTTTCAGCCAGGCGTTCTGATTACCCGCAACCGGCTTCACCACCACCTGCATATGGCTGGTAAACACGCCGCGCTGGTAATTCTGGTAGCTCAGCTCCAGGCCTGCTTCAGGCGCGCTGCGCTTAATCTCGCTATTTGCCTGCGCCATCATCTCTGCCAGACGGCTTTCCAGCTGTTTCCCGGTATACCAGGAAGCACCCGTCCAGATCACGCCTAAAGCAACAATCACACCTACCGCTACGACCGATTTTTTCATTGCGATTATCCCTAAAATGAAACCAGGCGGTGAAAACCGCCTGGTGTTACTACGCCTGTTACTAGCTTAGCAAGAGTTGTTAAAAAATTCAGTAAGTCCCTAAAGCTTATTAAAAACACGCGCCAGGCGGCCGGTGCCGCTCACGCTGACAGGGGACTCATTTGCCCCGACAAAGGCGGATTCACCCGGTTTGAGCACCAGACGCTCACTACCTTTATGCAACGTCGCTTCACCTTCAACACAGAACAGGATCGCCGCGCTCTCCTGAGCAATGGCGGTTTCGTCGGCGCTGAGGTCGTGCAGGGAGAAGGCAAAATCGTCAACCGGAATCGGGAAGTCCAGCTCTGCGCCGTTTTTCACTGGTTGAGTAAGCAGCTCCGCAGCAGGTTTTGCCACGAACTTCACGTTGGCAACCAGTTCAGGGATGTCGATGTATTTTGGCGTCAGGCCCGCGCGCAACACGTTATCGGAGTTCGCCATTACCTCCAGCGCCACGCCGTTCAGGTAGGCGTGTGGCGTTTCAGCAAACAGGAACATCGCTTCGCCCGGGTTGAGCTTCACCACGTTCAGCAGCAGCGGAGAGAAAAGGCCGCTGTCGTCCGGGTAAAACTCGGCAATCACGCGAATGGTATCCCATGGTTCACCTTTCTGGCTGCTCAGGGCGGCTTTCAGCACCGCCAGCGCGTGGGATTTTTCTTCGCCCTGCATATTCAGCAGGCTGGCAAACAGCTCGCTCAGCGCTTCTGCGGTCGGGTTCTCCAGGAAGTGGGCGATAGCTTTGTGCGCCCCGGCGACCGGTTGCAGCAGGGAGATGATGTCGGAAAATTCGCGGAAGGCGTTCATCGCCAGGAAAGGGGTAAGGGCGAAAACCAGTTCCGGCTTGTGGTTAGGATCTTTGTAGTTACGCTCTGCGGCGTCTAACGGAATACCGGCGGCATTTTCTTTGGCAAAACCGATTTCAGATGCCTGTTTGTTCGGATGCACCTGAATGGAGAGCGGCTGGTCGGCGCACAATACCTTGAACAGGAACGGCAGCTCACCAAAACGATTCGCCACTTTATCGCCGAGGAGCGCGGCTTTATCGGCGTCGATGACGTCACGCAGGCTGCGCACCTGGCCGCTGGCATCTTCAATTTTTGAGCTGCTCTTCGGGTGCGCGCCCATCCACAGCTCTGCCATCGGCAGGTTGTCCGGGTTGGCGATACCGTAGAGATCCGTTAACGCAGTTTGACTTCCCCAGGCGTAGTTTTGCACTGAGTTGATGAGTTTTTGCATTATCAAGCCCTGATTCAAATGTGGAATTAACTCCGCGTATTAAAGCAATAAACCGATTGGAAGTAACCTGCGGATGTAAAAAGTCGTACTAGTCTCAGTTTTTGTTAAAAAATTGTGTAGGATAAGCTGACTCGCTTTTAAGCCGGGCAGCGGAACATCTGCCCTGAATAAACAGACCGAAGCAGTAAGTGAGAGAACAATGTCGAATAAACCCTTCCATTATCAGGATCCTTTCCCCCTCAGTAAGGATCAGACCGAGTATTACCTGTTAACCCGCGATTACGTTTCTGTCTCTGAGTTTGAAGGGCAGGAGATCCTCAAAGTTGACCCGCAGGCGCTGACGCTGCTGGCGCAGCAAGCCTTTCACGATGCGTCCTTTATGCTCCGTCCGGCGCATCAGCAGCAGGTTGCCGATATCCTGAACGATCCGGAAGCCAGTGAGAACGATAAATACGTCGCGCTGCAATTCCTGCGTAACTCTGATATCGCGGCGAAAGGCATTCTGCCTACCTGCCAGGACACTGGCACAGCGATTATCACCGGTAAAAAAGGCCAGCGCGTCTGGACCGGCGGCGGTGACGAAGCGGCGCTGGCGCGTGGCGTCTACAACACCTATATCGAAGATAACCTGCGCTATTCGCAAAACGCGGCGCTGGATATGTACAAAGAGGTCAACACCGGCACCAACCTGCCTGCGCAGATTGACCTCTACAGCGTCGACGGTGATGAATACAAATTCCTCTGCATCGCCAAAGGCGGCGGTTCAGCCAACAAAACGTATCTTTACCAGGAAACCAAAGCGCTGCTCACCCCGGGCAAGCTGAAGAATTATCTGGTCGAGAAGATGCGTACCCTCGGCACTGCGGCCTGTCCGCCGTACCATATCGCCTTTGTGATTGGCGGAACGTCCGCTGAAAGCACCCTGAAAACCGTCAAGCTGGCCTCAACCAAATACTACGATGGTCTGCCAACGGAAGGTAACGAACATGGTCAGGCGTTCCGCGACGTGCAGCTTGAGCAGGAACTGCTGGCCGAAGCGCAGAATCTGGGACTGGGCGCGCAGTTTGGCGGCAAATACTTCGCGCATGACATTCGCGTGATCCGTCTGCCGCGCCACGGTGCTTCCTGTCCGGTGGGGATGGGCGTGTCGTGCTCCGCGGACCGAAACATCAAAGCGAAGATCAACCGCGACGGCATCTGGATCGAAAAACTGGAGAACAACCCGGGTAAATATATCCCGGAAGAACTGCGTAAAGCGGGTGAGGGCGAAGCGGTACGCGTTGACCTGAACCGCCCAATGAAGGAGATCCTGGCGCAGCTTTCGCAATATCCGGTTTCAACGCGCCTTTCCCTGAACGGGACGATTATCGTGGGTCGCGACATCGCCCATGCGAAGCTGAAAGAGCGCCTGGACAACGGCGAAGGGCTGCCGCAGTACATTAAAGATCACCCGATCTACTACGCAGGCCCGGCAAAAACGCCTGATGGATATGCTTCCGGCTCGTTAGGCCCAACCACGGCGGGCCGTATGGACTCCTACGTCGACCAGTTGCAGGCCAACGGCGGCAGCATGATCATGCTGGCGAAAGGCAACCGCAGCCAGCAGGTGACGGACGCGTGCCACAAGCACGGCGGCTTCTACCTCGGCAGCATCGGCGGCCCGGCGGCGGTGCTGGCACAGGGCAGTATCAAGAGCCTCGAGTGCGTGGAATACCCGGAACTGGGTATGGAAGCGATCTGGAAAATTGAAGTGGAAGACTTCCCGGCGTTCATCCTCGTGGATGATAAAGGTAACGACTTCTTCAAACAGATCCAGTCGTCTCAGTGTTCGGCGTGTGTGAAGTAATTCTGTAAAGTGCCGGGTGACGCTGTCGCTTACCCGGCCTGCATTCTCGTAGGTCGGGTAAGGCGCAGCCGCCACCCGACATCAAAAAGAGCGCACAAAGCGCCATAACGTTTCTCAGAAGTCATCAATACTTATCTCTTAAGCATGTGAGCAATCCCATCTTTGTTATCAAGGAGTAAGTAATGACAATGCATCGCCGCGAGAAAGACTCCATGGGCGCTATCGACGTCCCGGCCGACAAGCTATGGGGCGCGCAAACCCAGCGTTCGCTGGAGCATTTCCGCATTTCGACAGAGAAAATGCCCGTCTCGCTCATCCAGGCACTGGCGTTGACCAAACGCGCTGCCGCCAAGGTGAATCAGGATCTGGGCCTGCTGGACGCCGATAAAGCCACCGCCATCATCAATGCCGCCGACGAAGTGCTGGCGGGCAAACATCCCGACGAATTCCCCCTTGCCATCTGGCAGACCGGTTCCGGCACCCAGAGCAACATGAACATGAACGAGGTGCTGGCGAACCGCGCAAGCGAACTGCTTGGCGGCGTGCGCGGCATGGAGCGGAAGATCCACCCTAACGATGACGTGAACAAAAGCCAGAGTTCCAACGATGTGTTCCCGACGGCCATGCACGTGGCGGCCGTCATCGCTATCCGCGAGCAGCTTATCCCGCAGCTCAACGTGCTCAAATCTACGCTTAACGAGAAAGCGCAGTCTTTCCGCGACATAGTTAAAATTGGTCGTACACACCTCCAGGACGCCACGCCGCTGACGCTCGGCCAGGAGATCTCCGGCTGGGTGGCGATGCTTGAGCACAATCTTAAGCATATCGACAACAGCCTGCCGCATCTGGCGGAGCTGGCGCTTGGCGGAACGGCGGTGGGCACCGGGTTGAACACCCATCCCGAGTACGCGGTCCGCGTGGCCGAAGAGCTGGCGAAGATCACCGGGCAGCCGTTTGTTACCGCCCCGAATAAATTCGAAGCGCTGGCGACCTGTGATGCGCTGGTGCACACCCATGGCGCGCTGAAAGGGCTGGCGGCCTCGCTGATGAAAATCGCCAACGACGTCCGCTGGCTGGCCTCCGGCCCGCGCTGCGGCATCGGCGAAATCAGCATTCCGGAAAACGAGCCGGGTAGCTCCATTATGCCAGGTAAAGTGAACCCGACGCAGTGCGAAGCCATGACCATGCTGTGCTGTCAGGTCATGGGTAATGATGTGGCGGTCAATATGGGCGGTGCGTCGGGTAACTTCGAGCTAAACGTTTATCGCCCGATGGTGATCCACAATGTGCTGCAATCGATTCGTCTGCTGGCTGATGGCATGGAGAGCTTTAACGAGCACTGTGCGGTGGGCATTGAGCCAAATCGCGAGCGAATCAGCCAGTTGCTGAATGAATCCCTGATGCTGGTAACGGCGCTGAACACCCATATCGGCTATGACAAAGCGGCCGAAATCGCTAAAAAAGCGCACAAAGAGGGGCTGACCCTGAAAGCCTCTGCGCTGGCGCTGGGCTACCTGACGGACGCCGAGTTTGATGCCTGGGTCCGCCCGGAAGCGATGGTGGGCAGCCTCAGATAATCACGGCGCCACATACAGGTGCAGCCGCGGAATAATCAACTGTAGCGGCTGCGCCTGGGGTTTATAGCGATGCTGAACGTTTTCCGCATCGTAGTTAAGCAGTTCCCCGATATCCGGCACCACCGCACCCTGATCGGCATCGTAGAGCGCAATCAGCGGCGTCGGGCAGGCATATTGCACCTGCTTCTGCTGTCCGGCATACCAGACGCGGGCGATAGGCTGCACCTTCACCGGTCGCTTTATTTTAAGACGCGTATCAGCTGGCAGAGAGGCAATACTGTGGTACTCCTGCTCCAGCCGTTCAATCCACTGTTCCCGTGACCACGGGGCGACCGTCCTTGGTGATTTCAGGCTTTTCTCAAGCTGCGCCAGGATCTCATCGCGCGTGAAATTTTTAATGATGTGCTTGTTGGCCCAGCCGAAGCGCAGCGTGGCGGGGTGACGCAGTACCGTCAGCGAGCGGTAAGCATTCAGGGTGATCAGCCCCGGCAGCTGACGATGCACCCATTCAAAGCGGGCAGCGGGTGCCAGCCCGGACTCAACGGTCACAATCTTTTCGAAGGTGGCTTTCAGCGTATTAATATGCGTAATCTGTGCCTCAATCGCTTCACGCGTTGCGGTATCCGTTTGCAGACAGATGACGCCGGGCAGGCGAACGGCGGCCTTACTGCTGCGGTTTTCGGACTGCTGCTGGATGAAAAGGCGGCGATAGTGCTGCAACGTCAGGTCCAGCGCCGCCTTACCGATGTGCTGTGTCACCTCAATGGTGTTCAGCGGGTCGTGTTCCGCGCCTTTCGCCACGTCGGGCAGGGAAAAGACGCGGGCGGCCAGCAGGCGGCAGTCCTGTAGTTGCCCCGTCAGGGTCAGTAACGCCTGCTCTATTTCCCGAAATGTGGTGTTCAGCCTTTCGATGAGATCGTAAGTCGCCATGGTAGACCTTAATTAGTTACAACATACTAAAGATATAGCACAACACGCCGGGTCAGGCCAGCGTGCGGTTAATGTCAGGCAGGTACGGGAAGGGGGAGGTTGTGATAGATCGGCCAGCTAAAGACGAAACGCGCCCCGCCCAGCTCGCTCGCTTCGCAGCGAACCGTACCACCCATCGCCTGGGCAATGGAACGGACAATAGCCAGCCCCAAACCACAGCCGCCAGTAGCACGGTCGCGGCTGGGGTCGAGGCGCACAAACGGCTCGAAAACTTTTTCACGCTCAGCTGGCTCAATGCCGGGGCCATCGTCTTCCACACACAGAATCGCCTGGCTTCCCTGCAAATCTAAACCTATGCGCAGCGTAGATTCGCTGTAGCGCATGGCGTTGTTCATCAGATTATCCAGCACGCGCTCCATCAGACGCATGTCCAGCGCGCCGTACGCCCCGGGGGTAATGGCTGACAGCAGTTTTCGCTGCGGGTTAACGCTCTGTACATCGTCAATATGCGTCTGTAGCCAGACGGGGAGATCCGGCGTACTGAGGTGCAACTCCGTCTGAGGCCGATCGAGGCGGGCATAGGTCAGCAGCTCTTCAATCAGCGCTTCAAGCTGGCCAATATCCCGATTGAGCGCCTGCGATTCCGCACTGGTGAGGTTCTCGCTCATCTCCAGGCGATAACGCAGGCGTACCAGCGGAGTGCGAAGTTCATGGGCAATGCCGTCGATCAGCTGTTTCTTGCTGGCAATCAGGGCATTAATGTTATCGGCCATCTGGTTGAAGGCAATACCGAGACGGTCAAAACTGGAGCCGCTGTCGAAATGTATGCGTTCAGTCAAATGACCCTCCCCAAAACGCTGTGCGGCGGATTCCAGTTTCAGCATGTCCTGCCAGTGCGGTCGCATCCAGATGAACACGGGGAAAGCGAGCGAGATGGCAATGAAGCCGAGCAGAGCGAGATCCAGCAGGCGCATCTGGTGCAGGTAATAGAGATAGGGCACCGGCCCGACGGCCAGGACATAGTGGCTGCGGGGAATACGCTGAATGAAGGTATATTTCTCGTCCAGTGCAACGATATCTCCGTCGCGCAGACGCTGCATCGCAGGCGGCGCTAAATCAAAATCCTTCATGGGTTCGATACGCAGATCAAACGACAGATTTAGATCCAGCTCTTTCAATGTGCGTGCCCAGTCATGGGGAGGAATTTCTCGTAGCTCGCTACGCATCAGGTAGAGCGAGCTTTTCATCAGATCGTCGAGGGATTGCCTGCCCGCACGCTCTGCGGTGAATTTATAGACCAGCCCGACCAGCATGGTCATCACAAGAAAGCAGACAAACAGCAGGAGATAAAACTGCACAAACAGCTTTTTCATTAAGCATCACCGGGAAATCAAATAGTTAACTACTTTACTTTTTACCTTCAGGGGCACTACAGGGGCATTCACATGTCCCATTTGATTCGCTATGAAAGCAGGATTAACGCCTGCCGACAACTCCAGCTTTGTGGTGAGCATCAATACTGCCGCTATAACTGCTACCGGTCTGCTCAGGGTTAGGTACGCGTTAGCCCACTTTGTACAAGGAGCGGAGGTTGCGGTATGTTGTGCTTCCGGTTCGAATGCTGCCATTTTTCCTGTGGCTTATTGCTATTTTCAAACCAGAAGAATGTAAATATACGGCCTCGATAAATATTCGGAATTACTAAATTAAAGGATGTGTTTTATCACAGTTGTACTTTCTAACCCTTTGCTCATATAACAAACCCCAGATAAATTATTTGATGCAGATTATTATAAGAACACCTGTCACATTAAATAAATTAATTTGTTGCATGCTTTATTATTTATCTTTTTTTTGTTTAAAAAACGTTTAAGTTGAATCAAACAAAAAAGGGATATATTTAATGGGCAATATCTTTCATACCTCATAGAGATAACTGATTGGATTATCTCTGGTACTACCATCAAAATAAATTGAAAAATTATAAATAATGGAGGATTTATGACCAGAAGATTACTTGTACCTATTGCTGTGACAGAAGGTGAGTTAGCTCACACTATTATTGCCCATACGCAAAATGAATCACGGTTTGATACTGCTGAAATACATTTTTTATCAGTAGTACAGCCGTTCCCGTATTATCCCGCGCTGGGTGGGGTCACTCCATCCACATCCCATCGATCGATGAACTCGTAGATGATGCAAGAAAAACCCTCGAAAAAACAGTCAGAAACTTCGAAATTCCTGGTGTGAAAACCTTTATTCATGTCACGGCAGGTTCCCCAAAAGACAAAATCCTTGAAATGGCGGAGAAGCTCTCAGCCGACCTGATTATTATTAGTTCGCGGCGCGACAAACTTACTAAATTTCTGCTCGGATCGACGACCGCTTCAGTAGTAAGGCACGCTGAATGCTCTGTACTTGTCGTTCGATGATTTACTCCCCCCTTAGTTCTACTAAGGGGGGAAGGCTAGAGTTAACTCACTGCACGAAACAATAAATTCCCACCCATAAAGAATATATTCAGTCGAGATGACATAAAGCTTAATACGGGTGGCGTAATTTTACTTAAAACGTAATTTCTTGAGGTAGTATATGTTATATGTTGATATTCTTGGCCGTGAAGAGTTTTCCCATTTATCTGATATTCGCTCCGATGCCTGCGTCTCTATCTACCTGGGCACCTCCCCGATCCGGCAGAATTTAGATGCGAGCAAAATTCAGTTAGGCAACTTTATCAAAGAGGCTTTGCAGAAGGTTGAAGAAAAAGGCGTTGATAAACGCCGTTTAGCCATGCTCGAAGAAGAACTCTGTTCGGTGCTGGAAGATGTTGAGTTTTGGGATTGCCACGCCAGAAGCCTCGCCATTCTGGCGACACCGGAAAGCATTACGACTTACCGTTTAGCGAACAATTTATCTGACCAGCTTGAAGTAAGCGAACGCTTTTACCTTAAGCCGCTGTTACGTGCGCTTACGTTCCCGCACTCTGCGTATATCCTGGCGTTATCAGTGAACGAAGCTCGGCTAATTGAGTTTTTCCCGGATGTTCCCCCTGAAGAAGTAGACGTGCCGAACATGCCGACATGCAGACGCGACGCAATGACCGAAGCGGCATTAAACGACCATCATCATGGCGCTGTACATCATAAGGTACGACTCGCGCAATACACCCGAAAGATAGATCAAGCCTTGCGTCCTCTGTTTGCCAGCCACGATCACCCGCTTTTTTTAGTCGCTGCCGAACCTATAGCCTCTATATATCGTGCAACTAATTCTCTGTCGAACCTTACCGACGAAACCTTATTCACTAACGCTGAACATATCGGTTTAACTGACCTGGTATCCCAGGTACGTCCCTTACTGGACTACTATTATCAGGTGCAGTTGGATTCCCTTAAAACACGTTTCGAAATCCGCGCAGGTCAACGGCGGGTGACTCAGGAGATATCGGATGCCGCCCGCGCCGCTACTTTTGGGGCTATCGAGCTGCTTTTGGTTAATATCGAAAGCGCATTAAAGGGAACCATTGACGAGGATGGCTTACTATCACTGGACGACAGAGAAAACAGTTACGGTATCATCGACGAGATCGCTAAACGGGCAATGGCTACCGGGGCAAGGGTCTTAGCTGTGCGCGGTGAAGATCTGCCCTCTGGCGCTGAACTGTACGCGACTTTGCGTTACCCTCTGTAGGCAAGCTGCCTTAAAAGCCCGCGTAAGCGGGCTAACCTTTAGGGTAATCTTGACTTTGTTGAATAAATCGAACTTTTGCTGAGTTGAAGGATCAGATCACGCATCTTC
>NZ_JBMKHS010000019.1:0-86320 GCF_049238105.1 Enterobacter cloacae complex sp. IR5418 | reverse complement strand
GGAAGATGCGTGATCTGATCCTTCAACTCAGCAAAAGTTCGATTTATTCAACAAAGTCTTTCTGATCTGCTAAATAGCTGCATCTAATATCGCTACACTTTTGCCAGCCCATGTTCACCTCCGGGGAATGGGCTGACGGTTTCCATAAAATGACGAACCTTTTTTCAGCAGTTGACACATTGAACGGCACTGATGATTAAGTGTTATCGTGACGGGAAGCGTCAGCCATAACCGTTCAACATGATTCATCCATGGTGAGTAAACCGGCTGATCAATTACCCTGAACTTCGGATTTTCCTTCAGCTAGCACTGCGCTTCCCGGCTTTGGTGGATAATGTAATTGTCCTCAATGAGCGTTATCGTTTTTCCCGCCGGTACGTCGTCTTCAGATTCTTTAAAAGACTGATAAATAAGGCTGAAATTTTGTTGTTACCACCCACATAGCTGACCTTGCCCGTTCCGCTGTGTAACGCGCCAGACGGATAATATTTATCATTCTGACCGGGCGTCACTACACGTTTTTGCTGTCCGAGCAGTTGCCAGTCCGCACCGATTTTGGGATTGAGATGAATATCCACTTTATCTTCATAAAATACCGGGTGCTCTGTGCTGAATTAATCCTGCTCCTTGTGGATTGCCGCCATCTTTTCATCCTTAAGCGGTCCCGGATACGCAGGGTTAATGCAGCGCTACGCTATACCCGCCCCGCAGACGGCTTCCAGTGGCGAGCGGTTCCAGCATGTATAAGTGTTCTGGCAACGTCGATAACGCGACTGCTCCAGTGAAGCATCAACATGTCGGTCAGCCTACGCGCATAATTTTTATCGTGCGTTTTATGGATTGCTTCTGCATCAGGCATCGTTCGTCACGGGGAATTGGTGCTCTGATCGGCATCGCTCAGTCCGGATGGTGATTTGTTTGATTTGGCGATTGATCAGATCGTACTATCCGGGCTGAGTTCCCTCAAAGTGATCAACTATTCGGCACAGTTATTAAGTCTAAAAATAAAAAAAAGCCCGGCATCACACACCGGGCAAAGAAGTTACCTGCACACTCAGGCTACTTTTAATTTCTGCGCACGATTCTCACGGCGAATCTTACGTTCTTCCAGTACCGCTACCATCGCCATAAGGACGATACAGCCGATCGCGGCGGCATCCAGCGCGGCGAAGGTGCCCGCCCAGCCGGTGAGGCCGAAAATCGGCGTGCCGTCGGCGATCATCCCCAGACCCAGCTTGGCGAAGCTGTCGCCGATCAGGTAGGCGAAGGTGCCTTTAATCCCGTCGGCGGCGCCGATCGCTTTTTTCGGGACGAAGCCCACTGCCGCCACGCCGATCAGCAGCTGCGGACCGAACACCAGGAAGCCGAGCGCGAACAGGGAGGCCAGGTAAACGTACTGGTTGCTGGCGTGCTGGTAGACGCCGAGGGTGGCGATAATCAGCGCCAGCGCGACGCAGGCCACCAGCGCGCGACGGCCGTTGGCGAGGTCTGAGAGCCAGCCCCACAGCAGCGTGCCGACCAGCGCCCCCACTTCGAACAGGGTGAAGCCCTGAATCGCCACTTCTTTAGAAAGCTTCAGCTCCTGGAAGGCATACACGGTTGACCACTGGTCGATACCGATGCGTACCACGTAGAGGAAGATGTTCGAGAAACATAACAGCCAGATCACTTTGTTTTTCAGTACGTACTCAACAAAGATCTGCCATTTGGACATCTCGTTCTCTTCTGTCTCTTTGTCCTCTTCGCTGATCTCCTCCCCGAACAGCTCTTCGGCTTTGCCGAGGCCGTAGGATTCCGGGGAATCGCTGCCGTAGCGCAGGCCGATAAAGCCGACAATCAGGGCGATAATCGACGGGAAGATAAACATGCCGATCACGTGGCCGTCGAACAGGTAGTTCGCGCCAAACAGCGCCACGCCTGCCGCACCCGCCCCGCCGAGGTTGTGGGAGATGTTCCACATACCGAGGTACGAACCCCGCTTGCGGCGCGGCGTCCATTTGGTGATGGTGGAGTAGCTGCACGACCCGCCGGTACTCTGGAAGAAACCGCTCAGGGCGTAGAAGGCGATCATCAGGAACAGGCTGACGGAGCCTGCGCCCATGCTGGCGCTAAAGCCGAGCATACAAATGGCGGAGAGGATCAGCATAAACGGCAGGAACTGCTTGGTGTTTTTGCCGTCCGCGTAGTAGGAAACAACGGTTTTCCCCACGCCGTAGGTGATGGAGAAGCCCAGGCCGATCATCCCCAGCTGCGTCATGCTCAGCCCGTAGGTCGAGATCATGTCGTTCTGCGCGATGTTAAAGTTTTTGCGGATCAGGTACATGGTCAGGTAGCCAATAAAGACTACCAGATAGGACTGCATGAACGGTTTGAACCACATCTTGCGCCGCACGTCGAGCGGCAGATCCAGGGTCGGCTTGCGCACCTGATTGAGGAAGGCCAGCATGGTTGGTTTACTCCTGAGCTGATTTTTGCAGCATTGTAAAAATCAGCCGGGAGAGATGCCTGAGACAGCGTCCAGGTAAAACCGGGAAAATGTCTTAGTTTTTCACCCTTCGGCAGCAAAAGGTGAAGCGCGTCACGCTTCGCGCGGTGCCTGGGCGTGCAAAAACGGCAGCAGCAGCAGGGCGGAGATCCCCGCCGCGATAGCGATCACCGCGAAGAAACCGCTCCAGTGCCAGACGTCGATCACCCGCGCCAGCGGCCAGCCGGAGAGCGATGCGCCAAGGTAGGCAAACAGCCCGACAAAGCCCGTCGCCGCGCCTGCCGCCTCCTTGTGCGAGCACTCCGCCGCCGCCATGCCGATCAGCATCTGCGGGCCAAAGACGAAGAAGCCGATGGTGAAGAAGCACGCCGCCTGCATGACGTAGCTGGCGAACGGCATCAGCCACAGCGAGCCGACGGAGAGCAAAATCCCGGCGGCGAAAATGAGGTTCATCGGACCACGGTTGCCGTTGAACAGCTTATCCGAGCCCCAGCCCGCCACCAGCGCGCCGATAAACCCGCCCAGCTCGAACATCGTCACCGCCGAGTTAGCGGTCACCAGATCCACGCCCAGCGTCTCGGACATGTACAGGTTGCCCCAGTCGTTGATGGCCGCCCGCACCACGTAGACCAGCACGTAGCAGAGCGACAGCAGCCAGATGTAGGGGTTTTTCAGCACGTATCGGGTGAGGATCTCCTGGCGGGTCAGCCCCGCGCCCTCCTGCTGCTGGGCGATCTCCATCTCGTCGTGCCGCCAGTCGCCCACCGGCGGAAGGCCGACGGTTTGCGGCCTGTCGCGCAGGCGCCAGCAGAGGAACAGCCCGGCGACAATCGCGAGGCCACCGGCAATCATCATTCCCGCGCGCCAGCCGTAGTGCAGCGCCGCCGCCCCCACCACCATCGGGATCAGCGCCCCGCCGACGTTATGCGCGGTGTTCCAGATTGCCCACCAGCCGCCGCGCTCGTTACGTGAGTACCAGGCGGTGAGCAGACGAGCGCAGACCGGCGCGCCCCAGCCCTGGAAAAAGGCGTTCAGCGCCCACAGCAGGGCGAAGGCCCACAGCGAGGTGGAGAAGCCAAACAGGATGTTCACCACGCCGGTGGCGATCAGCCCAACGCCCATAAAATAGCGCGCATTGGAGCGGTCGCTGACGATGCCGGAGAAGAACTTCGACAGGCCGTAGGTGATGTAAAACAGCGTCGCCAGCAGGCCGATGTCGGTGCGCGCCATCACGCCGCTGGCGAGGATTTCCGGCGCGGCGGCGTTGAAGCTTTTGCGGGTGAAGTAGAACAGCGCGTAGCCGAGCCAGATGGTAATCAGGATATGGCGACGCCAGTAGCGGTAGCGGGCGTCGATTTCCGCTTTGTTGCTTAGCGGGGCGGCGCTGGCGGGGGTTTTAAACATGCATCGTCCTTAACGGCAAACTGACGCTGACGCGCGTCCCGTGGGTGCAGGAGAGGGTCAGCGTGCCGCCCAGCGCCTTTACGCGCTCGCGCATGCCCGCCAGACCAAACCCCTGCTGGCCGGAGCCAGGCGGCAGGCCGCAGCCGTCGTCTTCAATCACCAGCATCAGGCGCTCGTCCTGCTGCCAGCCCTGGATCGTCACCGCGCTGGCGCTGGCGTGTTTGACGATGTTATTCAGCCCTTCCTGACAGACGCGAAACAGCGTCACGCGCTGGCCTTCGCTCAGCGCAGGTTCGTTAATGCGCCAGTCGAGATGGCTGACAATCCCGCGGCTTTCCAGCTCCATCTCGCGCATCAGGGAACGCACCGCCTGCTCAAGCGTAAGGTCGTCAAGCTGGCGCGGGCGCAGCCGTCCTAACAGGCGACGAACGGAGTCATAGACACCCAGCGAAAGCTGTTCGATATGCGCCCCGCCCTGCTTCACGCCTGCGTTTTCCGCTGCCAGACGCTGAACAATGCCCGCCTGGGTGCGAATGGCGGTGATGGTCTGGCCGATATCATCGTGCAGCTCGCGGGCGACCTCCTGCCGCACGCTCTCTTCGGTTTCCAGCAGACGCTCCGCCAGGCGGCGGTTGCGCGCCAGCTCGGCTTGCAGGGACTGGTTCAGCTCGCGCAGGCGCTGAATGCCCGCCCCGAGCAGCAGCCCGGTCAGGCTCTGGGCCAGCAGAGACAGCAGCAGATCCACCGGGTGATCGTGCCAGGTCTGGCTGGCGATCAGCGCGATGGCGTTCATCAGCGTGGCAATCAGCGCCCCCTGCCAGCCGTAGTGCCAGGCCAGGGCGATAATCGGCAGCGCCAGACAAAACGGCGTGAAGCGTGAAAGCTCGGCGGGCAGACCAAGCTGCAACCACAGGCTCACCACAAACAGCAGCAGATACCAGATGAGGTGCCGGGCGCGCCAGTTCACCGGTTGCGATACCAGTGCCGGGCCGAGCGGCTGCCAGACGGTGCTGGTGAGATAGTGCCAGAAAACCAGGCAGGTCGGTGCCAGCGTCAGGCCGCCGGTAAGGGTCAGCAGCAGGGCGTTAAGCACCTCCTTTTCGCCCACCCACGGCAGGGACTGCAACAGCGCGGCGGCAATCAGCGCCGCCCCCTGACGCAGCAGCGTGCGCCAGTCGCGCTGGTGACGGTAGCGGGAAATCAGCGCAACGGGAAGAAGCGTGAGCAGGCTTCCGGTCATCAATAAGGGCAGATTCGCCAGAGCGACTTCCTGCGCCAGCCAGATCAGCATCAGCCACTCTGCGCCGAACAAAACGGGCCAGTAGCCGCGCGGGCACTGGAGCATCAGCCCCAGACGCAGGCCGAAGGGAAACAGCAGCACCGCCAGCTCGGGGCGCTCGACAAGATGCAGGCTGATACTCCACAGGCAGAACCAGGCGGCGGAGAAGATGAAAAAGCTGGCAACGACGGCGATCAGCCGCGAAAACAGGGAATTCATTGCCAGCTGTCAAACATACGGCGCGCCAGCTCGACATCGTTACTGACGTTGAGTTTTTCCATCAGGTTGGCGCGGTGAACGTGCACGGTTTTTGGCGATAACCCCAGCTCTACGGCGATCTCTTTCACCGACATGCCCTGGGCAAGTTTCTCTGCCACCTGACGCTCGCGCCTGGTGAGCGGATCCTGCCGTCCCGCCGCCAGCTTGATGGCGATATCCGGCGTCAGGTAGCAGCCGCCGGTGGAGACGGTGCGCACGGCGGCGATCAGCTCGTCGGGGCTACAGCGTTTAGAGAGAAAGCCGCGCGCGCCCGCGTTGAGCGCCTGCTCGACCAGCGCCGGGCTGTCGTGGACCGAGAGCATGATCGTCGCCATCCCTTTCGGCAGCTGGCTTAACAGCTCCAGCCCGGAGAGGTCGGGCATGGAGATATCGCAGATACAGACCTGCACCCCGCGCCCCGGCAGGCCCGCCAGCGCCTCGCGACCGGAGCCAAACTCGGCCACGACCTGAAAATCCGGTTCGAGGTTCAAAAGCTGGGCAAATCCGGAGCGAACGATAAGGTGGTCGTCGATAAGGGCGATGGTGGTCATGGGTGTTCCTGCGGTCTGAAAACGCCGGATGGCGCTGCGCTTATCCGGCCTACAAGAGCGAAAGACGCTTACCTTAAGCGATCTATTCGAAAAACACCGCAATTTTGTTAAACATGGTGGGATCCGACTGGTTGCGCGCCACTTTGGTGACGTCCTCCAGCTTGTCGATCTGCGCCATCATCTGTTCCAGACGCTGGTCATCGTTCACCAGTAGCCAGATGCGGCTGTGCTCGCTGCCCTGAATCGGCAGACACAGAATGCCTTCCACGTTAAACGCCCGGCGGGCAAACAGCCCGCAGACGTGGGTCATAACGCCAGGGTGGTTGCGGACGGTGAGTTCCAGAATGACGTTTTCATGTTGTTTCTGCATGGCTTATTCCCCCACCATCTCAGTATTGGCCGCACCCGGCGGCACCATCGGATACACTTTTTGTTCCGCGTCGATACGCACATGGATCAGCGCCGGACCCGGACGAGAAATCGCGTCCTGCAACGCCGCGTGGGCATCTTCTTCGGCGTTCAGATCGCAGGTGTGCAGGCCAAAACCGGCGGCAATCTGCATAAAGTTAATCATTCCCGGATAGGTCGCGGCAAATACCCCCTGCTTGTAGAACAGGCTCTGCTGCTGGTGTACCAGGCCCAGCGCCTCGTTGTTCATCAGAATGATTTTGACGTCTAACTGATTTTCGGCCGCGGTAGCCATCTCCTGAATATTCATCATCAGGCTGCCGTCACCGGAGAAGCAGATCACCTTGCGGTCCGGGTTGGCGAGCGCCGCACCAACCGCTGCGGGCAGGCCGAAGCCCATGGTGCCAAGGCCGCCGGAGGTCAGCCACTGGCGCGGACGGTTCAGCGGATACGCCTGGGCGGTCCACATCTGATGCTGGCCGACGTCGGTGGTGATAATCGCGCTGTCGTCCACACAGGCGGCAACGGCGTTGATAAGACCATAGTGGCTCAGCGGGTCGCCCTCGGTTGGGATAGCGCCCGGGAACTCGCGTTGCAGATCGGCCACCAGCTGACGCCAGTCGGCGCGCTCGGTTGCCTCCGTCTGCGGGATCAGCTGCGCCAGCACCTCGGCCACGTCGCCCTGGATCGCCACGTGCGGCTGCTTGATTTTACCCAGCTCGGCGCGGTCGATATCCACATGAATGATTTTGGCGTTCGGGCAGAACTGCTCGGTTTTTCCAATCGCCCGGTCATCAAAACGCGCGCCCATAACTATCAGCAAATCTGCCTCTTGCAGGATGTAGTTGGTGCTGCGCGCGCCGTGCATGCCCAGCATGCCCAATGACAGCGGGTGCGCTTTGGGCAGCATGCCCAGCGCCATCAGGGTCATGGTGGTCGGCAGGTTGGCTTTTTCCGCAAACTGGCGGATTTCATCCGCGGCGTTGATCGCCCCGCCGCCCAGATAGAGCACCGGACGTCTGGCGGCGTTAATCATGGCGGCGGCGTCGCGCACGCTTTCAGCGCTGAATTCCGGTGCGGGGGCACGCTCGCCCGGCTCCGGCAGGACGTCGATCTCGATCTCTGCGGTCTGAACATCCTTAGGAATGTCTATCCACACCGGACCCGGGCGGCCAGACTGGGCAATGCGAAACGCATCGCTGATCACCTGAGGAAGCTCGCTGATATCGCGAACTAAATAGTTATGTTTGGTGATGGGGATAGAGATACCGTAGGTGTCGACTTCCTGGAACGCATCGGTGCCGATCATCGAGGACGGCACCTGGCCGGTAATGCAGATCAGCGGAATGGAGTCGAGGCGCGCATCAGCGATGGCGGTCACCAGGTTAGTGGCGCCCGGCCCGCTACAGGCCATACAGACCGCCGGTTTGCCCTGGGTACGCGCCATGCCCTGAGCGATAAAGCCTGCCCCCTGCTCGTGGCGCGCCAGCACGTGACGGATCTGGGTGCTTTGGCTTAACGCATCGTACAGCGGCAGTACGGTCCCACCCGGGATGCCCGCAACGGTGGTGATGCCCTGTCGTTCCAGTAAATGAACAATCAGCTGCGCGCCTGTAAAACGCGTCTTTGTGGATGTTGTGCCCGAACTTGCCATGCTCCAGTCCTTTTCTTCTGAGCCAGCCTTCCGGGGAGGGTCCTAAACGAAAAACCCCGCCCGGTTTGCGCCGGCGGGGTTTTGGATTCGTGTGTTGATCCAGTCCCTACGGCGCATTGCCGACGACCACCACCACACGCACGACGACCACTGCGGCTGGTTGCGCAGTTTTTAGTAGGGTCGAAGTGAAGATGGATGAAGTCATTGGGGACCTGTGTTTGGAATCATTGATTGAATTTATACAAACACAGGTTTACGGATGTGACAATGGAAATATTTTCATCTGCGCAAAAATGCGTCAGGGATCACGTTTCGTTTGTTGGGGGATGACACTCAAAAAAGGGGTTTTTACTCACTCTATAAACAGCGCAGGTGAAACCCCAAATCTGGCCGCCAGCTTTTTAATATGGTTCAGAGTAAGCTGTCTCTGACCATTCAGAACCCGTGAAACCATCGATTTACTACCAATTTCATCCTGAAAATCCGAGATTGTCAGTTTGTACTGATCCATCAAGGTTCTTAAAACTGCAATTCCGACAGGAACAGACTCCATCTCCTTGCGTAATGCGACTATCTCTGGCCGATTGGCTTCGTAACGGCTAATTCTGGCGCACACAATATCCAGCAAGGGGCTATTGGGCTCGTTCATAAGGAGATACTCAACCAGCTCAAGCGCATCCTTATAATCTTTCTCGCTCGACTGTTCACCCAGTAAAGGAACGGCCGCAACAAGGGCGTGCGTAGCTTTCATTGCATCAGCGACGATCATCATTTCTTCCCCTTAGTGCGATGTTTCTCCGAAGATACTATTTTCACTTCGTCAGAAAACAAAAAACCCCGCCTAAGCGAGGTTTTTATCAGGGTTTTGCGGTTGGTCGCCGCAGAACACACTGTGTTACGTCAACGCGAAAAGTATACGCGATCGAAGACGAACGCGCAATTCCGGCACGGATTTTGACGTTTTTGAGTATGGATCGCCTTCCAAATTTTGTCCATAAAATACTGTTCATGCATACAGTATTTATCTATACTGAGGGTGTTCGCAGTGAGCGAGGGGGCCGCAGTTTACCGGCGCAACGAAGTCCTGGCTGAAACGGGTGGTGCCGTCAGTGCCTTAACCCCTGAAGTGAGCACACTGTGTTACGTCAATCCAGGTGCTGGTCACAGGCGGCGGAAAGGTACGCCAGCATCGTGCTCCTTTTAACCAAAAGGAGACGCGTATGAGCGTCGTGGATATGGTCATACTTATCCTCAAACTCATTGTTGCTGTATTGCAACTGCTTGATGCTGTCCTGAAATACGTTAAGTGATTCAGGTTCAAGTCGCACCTGAGAGGGGCGGGCAACCGCCCCTCTTTAATAACGAGGGAATGCTATGTCGCGTCTGTTAATTGAGCCTGTCACGCCTGATGAACCAGGGTATATCGCCCTGAAGGCGGAAAGTATCGCGTTGAATTTCAACATGCTGCGCAGGCTGGAAGAGAACTGGCAGCGGGGTGAAAACCGCTTTAACGCGCCGGGTGAAAAACTGCTGGGGGCGTTTCTTAACGGCAGGCTGGTGGGCGTGTGCGGCCTCAACCGCAATCCGTTTAGCCAGCAGCCGCGCGCCGGACGTATTCGTCATCTTTACGTCAGCGAGAAGTGCCGTGGGCAGGGCATTGGTAAACAGCTTTTGACCGTGGTGATGGCGGATGCCAGCATCTGGTTTGATTTTCTTAATACCCATGCGCCGGAAACCGCGTACGGATTTTATCATCGGGCGGGCTTCCGGCTGGTATCAGACGAACCCCGGGTGACGCACCGCCTTTTTTGTGCGGTGTAAGCGGCTGGCAGCCTCGCCGGGTGAATGTTACAGTTGTATGACATTTCACCAACCGATACGCCATGACCATCACCGTTTTCTGCATTTTACTGTTCGCCGCACTGCTGCATGCCAGCTGGAACGCCATCGTTAAAGCCGGAACGGATAAACTCTACTCTGCGATCGGCGTTAGTGGTTCAGCCGCGGTTATCGCCCTGGTTTTACTGCCCTTCTCTCCACAGCCTTCTGCCGCAAGCTGGCCGTTTTTGTTTGTCTCCTGCGCCTTACAGGTGGTGTACACCGTGCTGGTAGCGAAGACCTATCAGGTCTCCGACATGAGCCAGACCTATCCGCTGATGCGCGGTACCGCCCCGCTGCTGGTGGCGCTGATCAGCGTAATGGCGCTCGGGGATCATCTCTCCTGGCTTGCCTGGTCCGGCATTGGGGTCATTTGTCTGTCGATTCTGGCGATGGCGATGAACGGCCGCATGCAGTCACGCAAGGGGATTTGGCTGGCGCTGCTGAACGCCTGTTTTATCGCCGGATATACGCTGGTAGACGGTACCGGCGTGCGGCTCTCGGACACCGCGCTGGGCTATACGCTCTGGACCTTCTTTATGAACGGCTTCTGCCTGCTAAGCTGGGCAATGGTAGCGCGGCGTCGTGAAGCGTCCAGCTACCTGCGCCTGCACTGGAAAAAAGGGCTGCTCGGCGGCGTCGGGACGATGGGATCTTACGGTCTGGCGCTCTGGGCGATGACGCAGGCACCGCTTGCTGTGGTCGCGGCACTGCGTGAAACCTCAATTCTCTTTGGCGCATTAATCGCATTTGTGCTTTTAAAAGAGAAGGTTGTGGGCCTGCGCATCGCGGCAGCGCTGGGCATTGCCGCCGGTGCGATCCTGCTGCGTCTGGCGTAAATCACTGGCAACATTAGTTGCCGATCTTGTTTACAAATCCTGCCTTATCCGCTTTTTTCATTCACCGCGACAATGCTTAAATTGCCATCTCTCTGTGGTAGATTCCTCGCGCATTTATGGGAATGCGTAGTCACTTATTCTTTATTTATCTCTTTTGGCAAAAGTATTCAGCGACATGAAAAAACAACGGAACGTGAACTTATTGTTGATGCTGGTGTTACTGGTGGCCGTCGGACAGATGGCGCAAACCATCTACATACCGGCGATTGCCGATATGGCAAAAGATCTGAGCGTCCGCGAAGGTGCGGTACAGAGCGTAATGGCAGCCTACCTGCTGACCTATGGCGTTTCGCAGCTGGTTTATGGTCCCCTGTCCGATCGCGTCGGGCGTCGTCCGGTTATTCTGGTGGGCATGAGTATTTTCATGGTGGCGACGGTAATTGCCATTACCACGCACAGCCTGACCGTCCTGATTGCCGCCAGCGCCCTTCAGGGCGTGGGCACCGGTGTTGGCGGGGTGATGGCGCGTACCCTGCCGCGTGATATGTATCAGGGCACCCAGCTTCGCCATGCCAACAGTCTGTTAAATATGGGCATTCTGGTCAGCCCGCTGCTGGCGCCGCTGATTGGAGGTTTGCTGGATACCGTCTGGTCCTGGCGCGCCTGTTACGCCTTCCTGCTGGTGCTGTGCATCATTGTCACCTTCAGCATGGCGCGCTGGATGCCGGAAACCCGCCCACAGGACGCGCCGCGCACGAAGCTTATCGCCAGCTATAAAACGCTGTTCGGTAACGGGGCGTTTACCTGTTATCTGTTGATGCTGATCGGCGGTCTGGCGGGCATTGCCGTGTTTGAAGCCTGTTCTGGCGTACTGCTGGGCGCGGGTCTGGGTCTGAGCAGTATGGTGGTGAGCATTCTGTTTATTCTGCCGATCCCGGCGGCGTTCTTCGGCGCGTGGTTTGCCGGACGTCCGAACAAACGTTTCTCTACCCTGATGTGGCAGTCGGTGATCAGCTGCCTGCTGGCGGGTCTGATGATGTGGATCCCGGGGCTGTTTGACGTGATGTCGGTCTGGACGCTGCTCATCCCGGCGGCGCTGTTCTTCTTCGGCGCGGGAATGCTGTTCCCGCTCGCCACCAGTGGCGCGATGGAGCCGTTCCCGTTCCTCGCAGGCACGGCGGGCGCGCTGGTGGGCGGTTTGCAGAATATCGGTTCCGGTGCGCTGGCCTGGCTTTCGGCTATGATGCCGCAGACCGGGCAGGCGAGTTTGGGTTTACTTATGACGCTGATGGGGTTGCTGATTTTACTGTGCTGGCTGCCGCTGGCGTCGCGCGTCCCGCATCACGAACAGCCGGTTTAACCGCGTGATGGCCCGGCTTTTCGCCGGGCTTTTCACAGACGGGCGCAAGCATCGCCTGCAATAACGGCTCCAGTGCAGGCCGCCACGCCCCCTCTTCCCCGTCGTAAAACTGGACATCCGCGTTCAGCGCGTACGGGATTTTCGCGTGTTGCAGCTCGCAGGCCATAAACGTGGCAAACGCCATCTGCGAGGCGGTTGGCGTCAGACTTTTCGATTCCCCCACGCCCCAGCCGCCAACCCAGCTCACGTGCCCGGTTTTTTGTTGCCAGTGCAGCGCGGTATTGATGCGGTTACGGATAGCCGCTTTCTCCGCCGCGGTTCCGGACGTCCACGGGTACTTGCCGTTCGTTTTCAGCGGACCCCAGGGAAAAATATGCCACTCCGCCAGCAGGTAATTCTGGCTGTGCGCGGGCAGCTTCAGGCTGGATAAATCCTCCGGCGCGGCGCGCAGACGAGGGGCGATAAAAATCATCCGGCTGGCATCAATGGCGTGAATGTCTTTGATCGCTTTCTCATACACCCGGTTGAGCGAAGCAATATTGTGGTTGAGCTTGTCCGCCGGTTCGTAGATCAGGTCAAACCCCAGTAACGGCGAGCGCTGACCAAAATAGTGCGCCACGGCTATCCACCAGTTGATCACCGCGTCTTCGGTATCCGCTTTCGGGTCGTTTTTATATTCATCAGCCTGATAAGCGATGATGGGGATGACGCCGTATTGCTCGCAGGCCTCCACCAGCTTGCGCAGGTGAATCAGCCGCGCTTCCGTGGGTTCGCCCGCCACCCGAATACGGACATGGTGTATGCCTTTCGCCTGGAAATCACGGACCACCAGCGGATCGAATTCGCGGATACCGCGCTCGGTGCGGGCCCAGTCGACATCCATCCCGACCCCCAGCATCTGCGCGTAACGGGCAGCCGTCAGGGGCGGCTCAGCAGCACAGGCCCAGCCGGAAGCGATCGCTAACATGGTGACAATCAACGGCTTTAACACGACGCCCCTTGCAAATCATCAAATGCTTTACTCTGTATTTAGCATGCTTTTTCACAATTGGTGTAGAGTCAGAACGAACTAAATTCTGAGACAGATTATGAAAACGACTGACCTTACCAGCCTCATCGACCGGTTTCCGCTGCTGGCGGATTTGATCGCCCTGAAAGAGACCACCTGGCGTAACCCACGTACCACCACGCTTGCAGAAGGATTGCCGTACGTTGGATTGACCCGCGCCGACGTGGACGACGCCCATGCGCGTCTGCAACGTTTTGCGCCTTACCTGGCGAAGGCGTTTCCGGAAACGGCGGCAACGGGCGGGATTATCGAATCCAAACTGGTCGCGATCCAGGCGATGAAAACGCGTCTGGAGCAGGAGTCTGGCGCGACGATCCCCGGCACGCTGCTGCTGAAAAAAGACAGTCATCTGCCGATCTCCGGTTCCATTAAAGCGCGCGGCGGTATTTATGAGGTGCTGACCCATGCGGAAAAACTGGCGCTGGAAGCCGGGTTGCTGCGCCTCGAAGACGATTACAGCATTCTGCTGGAGCCACGCTTTAAAGCCTTCTTCAGCCAGTACAGCATTGCCGTTGGCTCAACCGGCAATCTGGGGTTGTCCATCGGCATCATGAGCGCGCGCATCGGCTTTAAGGTCACGGTGCATATGTCCGCCGACGCCCGCGAATGGAAAAAAGCCAAACTGCGCAGCCACGGCGTGATCGTGGTGGAATATGAGCAGGATTACGGCGTGGCGGTGGAGCAAGGGCGCAAAGCGGCGGAAAGCGATCCGAACTGCTTCTTTATTGATGATGAGAACTCACGAACGCTGTTCCTGGGCTATGCGGTGGCAGGTGAACGCCTGAAAGCGCAGTTTGCCGAACAGGGCCGCGTGGTGGATGCCGATCATCCCCTGTACGTTTACCTGCCATGCGGCGTAGGCGGTGGCCCCGGCGGCGTGGCGTTTGGCCTGAAGCTGGCCTTTGGCGATAACGTCCACTGCTTCTTCGCGGAGCCAACGCACTCGCCGTGCATGCTGCTGGGCGTTTACACCGGGCTGCACGATGAAATCGCCGTGCAGGATCTGGGCATTGATAACGTGACGGCGGCAGACGGGCTGGCGGTAGGCCGCGCGTCCGGCTTCGTGGGCCGCGCGATGGAGCGTCTGCTTGACGGGTTCTATACCCTCTCGGATCAGAGCATGTACGACCTGCTCGGCTGGCTGGCGCAGGAGGAGGGGATTCGCCTGGAGCCGTCGGCGCTGGCGGGGATGGCCGGGCCGCTGCGGGTGCAGGCGGATGCCAACACCACGCACCTGGTCTGGGCGACCGGCGGCGGCATGGTGCCGGAAGACGAGATGGCGAAGTACCTGGCGAAGGGAAACGCCTGATCGTCAGCCGCTCTGCCGCAGCTGTTTCATCAGTTCAGCGGGCGAACGTTGATGCCTGATGAGGTCGCGCATGGCCCGCATGTACGGCGCGCTGTGAAAAAAGAAATCACGGTAGCCCGCGCACAGCACGCTTTTACCATTCAGGCGATGGCGGGGGCAGTCGCCATTGCACAGGCCGATAACCTGACAGCGCTGGCACTCCGCTGCCAGCGTACGCTGTTTATCTTCGCCAAACGCGCGCGCCGCATCGCTGTCATTGAGCGTCGCCAGGGGCGTCTGGTGAATATTTCCCAGCCGGTACTGCGGAAAGACGTAATGATCGCACTGGTACAGATCGCCGTTCGCCTCCAGCGCAAAAGCATGTCCGCAACGCCCGGCCAACGCGCACATTTGCGATGGATAGCCGCGCCAGACGCCGAGCGTGGAGTCAAACAGCTGCACAAACACGCGGCCAATATCTTCTCGCACCCAGATATCGAAAACGGTCTTCAGAAAGTGGCTCCACTGCACGTCGCTGACTGACTCCGGATTACCGTGCTCCACCAGCGGGATAAACTGCACATAGGGGGTGCCGAGGTCGCGAAGATAGCGGTAAAGCCGCTCCGGCTGTCCACTGTTCTGTCGGTTAATGACCGTCAGCAGGTTAAACGACACCTGATGCGCGCGAAGTTTGTCAATCGCCGCGATGACTTTATGGTGAGTAGGGCCGCCGCTGCGGCTCACGCGGTAAGCGTCATGCAACTCCGCTGGGCCATCCAGCGAAATACCAACCAGCCAGTCGTGCTCGCTCAGGAATGTACACCAGTCGTCGTTAAGCACGATCCCGTTGGTCTGAAAAGCATTAACGATCCGTTTTCCGCGGGCGTGCCGTGTCTGCAACGCCACCACGCGACGAAAAAAATCCAGCCCACAGAGCGTGGGTTCTCCGCCCTGCCAGGCAAACTGCACCTCCGGCCCCAGCTGCGCATCAATGTGCTGCTGAATAAACGCGTCCAGCGTGACGTCATCCATCATCGGCTGCTGAGGTTTAGCGATATAAAAACAGTAACGACAATCCAGATTGCAGCGTGAACCCGCTGGCTTGGCCATGACCTGACATCCTGTCATGCAATATCCCTTATTAAGCTAATGAGGTGATGAACATGACCAGCAGCAAACAGTAAAGCCAGAGAAAACACTGCGAGGGAGATCAAAAATTTAGATCTCAACGTGCGGGAGGCAGAAAAATCATAGTGCGAGACGTCCATCCGCGTACGGCTGCGGGTGTAATACCACAGGAGCAGCGCCACTGCCGCGAGAATGCCGAGTGCGGCCCAAAATAGCGGGCCTGCCTGCTGCCAGTTATGCCTGACTGCCAGCACCATCAGCGCACCATAACCCAGCAGCGTGCGCAGCCAGGCCAGCGAGGTTCGCTCCGGCTGAAGACCGGGGTCCGCTTCCCGCCGCGCTTTGCGGCTATCCGGCATACAACACCAGTAACATCACTACGCCCGCAACCATCAGCAAAATCGTACTGATAATGAGCAAGCCGCGCGTGTAGGGGAGATCCTGCTTCAGACGCATCGCCTTTTCATTTTTCAGCCAGCGCAGATAGCCGTAGATCGCCAGCACGCCAGCAATCAGGCACAGCAGCAGGGCCAGCACTTCGCGAATCAACGGGGTGGCAAAATCGGGGGCGAGCTGATCAAGGCCGACGCCTGCGGCCAGAAAGCCCAGGGCGGTGCGGATCCACGCCAAGAACGTGCGTTCGTTAGCCAGTGAGAAGCGGTAGTCCGGCGCTTCACCGAGACGGGAAATGTTCATCAAGGTTCCTTGTCGTGCTGCATGCAGGCTTCAGCATAGCGTAATTCAGCCAGGACAAGGAGACCGGCATCAGGCGATGCCGGTCAGAAAGATTAGTGCAGCTCTGGCCAGTAATCCTTATTAGCTTCAATCAGATCGTCCAGAATTGCCTTCGCCACCGATGCGCTCGGTACGGTTTTCGACAGGGTACCCGGCGAAAAAGCGCTGGCGCAGGAGTTCGGCGTGGCGCGAATGACCATTCGAAAAGCGTTAGCCCTGCTTGTGAGCTGGGGGCTGGTGGAGGTGCTGCGTCAGCAGGGAAAAGAGGTGCAGAGCAAGGTCTTACAGTTCGAAGTGATGCCCGCGCCGCCCGCCATCGCCAGCCAGCTGCGGATTCAGGTTGATGAGCGGATCTATTTTTCAAGGCGGGTGCGTTACGTGGACGGCAAACCGCTGATGCTGGAGGACAGCTTTATGCCGGTGAAGCTGTTCCGCAATCTTTCCCTGGCGCATCTCGAAGGGTCTAAGTTTGATTACATCGAGAAGGAGTGTGGGATCACCATCAGCGGCAATTACGAGAGCCTGACGCCAGTGCTGGCAGATAAACAGCTGGCCGGTTATATGAATGTGCCGGAACAGACGCCGCTGCTGCGCATCACCTCCCTTTCCTACAGCGACAGCGGCGAGTTCCTCAATTATTCCGTGATGTTCCGGAACACCAGCGATTACCAGGTGGACTACCATCTGCGGCGCATCCACCCGGAAGACTTATTAACCCATCCCCCGGAACAGCAACGGTAACGCACCAGAGCAGATTTATATCAGCGTGCGCAATTCATCAAAGGAAAAAATACGGCCACGATAGCCCAACCCGGAATCAATATTGTATATCGACACCCCAATATTATTGTCGGTATCGAAGACGAAGAATGACTGCTCGGCGCCAAAATAGACGTTGAACTTATCATCTCCCACGTCAAATACCGATGAAGTAAGCTCGCTTCGCTGACCAGGAATGTGGAACTGATCCAGCCGCTGAACCGTCCTGGCAGATAAATCAACGGCCAGCACGGTGGGTAAAGAATCCAGTTCCGCCGCAGTATAAGCGACTGGCGGCGATTCAATAATACGCACCAGTTCATTCCCCTTTTCATCGGCACAGGAGTTATTGTTAAACAGAGAAATGACGATTTTATTATCACCTCGCCAGGCATCATATTGACGATTTTTGGTAATAAACACGGCGTGCTCACCGTCAGGATAGGTGAAATTATCGGCATCGACCACGCTCAGATTGAGCGCGCTATTGAGGGTGGGAAAAGCGGGATTATCAATAATCCACTCCGGATCGCCCGAGTCAATATTAAGGCCAATAATGGTACAGCTTGAGCGGGAATTGATCATGAGCTGATTGGTTTGCGCGATATACTCCAGGCTGTTGAAATGTACGTCATTGGTATCGGTATTATCCAGCACCGTGGCCCCCATAAACTCGGCGGTGTAGTCACGCTGCCAGAGCAGCGTTCCGCTGGCGAGATCGTACCGGTAGAGCATGCACTCCAGCTTCTGCTGGTCGCTCCAGCCGTCCAGCAGCGAGCCTAACACCCACAAGTTGCCCTTGCCGTCTGTTGTCAGGTCGTGGTGAAAGCCATAGCCCGCCGGTGCGGCAAGGGTTTGCGTTACCTTTCCGGCAAGGTTAAAGCGGTAGAGCGTGGGGGCAAAGGCATGTTTATCGGGATCGTAGGTTTCACTGGCCAGCGCTGACCACAGCGAATTGTCGATAATTTTTAAATTACCGTACATCCACGGGAACAGACCTGTAATGCGTAAATCGCCGTTAATATCGTAGCCATTCCACTCGCTGGTTACAAACCAGCCCTGACCCAGCGTATTATCCGCCATGTCCCGATCGTCAATATTGATGGCTAACGTTAAGGCCACATCGCCATAATCCTGGCCCTCAGTGGAAATCGTGAAAACAGAGGTTTGTATCTCTCCTTGTTCTGTGTAAAGCGTCAGCGTCACGGTATTGGCATAATTCGCATAGAGGCCGACAACGGTGACTTCGGGATTAACAGCGTAACGATCGCTGGCATAATAAAAATCCACATTACTGGACTTACCATGAACGGTATAATTAAATCTTACCGGCTGATAATAATCTATTTTAATAAGCGCACTGAGCTTATTCTTATCATAAGGGTTAACAATTACCGTAGAGGTTGCTTTCATTACAGAGTCCTTAGTTTGTACTTAACATCGCTGGTGTATTGACGACTTCACCCACAAACCTATACCTCGTTTTAATTGTATTTTGTGGAATAGCACACAAATAGATCGATTTTTGCAAATTCATACTAATTAATCAGCAATGAAAACACTAAAATAAATCATTACACATCAATATATTCATCGATGAAATATAATCCTGATGAATACACGTTACGCCTCTTATTCACATTCATAGATTATATATAAATAATTAATTAAAAAATTCCAATAAATCACTGGGGTTTATAGCTTGCTATTTTTGCAAAGACACTCACAAAAAATCATATTTAATCTTCTAATGACTAATTTTGATTACTAGTATTCATCCCGTCATCAACAGCAGTGAACGGGATGTAATTATCTGGATAAAAATATCACGGAGGTTAAGTCGAACATGTTTTCTGAATTTATTGCCATAATACAATCTTTTTTGACCGAGCCTGCAATCTTAATAGGCTTGTTGGTCGGTCTGGGGTACGCACTCGATAAAAAATCACCGATAAAAATTATTACCGGCATGGTAAGCGCCATGGTGGGATTAATGATGGTGTTATTCGGTGGTTTTCAATTCTCGGCAACGTTTAAACCTGTGGCTGATGCTGTCAGCCAGTCTTATGGTATTCATGGCTACCTGATGGATTCCTACGCCATGAAAGCGGCGACCCAAATTGCGCTTGGCGATAATTTCGGTTTTGTCGGCTATGTGTTTGTGCTGGCCTTTTTTACCAACCTGCTGCTGGTGCTGCTGGGCCGTTATACACGGGTCAAAGGCATCTTCCTGACCGGTAATACCGGCGTATCCCACTCTCAGGCTGTGCTGTGGCTCATCGTCTTCTGGCTGGGCTTAGGCTGGGTCCCCTCAATTATTATCGCCGGGATATTAACCGGGTTGTTCTGGGCTTTCGCCACGACGCTGATCGCGAAACCCATCGCCAAAATTACCAATAATGCGGGCTTTACCATCGCCCATAATCAGATGCTGGGGATCTGGTTTTTTTCTAAATTCGCCCATTTGTTTGGCGATGCGGAAAAACAGGATGCCGAGAATATGAAACTGCCCGGATGGCTGGCGATTTTTAACCATAACGTCACCTCTATCGCAATCGTCATGACGCTGTTTGTCGGCGGTTTTTTACTGACAACCGGGATTGATAACGTCCAGGCGATGGCGAAAGGCAAGCCCTGGTATATCTATATTATTAACCTCGGGCTGCAATTCTCCATGTATATGGTGATTTTGCTTCAGGGCGTGCGCATGATGGTCGGCGAAATTAATGCCTCTTTTAAAGGCTGGCAAGACCGTCTTATTCCTGACGCCATTCCGGCTGTCGACGTCGCGGCGCTGCTCCCCTTCTCACCGAATGCCGCTACGCTGGGATTTATCTTCTGTACCTTCGGCACCATATTTTCGATGGGTATTCTGCTTATCACCAAAAGTCCCATTATGGTGTTGCCGGGTTTTGTGCCGCTCTTTTTCTCCGGCGGTCCTATTGGCGTATTAGCCAACCGATTAGGCGGTTACCGCTCCGTTATTATTTGCACCTTTCTGCTGGGAATGATTCAAACCTTCGGCACGATCTGGGCCATTCCGCTTACCGGCCTTGCTGCCGAGGGAGTGGGCTGGACCGGTATTTTTGACTGGGCGACATTATGGCCCGCCATTTGTGAAATCCTTAAGTTTATTGCAGCCACATTCCACCTTGGGCCTTATGCGGGCTAAATCTCTTCACCTTTAAAAGGAACGTGTGATGAAAGAAAAAATTAATATTCTGTTTGTTTGCGGCTATGGCGTTGGTAGTAGCGTAATGTTACAGACGGTCGTGAAAAAAGCGTTAGCGAAATACAATATTGCTTTTGAGATGGAGCATACCGCCGCGGGCGAGGTGGGCGGGTTTACCGACTGGGCCGATATCTATGCAATATCGAAAAAACTCATTGATGTGGTCAGTCTCGATCCGCGTCACGGGCAATATCTCATCCCAATCGAAAATATTATGGACGGCGAAACGATCGGCAAACAGATCTACGCGGTGGTAGAAGAACATTTTCCGCATCTGATCCCGTCTCGCTAAGGAGCGCAGATGAAAGCCATTATTCTGCTCTTTGATAGTCTGAATAAACATTATCTGCCGCCCTACGGAGACGTTATTACCCAGGCGCCAAATTTCCAGCGTCTGGCGGCGCACGCGGTAACGTTTAATAACAGCTATGTCGGCAGTATGCCGTGTATGCCCGCCCGCCGTGAATTACACACCGGGCGGTACAACTTCCTCCATCGCGAATGGGGGCCGCTGGAGCCGTTTGACGACTCCATGCCGGAGCTGCTGAAAAAAGCGGGCGTGTATACGCACCTTATCAGCGATCATCTGCATTACTGGGAGGATGGCGGAGGTAATTACCATAATCGTTACAACTCGTGGGAGATCGTGCGCGGTCAGGAGGGCGATAGCTGGAAAGGAAGCGTTGCCGATCCGGTTATCCCGGAGGTGCTGCGCGTACCGCAGAAACAGACCGGCGGCGGCGTGTCCGGGCTGTGGCGCCAGGACTGGGTAAATCGCGATTATATCCGCGAGGAGGCCGATTTCCCGCAAACTCGCGTCTTTGCTGCTGGCTGCGAGTTTATCGAAAAAAACCATTCGCAAGATAACTGGCTGTTGCAGGTCGAA
The DNA here is from genome assembly GCF_049238105.1 of Enterobacter cloacae complex sp. IR5418. NCBI lineage: Bacteria > Pseudomonadati > Pseudomonadota > Gammaproteobacteria > Enterobacterales > Enterobacteriaceae > Enterobacter > Enterobacter cloacae complex sp. IR5418. Next base: position 65,107 of record NZ_JBMKHS010000019.1, on the reverse strand, counting down.
ACCTTCGATCCGCACGAACCGTTTTACACCACCGAAGAATACCTCTCGCTGTATGAAGATCCGTGGGACGGGCCTCACTACGACTGGCCGCGCGGCAAGGTGGAGGAGAGCGCGGAGGCGGTAGAACATATTCGCTGCCGCTATCGTGCCCTGGTGTCCATGTGCGATCGCAATCTGGGCCGCATCCTTGACCTGATGGACAGTCACGATCTCTGGCGCGATACGATGCTGATCGTCGGTACCGACCATGGTTTTCTGCTGGGAGAACATGGCTGGTGGGCGAAAAATCAAATGCCGTACTACAACGAAGTGGCGAATAACCCGTTATTTATCTGGGATCCGCGCCACGCCAGGCGCGCAGAGCAGCGTGATTCGCTGGTGCAGATGATTGACTGGGCGCCAACTCTGCTGGAGTTCTTCAGGCAGCCTATTCCCGCAGACGTACAGGGGCAACCGCTAACGCCGGTTCTGCAAGATGACACGCCGGTGCGTGACGCCGCGCTGTTCGGCGTTTTCAGCGGCCACGTCAACGTCACGGACGGTCGCTACGTCTATATGCGCGCCGCGCTTCCCGGGCGTGAAAATGACATCGCGAATTACACCCTGATGCCGATTAAGATGAACACCCGCTTTGATGTGGCCGAACTGCACGCCTTAACGCTGGCGCCTCCCTTCCGTTTTACCAAGGGCGTCAGTACATTGCGCATTCCGGCCAAAGAGAAATATAAGGGGATTAATCGCACTGGCCATCTGCTGTTTGATTTATACACCGATCCGCAGCAGCTGAACCCGATAAAGGATGACGCGATCGAAGCGCGTATGATTGCCCTGCTGGTGCGCCTGTTGCACGAGAGTGACGCGCCGGCAGAGCAGTTTGTCAGGCTGGGCTTAACCGGCTAGCCCATCCCCCAGAACAGCACCGCCAGCAGTTGCGGTGTGATGATGCGCAGAAACATCACCAGCGGATAAACCGTGGCGTAGGACAACGCCGCCGCGCCGCTGGTGGTGTGCAGGTTATTGGCGAACGCCAGCGCGGGCGGGTCGGTCATAGAACCGGCCAGCATGCCGCACAGCGTGAGATAGTTCATTTTAGCGAACATACGCGCCAGTATCCCGACCGTTATCAGCGGAATGGCGGTAATAAATATGCCGTATCCTATCCAGCTCATCCCTTCGCCGTTGACCAGGGTATCGACAAAATCGCCGCCGGATTTCAGCCCCACCACCGCCAGAAACAGCACGATGCCTAACTCCCGCAGCGCCAGGTTAGCGCTCGGGGGCATAAACCAGTAGAGCTTGCCAATAGAGCCGATACGCCCGAGGATCAGCGCCATAATGAGCGGCCCGCCTGCCAGTCCCAGCTTCAGCGCTACCGGGAAGCCGGGCACGTACAGGGGGATGGAGCCAAGCATGACGCCAAGCCCGACGCCGATAAAGACCGGCAGCATCTGTACCTGCTGGAGTTTTTGCTGTGCGTTACCCACCATGTTGGCTACGGCATCAATGGATGACGGACGCCCGACGAGGTTGAGAATATCACCAAATTGCAGGCTGGCATCCTGGCTGGCTACCAGCTCGACGCCAGCGCGGTTAAGCCGCGAGATCACCACGTCGTAACGCTCTTTCACCTGCAAATCGCGTATTTTCTTGCCCAGGACCTTCTCATTGGTCACCACCACGCGCTCAACGCGCATGTCTGTTCCACGGGTTGAGAGCGAGGTATCCACCTCCTGACCAATCACCAGCCGGGCATTGTTTAAATCCGCCGGTTGCCCCACAAGATGCAGGAGATCGCCGTGCTGAATAAGGGTGTCAGGTGAAGGCACCATCAGCGTGTCATCACGTTTCAGACGGGAACAGATGATGGTCGCGCTGTTCAGAATGGGAACATCCTGGATCGCCATATTGTTCAGGTTGGGGTTTTCAACACGAATGTTGATGGTTTTAATGAGTGCATGGCCGTTGGTCAGCGTGCTCTCATGCTCCTTCGCCTCGCGTTCGACGTTAATGCGGAACAGCACGCGCACCAGCCACATTGAGAGCAAAATACCGCAAATGCCAAACGGATAGGCCATGGCGTAGCTCATCCCCATCTGATCGACGACATCAGCAGGGATACCCAAATCGCGCAGAATTTGCTGGCCCGCCCCGAGCGCGGGCGTATTAGTAACAGCGCCGGAGAAGATGCCCAGCACGACGGGCAGCGGAATCGCGAAGAGTTTATGCAGAATGGCGGTCACCAGCCCCCCCATCACGACGATGCCGAAGGCAAAGAGATTAAGGCGTAAACCGGAGACGCGCAGGGAAGCGAAGAAGCCCGGCCCTACCTGAATACCGATGGTATACACAAAGAGGATCAGGCCGAACTCCTGGATGAAATGCAGCATATCGGCGCTGAGCACCCATCCAAGCTGGTCGGCAAAATGGCCGACAAAAATTCCGCCGAACAGCACCCCGCCGATGCCAAACCCGACGCCGCGGATTTTGATATTCCCCAGCCATAGACCCACTACCGCAACAAGGGCCAACACGCTAACGGTTAACGCGATATCACTCATGATCCACATCCTGTGTATAACCATAGTTATCCTAAGGATTCTCTCAGAGCTGACGGCGGTTGTATGGGCGATGGCGCACAAAAAAGCCGAAGGTAAACGCAAAACGGTCACCCGAAGGTGACCGTTTTTAGTGTTTGCACCCTCTCCTTGTGGGAGAGGGTCGGGGTGAGGGCACCAGCCCGCACAAGATTCATTTTGTAGTCCGGGTAAGGCGCAGCCTCTACCCGGCAAAAAATGTATTAGCTATTCAACGCCGGACGTTCGCTAATGGCGATGCGCTGCGGCGCAATGGCTTCCGGCACGTTACGGGTGAGGTCAATGTTCAGCAGCCCGTTAGTGAACGTTGCGCCAGACACTTCCATATGGTCTGCCAGGGTAAAGCTCAGGCTAAACGGCTGAGTGACAAGCCCCTGATGCAGCCATTTGGTCTCGGTGTCTGGTTTTTCCGGCGACCCTTTCACGGTCAGGCGCGTCCCCTCAAGCTGGATGTCGAGGTCTTCCTGACGGAACCCGGCCAGCGCAAGCGTGATGCGGTAGTGGTTATCATCACTTTTTTCGATGTTGTACGGCGGAAACGTCTGCTGTTCGGTTGCGCTTTGCAGCGCGTTAGCCAGTTTGTCAAAACCGATCCACTGACGCAGCAGGGGGGAAAAGTCATAGTTACGCATACTAAATCTCCTTCTGAGAAGCGAGTTCGGCACAGTTTAATTTTGTGCACAGTTGTTCCTGCAAACCCTTGCGGATTCGCATATGCTCCCTTTACGGCAAGCAAATTCAGGTGGGCCGCTTCCGCGACCCGCATAATTAGTTGATTTCGATACGGCGCGGTTTTTTCTCTTCCGGAATCACACGTTCCAGTTCGATAAACAGCAGGCCGTTCACCAGGTTCGCACCCTTGACGTGGATGTTCTCAGCCAGCTGGAACTTGCGTTCAAAGTTGCGCTCTGCGATGCCCTGGTAGAGGTAGGTTCGTTCTTTCTGCTCCGCCGTATGGGAGCCTTTCACCACCAGCAGATTGTCCTGCGCGGTGATCTCCAGTTCGCTCTCTGCGAAACCGGCAACAGCAATCGCAATGCGATAGTGGTTTTCATCAACCAGTTCAACGTTGTAAGGAGGATAGCCGTTGCTCTGGCTCTGGTTGTTTTCTAAGTGGTTGAACAGACGGTCAAAACCAATGGCAGAACGGTATAGCGGAGAGAGATCGAAATTACGCATAGATAAAAGCTCCTGAAATCAGCGAGAAAATGTAGCCTTCCACCATGGACAGGCTTCTGTTTCCCCGAACACCCATCAGGCGTGTTCGTTATCGGGTTACATTCTTAAAATGGGTCTGGATACGGCCTTTTCAAGCCTGTTGATGAGAGATTTTTTTGCACTTTGCTGGTTGTCGCATAGACTCAGGGCACAGCACAAAGGGTTAAATTGCGATGGCGTCCACAGTGCGGAAGTTTTGGGCTGTCCATTTTAGACGCGCCTCGCTATAACCCTGAGTTGCAGGTCTATGCCGTGCTACTAATGATGACTGAGTGATGATGAGAAATGTTCTGATTAAGCTGGCGACGTTCAGCGGGGTTGTTTTACTTTGCGGGTGTTCGAGTGTGATGTCGCACACCGGCGGTAAAGAAGGAACATATCCGGGGACGCGCGCCAGTGCCGCAATGATCTCTGATGATGAGACAAACTGGGGTACCAAATCTCTGGCGATTCTTGATATGCCGTTTACGGCGGTTGCCGATACGCTTCTGCTGCCGTGGGATATGTTCCGCACCGACAGCTCAGTGCGCTCGCGGGTTGAGAAAAGCGAGCAGGACAATCTGGCGACCAATTCTGTCATCCCGCCCGCAGCGATGCCCCCACGCTAATTCTGTGCGGTTTCTGTTAGCCACAGCTGGCGGAAACCGTCCTTCTCTTCCATCCACGCAATAAATCGTCCGTCCGGGGAAAATACCACAGCGTCAGCAGACGGCGGATTGCCGTGATCGGACGTCAAAAACGTTACGTCTCCGGTCTGCGCATCGCAGCTGGCAATGCGGCCTGCAAGCACAAACCCCAGGCTGTTGCCGGAAGGATGCCAGTTAAAGGCCGACTGAATACCACGCTCGGTGTGGGTCAACTGACGCGGCTCGCCGCCCTCAGGGGAGATAAGCCACAGCTGCACAACGCCGTTATCGTCCCGCATTAAAAACGCAATCTGCATCCCCTGCGGATTACTGCGCACCCAGTGGCGCGGTACGTTCACCAGCCCCGGATACGCCTTCTGATGGGTGAAGGTTAGACGGCGTTGCATGACGCCCGCAGGCGGCGCGGGCATGGTATCCGGCGTTCCCTGCAACGGCGCGTCCCCAGCCCGTTTCCAGCCCTGCTCGTCTTTGGGGAGATCGACAATAAACAGCTCGGGCACTTTCTCGCCTTTCGCAGACAGGGTATCGCCGATAAACGCCAGCCTGTTGTTGCCCACCCAGCCCTCTTCATAAGCGCGGTTGATCTCATCGCTGCCCGGCTTCGGGTTCGGCGTAGTACGGCTTACCAGCACGCTCCAGAAGGTGCCAGCATATTCCCGTGGATGGTTCCCCTGTGGGTTCACCGGACCAAAAGGCGTCGCCACTCCGACGTTACGCAAATCCAGCTTCGGATCGCGCTCGTGCAACACATGGTCGTTGTAGGTAAAGCTGACGCACTGCCCGTTCGGACTAAAAACGTGGACGTGACTGCCGCCACGCAGCGCGCCTGCCGTGTAAGGTACGGTGATATCCATCGCGTCCAGATTGCTCACCTGGCCGTTTTGCGCGATTACCCCCTGACGATGGTGAAAATCATACTGCCAGTCTGCATCCGGGTTTTTCGGGCCGTGGATAAAAACATATTTTTCCTGCGCCGGATGCACGGTTACCACGCCGACATGCGCGCCGTCAGTGGCACGGTAGATCACTTCCACCTCGCCAGTGCTGACGTTCACCCGCTCGATGGTTTCACCGGTAAATGACGCCCCGGACGGGCGCACATCATAGACGAGCCACTGGCTGTCCGGCGTCCAGGTGTTGATGTTGGTGAGCTGGTGGTTGCGGGAAGCGAAGGTGATTTGTTTCATGAAAATACCCTGATGCGCGGTTATCGCATCAGGGTAAAACATCCGAAGAGATTAGCCTACTCGTTTCACATCCCCCACCAGCAGGATGTAGGAGAGTGCCCCGATCAGCGCCACGGCAGAGATATACACCAGCGCCGGACCAAAGCCGTAGTCCTGCGCCAGGTAGCCGATGACCAGCGGCACGGTGATCCCGCCCAGCCCGCCAACGAAGTTAAACACGCCACCGGTGAGACCGATCAGACGCATCGGCGCCAGGGACGACACCAGCGACCAGGTGATGGAGGCAAAACCGTTTCCAAAGAACGCTACCGCCATCAGGGTCATGATCCACACCGGATCGTTGGTGTAGTTCGCCCCCATGATGCAGGTAGAGATCAGCAACCCGCAGATAATCGGCGTTTTACGCGCAACGCCCAGTGAGAAGCCTTTTTTCACCAGTTTGTCCGCCAGCCAGCCCGAGAGCAGCACGCCGAAAAACGCCGCAAGGAACGGTACGGTGGTCATGAAGCCTGCTTTCAGCGCGGTAATCCCCTTCTCCTGGGTCAGATAATTCGGGAACCAGGTGAGGAAGAACCACAGCGTGGAAGTCACCGCGAACTGGCCCAGATAGACGCCCACCAGCTTACGGTGGAAGACCAGCTTCCAGTCCGCTCTGGTCAACGGCTGGCGCGCCTCTTTTTTCACCGGGGCATCACCGTCCACCAGGCCACCGCCGTCGCGAATGTAGTCCAGTTCGGCTTTGGTGATGCTTTTGGTCAGGCGCGGCGGCTGATACACCTTAAACCAGATCAGCGACCAGATAATGCCGATCCCGCCGGTGACGATGAACACCCAGTGCCAGCTCAGCAGCTCCTGGATCCAGATTAACAGCGGCGTCAGAAACGCCAGACCCACAAACTGCCCGGAGGTATAGAAGCCGACGGCAGAGGCACGCTCATGTTCCGGGAACCAGCTGGTCACCATGCGATTGTTGGTCGGGAACGCGGGCGCTTCAAACACCCCGGTGATGGCGCGCAGACCAATCAGCGACATCAGCCCGGTGGCGAACCCCTGGAACAGCGTCGCCACGGACCAGCCCAAAATGGCGATAAAGTAGGTCAGACGAGACCCCACGCGGTCAAGGAACCAGCCGCCGGGGATCTGGCAGAGCGTATAAAGCCAGGCAAACGCCGAGAAGACGTAGCCCATTTCCGCTTTGGTGATGCCAAACTCTTCCTGAATATGGGCCGATGCCACGGCAAGGTTGGCGCGGTCGACATAACAGATGACCACGGTAATAAAGATCATGATCAGCGTCAGGTAACGACGACGCCCGGTTTTTGCAGCAGTAACTGGAATATCCATCGCAATCTGTCTCCAGATTTTGGGCATAGCGAAGCCGCTCACCATGCCCTGTAATTTACAGAGGGTTATATTTTTTCTATGTACGTTTTTTTTGCCCGGTGGCGCTTCGCTTACCGGGCCTACGAGAGAGTAGGCCGGATAAGCGTAGCGCCATCCGGCGATTTACCACTCGGCTACGGAACCGTCCTCATGACGCCACAGTGGGTTACGCCAGTCCGGCGCATTTTTACTCAGCTCAATGACTTTGGCTTCGTCGATCTCCACGCCAAGGCCCGGCTTCGTTAACGGTTTAAAGAAACCGCCTTCCATGCAGAAGTCTTCTTTGTTTTTCACAAAGTCGAGCAGTTCCGCGCCCTTGTTATAGTGAATGCCCATGCTTTGTTCCTGGAACACCGCATTGCGGGAGACAAAGTCGACGTGCAGGCAGGCCGCCAGCGCAATCGGCCCAAGCGGACAGTGCGGCGCCAGCGCCACATCGTAAGCTTCTGCCATTCCGGCAATTTTGTAGCATTCGGTGATGCCACCCGCGTGGGAGAGGTCCGGTTGCAGGATCGCAATGCCGCCCGCTTCCAGTACGCGTTTAAACTCGAAGCGCGAGAACATACGTTCCCCCGCCGCGATGGGAATGTGCGTCTGTTCAGCCAGTTTCGGATAGTATTCCGCCTGCTCGGCCAGCACCGGCTCTTCGATAAACAGCGGGCGATACGGCTCCAGCTCTTTGATCAGCACTTTGGCCATCGGCGCGCTGACGCGGCCATGGAAATCCAGGCCAAACTCGATCTCGTTGCCGAAAGCCTCGCGGATTTGCGCCACGGTATTCACCGCGCGGTCTACCGCACGTGAGTTGTCGATAACGCCCATCTCTTCGCAGCCGTTGAGCTTGAAGGTGTCAAAGCCGATGTTGCGCAGTTGCCGGATACCGTCGATCACTTCCGCAGGACGGTCGCCACCGACCCAGCTGTAGGCTTTGATTTTGTCACGCACCAGGCCGCCCATTAATTGCCAGACCGGGGCATTCAGCACTTTGCCTTTGATATCCCACAGCGCCTGGTCGATGCCAGCGATGGCGCTCATCAGGATCGGGCCGCCGCGGTAAAATCCCGCCCGGTACATCACCTGCCACAGGTCGTTGATGCGTGCCGGATCCTGACCAATCAGGTACTCGCCCAGCTCGTGCACCGCGGCTTCAACGGTGCGCGCACGTCCTTCAATCACCGGCTCGCCCCAGCCAACCACGCCTTCGTCGGTTTCGATTTTCAGGAACATCCAACGCGGGGGTAAACGGTACGTGGTGAGTTTGGTTATTTTCATTGCACTGCCTCTCGATACGCTTTCACAAATGCTGCCGCCTGCTGTGCGGTACGCTCTACGGGCTGCCCGGCACGATAGAGATCGCTGCCCAGCCCCGCGCCCACACAACCCGCGTTCATCCACTGCACCAGGTTTTCCGGCGTGACGCCGCCCACGGCAAAGACCGGCACGCTGGCGGGCAAGACCGCTTTCAGCGCTTTGATGTAATCCGGACCAAAGGCCGAGGACGGGAAAATTTTGAGCGACTGTGCGCCCGCATCGAGGGCAGTAAAGGCTTCTGTGGCGGTGGCGCAGCCCGGGCAGACTGTCATGCCGTAACCCACCGCGCGGCGGATCACCTCGGGGTTGATATTCGGTGTGACGATAAGCTTGCAGCCCATCTTCGCCAGTTCATCCACCTGCTCCGGCTGTAATACGGTGCCAGCGCCAATCAGCGCCTTATCACCGAACGCCTTCACAACTGCCGGAATGCTTTTTTCCCACTCCGGGGAGTTGAGCGGGATTTCCACCGCGTCGAACCCGGCGTCGATCACCGCGCCAACGTGCGCTATCGCCTCATCGGGGGTAATACCGCGCAAAATCGCGATCAGGGGAAGATCAGTTTGCCACTGCATGAGCGATGCTCCTTATGCCTGCCTGAAATGCCGTGTCGCCTTCCACCGCAGCAACATCCCGTCCGATAGCGTGGAACGCCTGGCGGTAACGAGACGTCAGCGATGAACCCGCGACGAGCGTGATGGTCTGCTGACCGGCGAACGTGTCGCTCAGGGTGGCGACTTCTGCGCCAATCAGCTGGCCGGACAGAAATTCGCTGACCTGTTCGCGCGGAAGGTTTCCCAGCACGTGCGAGGCGCGAACCTCAAAAAGTTGCGGCAAAATGGCAGGGGAGGCGATCCCGCGCTCAAGCCCGGCGGCAAACGCCTCCGGCGAAGGGGTCTGCTCCGGCAAACCGGCCCCCACCAGCGAATGCTTAAGCAGCAAATGGTGCAGTTCACCGGTCATCACGGTGCGAAAATCATGAATTTGCTCCGCATCCGCCTGGACCCATTTACAGTGCGTCCCGGGCATGACGTAGACAGCAGAAGGAGAAAGGGTGCGCGCCCCGAGCAGTTGCGTCTCTTCGCCGCGCATCACGTTATGGTTATCGTCGCGAGAGACGCATAAACCGGGAATAATCCAGACATTGTCGCCAACGGACGTTAACTGCTCGCCAATGGCAGTGAAATGTACCGGAACCGACAGATAAGGCGCGACCTTCCAGCCCACATTACTGCCAACCATTCCGGCCATGACCACCGGCGTGGTACCGTCGCGCCAGTTTTGTGTCACCTCTGCTAACACCGCTGCGGGGGATTTACCGTTCAGGCGCGTCACGCCTGCTTCTGATTGCCTGCTTTCCAGGCACTGCTCACCCTGGTAGAGCCAGGCGCGCAGATTGGTCGATCCCCAGTCAATTGCGATGTAGCGTGATGTCATGTGATTTCCTTCAACCTTCGTGTCGAGCTGGCGATCATGGTTAGCGCCGCCTGCTCTGCCGCATCGCCGTCCTGATGCCGTATCGCATCGAACAGCGCTTTATGTTCCTGAAGCGTTTTCGGCATGTTGGCCTCATCGCCCATCCAGGTACGTTCAAATACCGCTCGCTGTAGCGAGCTGATCGCTACGCTAAGCTGCTGTAAAACCGGGTTATGCACCGACTGCAATACCGCCTCGTGGTAGCGAATGTCCGCTTCGTTGAACGCCTCCCGGTTCTGGTTATTGGCGATCATGTCGTTTAAAGCCGACTCAATCTGTGCCAGGTCACCGGAGGTCGCGCGTTCCGCCGCCCAGCGGGCGATGGCCGGTTCCACCAGATTTCGCACCTCGCTCATCGCGCCGATAAGCCGTGGGTCGTAGTCGTTTTCCAGTACCCATTGCAGAACATCGGTATCGAGGTAGTTCCACTGGTTACGCGGGGCAACAAACGCGCCGCGATAGCGCTTCATTTCAATCAGCCGCTTCGCCATCAGCGAGCGGAACACTTCCCGGATGATGTTGCGCGAGGTTTCAAACTCTTCGCACAGTTCCGCCTCTGCGGGCAGCGGCGAACCGGGAACGTATTTGCCACCCACAATCTGAGTGCCCAGCGTGATGACAATGCGATCGGTTTTATTGAGTGTCATGGAGAGTCCTTGTGCTCTGTAAGTCCATCACTACTTTACCGCGACCGCTGAATTTCGCCTCACTTTTGCAGTACAAACGTGAGGCCTTTCGTCTTTGCCGTGCTGATAATGTAGTACAATCAATTAATGTTGTACTACAATCCAGATCACAAAAAGAACAATTTGATAAATTCAGGGCCAAAAAAAGCCCCGGTTAATAACCGGGGCTAATCTTTCAAAGCACTTGTTACGACAGAACGAATTTCTCGATCGCCCAAGCAACGCCGTCTTCCAGGTTAGATTTAGTCACGAAGTTCGCCACTTCTTTTACCGACGGGATAGCGTTATCCATCGCCACGCCCATGCCCGCATATTCGATCATCGCAATATCATTTTCCTGGTCGCCCAGCGCCATGATCTCCTCAGGCTTGATGCCCAGCGCATCGGCAAGCGATTTGACGCCCGTGCCTTTATTGACGCGTTTATCAAGGATTTCGAGGAAGTACGGCGCACTTTTCAGCACGGTGTATTTCTCTTTTACCTCAGCCGGAATGCGTGAGATGGCTTTGTCGAGAACCGCAGGTTCATCAATCATCATCACTTTCAGGAACTGGGTCGCCGGGTCCATTTTCTCCGCTTCGCAGAACACCAGTGGAATGGTTGCAACGTAGGACTCGTGCACCGTGTAGTAGCTGATATCGCGGTTGGCGGTGTAAAGCGTATTGCGATCGAGCGCGTGGAAGTGAGAGCCCACGTCGCGGGAGAGTTTTTCCAGGAAACGGTAGTCATCATAGCTCAGTGCAGTTTGCGCCACCGTGCTGCCATCGGCTGCCTTTTGCACCAGCGCGCCGTTATAGGTGATGCAGTAATCGCCAGGCTGGTTCATGTGCAGCTCTTTCAGGTAACTGTGCACCCCGGCATACGGGCGTCCGGTGGTGAGCACCACGTTCACGCCTTTTTCGCGTGCGGCGGCGATCGCATTTTTAACGGCAGGAGAGATAGTGTGGTCTGGCAGCAGCAGCGTGCCGTCCATATCGATTGCAATGAGTTTGATGGCCATGAGGTCCCCGGGATAAATGAGTGCTACCTCATGCTAACGCGATTAAGCACACAAAAATAGAGCTACCTTGCGCAACAAAAAGCCCCTTTTACGTTTATCCCGGGAACGGGAACTCACTCGCGGGTGAGAACGATTTTGCCAAACGCACCGCGATCCAGATGTTCAAGCGCCTGTTCCAGCTCGTCAAAGCGGTAGCGATGCTCAATCACCGGTTTTAACTCCGTGACATCAACAGCACGGACAAAATCTTCCAGCGCCCGGCGGTGTCCAACCCCAATCCCCTGAATGACGGGAGATTTCAGCAACAGCTCGCTTGCAGGCAGAGAAATTTCTGTCCCGGCCAGCACGCCAATGACCGATATCCGCCCATGAACGGCAACGGCGCGCAGGGAATGTCTCAGGTTCTCCCCACCCACCGTTTCGATAATATGGTCGATGCCGCGATCCTGCGTCAGTGCCAGCGTATTTTCAGCCCAGTCGCCTTTCAGTCGGTTGATGCCCTGGCTGGCCCCCAGCTTTTTGGCCCGCGCCAGTTTTTCATCACTCCCCGACGTAACAATAACCTCTGCGCCGTGCGCTTTTGCTATCTGCAAAGCGAATAGCGCCACACCGCCCGTCCCTTGTACCAGCACCGATTGCCCGGCGCGTAAATGACCGCGCTCCACCAACGCGAACCATGCGGTAAGCCCCGCGCAAGGAAGCGTGCTGGCCTCAGCGTCATCCAGGCTTTCCGGGGACGCCACCAGCGCGTTTTCACTCACAATCACATATTCGGCCAGCATGCCCTGGAAGTATCCACCGGACGTTTTATAGGGCAAATCGCGCGCGTCTGCCTGCGGCTTGCCGTCGATCCATTCCGGGAAGAAGGTTGAGATGACGCGTGCGCCGGGCTTGAAACGCGTAACGCCTTCGCCGATGCTGTCCACCACGCCTGCCATGTCAGATGCTGGGGTAAACGGGAAGGAAAGCGGAATCGGCATCGTGCCTTCAATCACCATTTTATCCCGGTAGTTGAGCGCAACGGCATTAACCCTTACGCGAACCTCCCCCGGGCCTGGCTGTGGAACAGGCTCCTGAACGAGCCTGAGGCTTTCACGACCAAGGGCATCCATTGACCAGCGTTGCATTGTTTCAGTCATTTTTTTCTCCTGTCATCAGATGATTTTCAGTTCTGACAGTCTATCGTTGACTCAGCGTCGCCAGTGGCGATAAGTTTTCCCTTCATTGATGACCAAATTGACACAATCCGTCCATGACCGATACGCTGAAAGATATTCCCGTTTTCGTTGCCTCCGTTGAGGCAGGAAGTTTTGCCCAGGCCGCCGTCCGTCTGCATTTGTCGCGCTCGGCGGTAGGAAAAAGCATTGCTCGTCTTGAAGAGAGGCTGGGGGTTCGTCTGTTTCATCGGACCACCCGCAGTCAGAGGCTGACCGATAACGGCGCGCTTTTTTATGAACGCTGCCTGCGCGCGCTGGAGGAGATCCGTGGCGCTGAATCGCAGCTTGAAACCGGAAAACATCAGGTCAACGGTCGGCTGCGTGTTGCCGTGCCGGTGCTGTTTGGTCGCCAGTGTATCGCCCCGCTGCTAATAGAGCTGGCGCAGGAGCATCCCGGGCTTGAGCTTGAAATGTCCTTCAGCGACCGCGTCGTGGATCTCGTGGAAGAAGGGTTTGATATGGCGGTGCGCAATGGCGCTCTGGCTGACAGCAGCGTGCTGGTCGCCAGAAGGCTGGGGGAGCACCGGATGGTGCTGTGCGCCGCGCCGGATTACCTGTTTAAGAATGGCCAGCCGCAAACCGTTGATGATCTACGCCAGCATACGGCCATTAACTACACGCGTGCGGGCAGAGTCCTACCCTGGCAGCTGATGGATTACGATGGCACGTCGCGCACGTTTATTCCCCGCTCATCGCTCAATATGGATGATTTGCAGGCGATCTGCGACGCGGCACTGGCCGGCCACGGCCTTGCATGGTTACCCTGCTGGATGGTCATTAAAGAAATTCAGCAGGGAGATCTTGTCCCGCTCTTAAAGCAGGCTCCGGATGTACGCTTCGACGTTCATGCCGTCTGGCAGCAGACGCCACACCTGCCGCTAAGGGTAAGAATTGCCATAGATATGCTGGTCAAACGTTTACCGGCAGTGATGTCGCTGGAGTTTCCTGCGTCCATAAAAAAGCCGCGCTGAAGCGCGGCCAGTTATGCTGTCGTAAAGCGACGATTAAATATCGATATTCGCCGCCTTCAGGGCGTTCTCTTCGATGAAGGCGCGACGTGGTTCAACCGCATCACCCATCAGGGTCGTGAACAGCTGATCCGCTGCGATTGCGTCTTTCACGGTGACGCGCAGCATGCGACGGCTTTCCGGATCCATGGTGGTTTCCCACAGCTGATCCGGGTTCATTTCGCCCAGACCTTTATAACGCTGAATAGAGAGACCACGACGGGACTCTTTCACCAGCCACTCCAGCGCCTGTTCGAAGCTGGCTACCGGCTGACGACGCTCGCCACGTTCGATGAACGCATCGTCTTCGATCAGGCCGCGCAGCTTCTCACCGAGGGTGCAGATACGGCGGTATTCCGGGCCGGTCACGAATTCGTGCTCCAGCGGGTAGTCGGTATCGACGCCGTGGGTACGGACGCGAACAATCGGCTCAAACTGCTGTGCCGCATTCTGCTGAACGTCGAACTTCCACTGGCTGCCGTGCTGCTCTTTCTCGTTCAGCTCGCTCACCAGGGTGTTCACCCAGCGGGTCACGGTCTGCTCGTTGCTCAGATCGGCTTCGGTCAGGGTCGGCTGGTAGATCAGCGCTTTCAGCAGCGCTTTCGGATAGCGACGCTCCATTCGGCCAATCATTTTCTGCGTGGCGTTGAATTCGGAAACCAGACGCTCCAGCGGCTCACCGGCCAGCGCTGGTGCGCTGGAGTTTGCGTGCAGGGTCGCACCATCAAGCGCGATCGCGATTTGGTACTGATCCATCGCGTCGTCATCTTTAATGTACTGTTCCTGCTTGCCTTTCTTCACTTTATACAGCGGTGGCTGGGCAATGTAGACGTGACCGCGTTCAACGATTTCCGGCATCTGACGATAGAAGAAGGTCAACAGCAGCGTACGAATGTGCGAGCCGTCGACGTCCGCATCGGTCATGATGATGATGCTGTGATAGCGCAGTTTGTCCGGGTTGTACTCGTCGCGACCGATACCGCAGCCGAGTGCGGTGATGAGCGTTGCCACTTCCTGAGAAGAGAGCATCTTGTCGAAGCGCGCTTTCTCAACGTTAAGGATTTTACCCTTCAGCGGCAGAATCGCCTGGTTCTTGCGGTTACGGCCCTGCTTCGCAGAACCGCCCGCGGAGTCCCCTTCCACAAGGTACAGTTCAGACAGCGCCGGGTCGCGTTCCTGACAGTCAGCCAGTTTGCCCGGCAGACCAGCAAGGTCCAGCGCGCCTTTACGACGGGTCATTTCACGGGCTTTACGCGCCGCTTCACGGGCACGCGCCGCATCGATAATTTTACCGACAACGATTTTCGCGTCGGACGGGTTTTCCAGCAGGTATTCGCTCAGCAGTTCGTTCATCTGCTGCTCAACCGCCGATTTCACCTCAGAAGAGACCAGCTTGTCTTTGGTCTGCGAGGAGAACTTCGGATCCGGCACCTTCACGGAGACCACGGCAATCAGGCCTTCACGGGCATCGTCACCGGTGGCGCTGACTTTCGCTTTTTTGCTGTAGCCTTCTTTGTCCATGTAGGCGTTCAGGGTACGGGTCATCGCCGCACGGAAGCCCGCAAGGTGAGTACCGCCGTCGCGCTGTGGAATGTTGTTGGTGAAGCAGTAGATGTTTTCCTGGAAACCGTCGTTCCACTGCAAGGCCACTTCCACGCCGATACCGTCTTTTTCGGTGGAGAAGTAGAAAATATTCGGGTGAATTGGCGTTTTGTTCTTGTTCAGATACTCAACGAACGCCTTGATACCGCCTTCGTAGTGGAAGTGGTCTTCTTTGTTGTCGCGTTTGTCGCGCAGACGAATCGACACGCCGGAGTTCAGGAACGACAGTTCACGCAGGCGTTTCGCCAGAATGTCGTACTCGAATTCGGTGACGTTAGTGAAGGTTTCAAGGCTCGGCCAGAAACGCACCATGGTACCGGTTTTGTCGGTATCACCCGTAACGGCCAGCGGGGCGTCAGGCACACCGTGCTGGTAGATCTGACGGTGAATTTTGCCTTCGCGCTGGATAACCAGCTCCAGCTTCTGCGACAGGGCGTTTACTACAGATACGCCTACGCCGTGCAGACCGCCGGAAACTTTATAGGAGTTATCATCGAACTTACCGCCTGCGTGCAGAACGGTCATGATCACTTCCGCAGCAGAGACGCCCTCTTCCGGGTGAATACCGGTTGGGATGCCACGGCCATCATCGGTAACGGAGACGGAGTTGTCCGCATGAATGGTGACCACGATGTCTTTACAGTGACCCGCGAGCGCTTCGTCGATAGCGTTATCTACCACCTCGAATACCATGTGGTGCAGACCGGTGCCGTCATCCGTGTCGCCGATATACATACCCGGGCGCTTACGCACCGCATCCAGCCCTTTCAGGACTTTGATACTGGAGGAGTCATAAGAATTCGACATCAACGTTTCTCGCTCATTTCAACTTGGGTTAATCCGTTATTTTACCCTTTTCCACGGTAAACATCTTCGAATTTTCGTCCGACATGTCTATAACGTGTTCAGCGCTAATGGCGCTGACGAAAACCTGCGACTGCGTGGCTTTTAAGCGGCTGGCAAGCAGCCCGCGCCGCGCGTCGTCAAGTTCCGAGGCAAAATCATCTATCAGGTACAGGCAGCGTCGCCCGCTCTCGCGAGTGAGGAACTCCCCCTGCGCCAGGCGCAGCGCGCACATCAGGAGCTTGAGCTGCCCACGCGACAGCGTGTCTTCTACCGGCGCACCGTCGGCACGAATGCGGAAATCCGCCTTGTGCGGGCCGTGCGCGGTGTAGGTCAACATGCGGTCGCGCTCGAAGCTTCTCTCTAACACCTCGGCATAATCCGTCTCTTTTTCCCAGCCACGCTGGAAAGAGAAGGTGAGAGAGAACTCGGGTAAAAACTGTTTGCAGGTGTCGGCCATGTCTTCGGCGATACCTGCGCTGTATTCGGCACGCCAGTTGCTGATCTGTTCCGCGAGAGGGATTAACTCCATGTCCCACGGACGCAGCTGGGCGTAACGGGTAACCTGGCGCAATGCGGCGTTACGCTGTTTAAGCAGACGCTTCAGGTTGCTCCAGGCGTTAAAGAAACCGGCTTCATTGTGAAAGCATCCCCAGTCAAGGAACGCTCTTCTGTATTTGGGGCCGCCGTTGAGTAAAGTAAACCCCTCGGGCGTAATCAGCTGCATCGGCATCAGCAGCGCCAGCTCCGCCACCTTGTGGCCATCGGTGCCGTCGATGCGCACCTTGCTGTCGCCCTGCTTGTCTTTGGTCAGGCCGATGGCGGTTTCCCGCTCTGTGCCCTGCAAACGCCCGTGCAGAACAAAGGATTCCTGCTCGTGGCGAATCACGCGACCAATCTGCAAACTGCGAAACGCCCGGCCATGGCCGAGCGTATAGATGGCTTCCAGCACGCTGGTTTTGCCGCTGCCGTTCGCGCCAACCAGGAAATTAAAGCCAGGGGATAAAGCGAGATCCGCGCTTTCGATATTACGAAAGTCGCGGATCAACAGACGGGTGAGCGACATTACAGTCTCATTGGCATGACAACATAAGCAGCCGACTGTGATGCGGCATCTTCAATCTGTACGCTTGAAACGGAGTCGGTCAGCAGGATGCGAACGTTCTCGCATTTCAGTGCATTCAGCACATCCAGCACATAGCTGACGTTGAAGCCGATTTCCATCTCAGCCCCGGCGTAGGTGACGTCCAGAATCTCTTCTGCCTCTTCCTGCTCCGGGTTGTTGGCGGTGATTTTGATCTGGTTTTCACTCACGTACAGACGTACACCGCGGAATTTCTCGTTAGAGAGAATAGCCGCGCGGGCAAATGCCTGCTTGAGGATATCGCAACCCGCCTCCAGCGTTTTGTCCGGGTTCTTCGGCAATACGCGGCGATAATCCGGGAAACGACCGTCAACCAGCTTCGATGTGAAGACAAAATCACCCACGTGGGCACGAATATTGTTGCTGCCGATCTGCACGCGCAGCGGGGTATCGCCGCCGTCGAGCATACGCATCAGTTCAATTACGCCTTTACGCGGTACGATCACCGAATGGTTTGGCAGTGAATCGCCAATCGGCATGGAACAGACCGCCAGACGGTGACCGTCGGTCGCCACGGTACGCAGCTCTTCACCTTCGGTTTCGAACAGCATGCCGTTTAAGTAGTAACGAACGTCCTGATGCGCCATGGAGAACTGCGTGGCCTCAATCAGACGCTTCATCGTCGCCTGCGGCAGGGTAAATTCAACTTCGCTCTGCCAGTCGTCCAGGTTCGGGAAATCCGCAGCAGGCAGCGTGGAGAGAGAGAAACGACTGCGGCCAGAGCGCACCAGCATGCGGTCGCCCTCCAGCTGCACGGCGATTTCAGCGCCTTCCGGCAGTCCACGGCAGATATCAAAGAATTTACGTGCCGGAACCGTGGTCGCGCCTGCGTCGTGCGGCTGAGTCAGCGTAACGCGCGCGATCATTTCCATTTCCAGATCTGTGCCGGTCAGCGACAGCGTACCGTCCGCGACCTGAAGCAGCAGGTTTCCAAGAATAGGCAGCGTTGGGCGGCCGCCTAACGGGCCACTCACCTGTTGCAGCGGTTTTAATAAATGTTCACGTTCAACGGTAAATTTCATAGCGTCACGATGATAATGTTCTGATTAAATTGGAAAAATCTTCTTTTATGTCGTGGCTTTCTTCCCGTAACTGCTCAATCTTGCGACAAGCGTGCAGCACGGTCGTATGGTCACGGCCACCAAACGCATCACCGATTTCCGGCAGGCTGTGGTTAGTTAGCTCTTTTGCCAGCGCCATCGCCATCTGACGCGGACGCGCCACCGAGCGGGAACGACGTTTAGACAGTAAATCTGCCACTTTGATCTTGTAGTACTCAGCCACCGTCTTTTGAATATTGTCGATAGTGACCAGTTTTTCCTGCAAAGCCAATAAATCGCGCAGCGCTTCACGCACAAAATCGATGGTGATCGCACGACCAGTGAAGTTGGCATTGGCGATAACGCGGTTCAGCGCCCCTTCCAGCTCACGCACGTTGGAGCGCAGACGCTTGGCAATGAAGAACGCCACTTCACCCGGCAGGCGAATGTCGTTCTCATCGGCTTTCTTCATCAGGATCGCGACGCGGGTTTCCAGCTCCGGTGGCTCGATCGCCACGGTCAGGCCCCAGCCGAAGCGGGATTTGAGACGATCTTCAACGCCGTTGATCTCTTTTGGATAACGATCCGAGGTCAAAATGATCTGCTGATTGCCTTCCAGCAGGGCGTTGAAGGTGTGGAAAAACTCTTCCTGAGATCGTTCTTTATTGGCAAAGAACTGAATGTCATCGATCAGCAGCGCATCAACGGAACGGTAGTAGCGTTTAAACTCTTCGATCGCGTTGTTTTGCAGGGCTTTTACCATGTCCTGAACGAAGCGCTCGGAGTGCATATACACCACTTTCGCGTTGGGCTTGCGCGCCATAATGCCGTTGCCCACCGCGTGTAACAGGTGCGTTTTACCCAGACCCGTGCCGCCATAGAGGAACAGCGGGTTGTAAGCACCACCGGGGTTATCGGCAACCTGGCGAGCCGCCGCGCGCGCCAGCTGGTTCGATTTACCTTCAACGAAGTTATCGAACGTGTGTTTCACGTTAACGTTAGAGCGGTAGGTTGGCTCTGCGGGTGCAGGGACGTTATCCCAGCCCTGACGAGCCGGTGCAACGCGAGGCGCAGGAGCGGGCGCCGCCTGTGCAGGGGCTGCCACATTGACAACTTCACGAACGGTTTGGGTGACCGGCTTTGTGCCCACTTCAAAACGCAGCTGTGGGGCATCTGACCCGCAGAAATCGTTCAGCAGTCCATTGATGTTATTAAGGTATTTATCCCTTACCCAATCGAGCACGAAACGGTTTGGCGCATACAAAGCCAGCGTGTTATCGCTCAGTTCCGCCTGCAACGGGCGGATCCACATACTGAATTCTGTGGCTGGTAACTCATCCTGCAATCGGGCAAGACACTGCTGCCAAAGCGAAAGTGACACGGCGGACTCCACTCGAACAATAAAAGAAAACTATTGAATATTCATGATTGTTGGCGCACATCGACATGACCCCATCAGGGTGATGTGCGAACCGCTATCTGCGGTTATACACGCTATCGTTGATACAACCTGAACGACGTTGTGTTTATGCCCGACCAGGATCGCTGGATCCCGATCGGGACCGCGGATCATAGCCTAAACTGAGCCAGAGATCTTCTGTTTCTCACAGATTCTTCCCGATTTATCCACAGGAAGATCCGGAATCGGGTAAGTGTAAACGATCCTGACGCGAGTGCCCCGCGATTTAGGCCGCATATTGGAAAATTTAATGAGGACAGACAATTTTTGGCTTAAATGATCTAACGAAGATCCGGGACGATCCTTGCGCTTTGTTGGCGAGGCCGTATAATCCTCGACCCGGCGCGTGATGCTCATCTTCCTGCGTCGTCCGTTGCTCATTTTCCACGCGAAATCGTGCGGAAATACGCGGGAAATAAGGAAAGAGAATTGACTCCGGAGTGTACAATTATTACAATCCGGCCTCTTTAATCACCCACGGCTTCGGCGTCCGTCATTCGAAACTCGGTCGGGCATCCGCAAAAGTCATGAATTTTTTCAAGTTTAGGTAGAAATCGCCATGAAACGCACTTTTCAACCGTCTGTACTGAAGCGCAACCGTTCTCACGGCTTCCGTGCTCGTATGGCTACTAAAAATGGTCGTCAGGTTCTGGCACGTCGTCGTGCTAAAGGCCGCGCTCGTCTGACCGTTTCCAAGTAATAAAGCTAACCCCTGAGTGGTTAAGCTCGCATTTCCCAGGGAGTTACGTTTGTTAACTCCCACTCATTTCACTTTCGTCTTCCAGCAGCCACTACGGGCTGGCACGCCGCAAATCACCATCCTCGGCCGCCAAAATTCGCTGGGGCATCCCCGCATCGGTCTCACAGTCGCCAAGAAAAACGTTAAGCGTGCGCATGAACGCAACCGGATTAAACGTCTGACGCGTGAAAGCTTCCGTTTACGTCAGCACGAACTGCCTTCTATGGATTTCGTGGTGGTGGCTAAAAAAGGGGTTGCCGACCTCGATAACCGTGCTCTCTCGGAAGCGTTGGAAAAATTATGGCGCCGCCACTGTCGCCTGGCTCGCGGGTCCTGATAGCCCTCATTCGGGTCTATCAACGCCTGATTAGTCCGCTACTCGGGCCACACTGCCGTTTCACGCCAACATGCTCAAGCTACGGAATTGAGGCATTGCGCAGGTTTGGAGTGATAAAAGGCAGTTGGTTGACGGTGAAACGCGTATTAAAATGCCACCCTTTACACCCAGGTGGAGACGACCCCGTCCCTCCAGGACCTTTTGATACCAGAGAACACTAACGATGGATTCGCAACGCAATCTTCTTATCATCGCTTTGTTGTTCGTGTCTTTCATGATCTGGCAGGCATGGGAGCAGGATAAAAATCCTCAACCCCAGCAGCAGACCACGCAGACCACGACCACCGCAGCGGGTAGCGCCGCCGACCAGGGCGTACCGGCCAGTGGCCAGGGGAAACAGATTACGGTTAAGACCGATGTGCTTGAGCTGACTATCAACACCCGTGGTGGTGATGTTGAGCAGGCGCTGCTGTTGACCTACCCGAAAGAGCTGAAGTCTACCGAACCGTTCCAGTTACTGGAAACCACGCCTGAATTTATCTACCAGGCGCAGAGCGGCCTGACCGGTCGTGATGGCCCGGACAACCCGGCTAACGGTGCGCGTCCACTGTATAACGTCGAGAATGACACGTTTGTAATGGCTGATGGCCAGAACGAACTGGTTATCCCGATGACCTACACCGACGCGGCAGGCAACACCTTCACCAAAACCTTCACCCTGAAACGCGGTGAGTATGCGGTGAACGTGGGCTACAGCGTACAGAACGCCGGTGCGAAACCACTGGAAATCTCTACCTTTGGTCAGCTGAAGCAGTCCATCAATCTGCCGTCTCACCGTGACACCGGAAGCAGCAACTTTGCGCTGCATACCTTCCGTGGCGCGGCATACTCCACGCCAGATACCAAGTACGAGAAATACAAATTCGACACCATTGCCGATAACGAAAACCTGAACGTCAGCTCTAAAGGCGGTTGGGTCGCAATGCTGCAACAGTATTTCGCGACGGCGTGGGTACCGAATAACGACGGTACGAATAACTTCTACACCGCGAACCTCGGCAACGGTATTGCAGCCATCGGCTACAAATCTCAGCCAGTTCTGGTGCAGCCGGGTCAAACCGGTAAACTGGCAAGCACCCTGTGGGTCGGCCCGGAAATCCAGGACAAAATGGCTGCCGTTGCGCCGCACCTGGATCTGACCGTTGATTACGGTTGGTTGTGGTTCATTTCTCAGCCGCTGTTTAAGCTGCTGAAGTTCATCCACAGCTTCCTGGGTAACTGGGGCTTCTCCATCATCGTTATCACCTTTATCGTTCGTGGCATCATGTACCCGCTGACTAAAGCGCAGTACACCTCCATGGCGAAGATGCGTATGCTACAGCCGAAGATTCAGGCTATGCGTGAGCGTCTGGGCGATGACAAACAGCGTCAGAGCCAGGAGATGATGGCCCTGTATAAAGCAGAGAAAGTGAACCCACTGGGTGGTTGCTTCCCGCTGCTGATTCAGATGCCAATCTTCCTTGCGCTGTACTACATGCTGATGGGTTCCGTTGAGCTGCGCCACGCGCCGTTCGCTCTGTGGATCCATGACCTGTCCGCACAGGACCCGTACTACATCCTGCCGATCCTGATGGGCGTGACGATGTTCTTCATTCAGAAGATGTCTCCGACCACCGTGACCGACCCGATGCAGCAGAAGATCATGACCTTTATGCCGGTCATCTTCACCGTGTTCTTCCTGTGGTTCCCGTCAGGTCTGGTGCTGTACTATATCGTCAGCAACCTGGTGACCATCATCCAGCAGCAGCTGATTTACCGTGGTCTGGAAAAACGTGGCCTGCATAGCCGCGAAAAGAAAAAGTCCTGATTCGGTAACTTAACGCTAAAATAAGGGCGGTCGATTGACCGCCTTTTTTATTTGTATTGAACGAGAACAACCATGAGCCATAACGACACTATCGTCGCCCAGGCAACCCCACCGGGACGCGGTGGTGTAGGCATTCTGCGCATCTCCGGCCTGAAGGCGCGTGAGGTGGCCGAAGCGGTGCTGGGTAAACTGCCAAAGCCGCGCTACGCTGATTATCTGCCGTTTAAGGATGCCTACGGCAGCCCGCTGGACCAGGGCATCGCGCTGTGGTTCCCCGGCCCAAACTCCTTTACCGGCGAAGACGTGCTGGAGTTGCAGGGTCACGGCGGCCCGGTGATCCTCGACCTGTTGTTAAAACGTATTCTGACCCTGCCTGGCCTGCGCATTGCGAAGCCGGGCGAGTTCTCCGAACGTGCCTTCCTGAACGATAAGCTCGACCTGGCGCAGGCCGAGGCGATTGCTGACCTGATCGACGCCAGTTCCGAACAGGCGGCCCGCTCCGCGCTGAACTCGTTGCAGGGGGCGTTTTCCGCACGCGTGAACCACCTTGTGGAAGCACTTACTCACCTGCGAATCTATGTTGAAGCAGCTATCGACTTCCCGGACGAGGAGATCGACTTCCTCTCCGACGGCAAAATCGAAGCTCAGCTCAACCAGGTGATGAACGATCTCGACGCCGTTCGCGCCGAAGCGCGCCAGGGCAGCCTGCTGCGTGAGGGGATGAAAGTGGTGATTGCTGGTCGCCCTAATGCCGGAAAATCGAGCCTGCTGAACGCCCTGGCGGGCCGTGAAGCGGCGATCGTGACCGACATTGCCGGTACAACCCGCGACGTCCTGCGCGAGCATATCCACATCGACGGGATGCCGCTGCACATCATCGACACCGCAGGCCTGCGCGATGCGAGCGATGAAGTCGAGCGTATCGGTATCGAACGCGCCTGGCAGGAGATCGAGCAGGCCGACCGCGTGCTGTTTATGGTAGATGGCACCACGACCGACGCCGTTGACCCGGCGGAGATTTGGCCGGACTTTATCGCCCGTCTGCCAGCCAAACTGCCGATCACCGTGGTGCGTAACAAAGCAGACGTAACCGGCGAAACGCTGGGCATCAGCGATGTGAATGGTCACTCACTAATTCGGCTGTCGGCCCGTACCGGGGAAGGCGTGGAAGACCTGCGTAACCATCTCAAACAGAGCATGGGCTTCGACACCAGTATGGAGGGCGGCTTCCTGGCGCGTCGCCGTCACTTGCAGGCCCTGGAAGAGGCGGCTCGCCACCTTGAGCAGGGCAAAGCCCAGCTGATTGGCGCGTGGGCGGGTGAACTGCTGGCGGAAGAGCTGCGTCTGGCGCAGCAGAACCTGAGCGAGATCACCGGAGAGTTTACGTCTGACGATCTGCTGGGACGGATTTTCTCGAGCTTCTGTATCGGTAAGTAATTCCCGCGCGTATAGGGTGATTTCCCCCTGGGAAATCACCATTGTCCAAATGGCAACTCGCTTAATCATTCCATGCCCCCTATCCTGCATGCCTGCATTTATGGGGGATTTATGGCTCGTTTTCTGTTTTGTAGTTTTGCGCTGGTTCTGCTGTATCCGTCCGGCATTGATATGTATCTGGTGGGATTACCGCATATTGCCCGCGATCTGGGTGCCAGCGAGGCGCAGCTGCACATCGCGTTTTCGGCCTACCTCGCGGGGATGGCGTCGTCGATGGTGTTTGCCGGGAAAATCGCGGATAAAGCAGGCCGTCAGCCCGTCGCCATTACAGGTGCGGTTATCTTTGCGCTGGCATCGGTACTCTGTTCAGTGGCTCAGGAAAGCACAATGTTCCTGTCAGGACGTTTTATTCAGGGCATTGGCGCGGGCGGCTGTTACGTGGTGGCGTTTGCCATTCTGCGCGATACCTTGAGCGCTCAGCGCCGCGCCAAAGTGCTGTCGATGCTGAACGGCATTACCTGCATCATTCCGGTGCTGGCACCGGTTGTAGGCTACCTGATCATGCTTAAATTTCCGTGGCAGAGCCTTTTCTGGACCATGGCCGCAATGGGCGCCATTGTCTTTATTCTGTCCGTGACGGTGCTGAAAGAGACCCATCCCGGTTCGCAACAGTCACACCACGCCGCAACCCTCCATCCGGCTGAAAAGCTGGTGAATCGCTTTTTTTTGAGTCGACTGGCAATCACCACGCTGAGCGTGGCGGTGATCCTTACCTATGTAAACGTTTCCCCGGTGTTATTGATGGAGACGATGGGCTTCGATCGCGGTGAGTATTCGACGGTGATGGCGCTAACCGCGATGGTCAGCATGGCGGTTTCATTCTCGACGCCCTTTGCCCTCAATCTCTTCCGCCAGCGCACGCTGATGCTTACCTCACAGGGGCTGTTTCTCGCCGCAGGCGTGATCCTGGCGACCGCCACCTCACACGCGGTGATGCTGGTGGGCATTACCCTGATTTGCGCCGGGTTCTCCGTTGGCTTTGGTGTGGCGATGAGCCAGGCGCTTGGCCCGTTCTCGCTGCGGGCAGGCGTGGCAAGCTCGGTGCTGGGCATTGCGCAGGTCTGCGGTTCGTCGCTTTGGATTTGGCTGGCGGCGGTGATCGGCCTTAACGCGCTGAATATGCTGATCGGGGTTCTGATTGGCTGTAGCATACTCTGCATTACCTTACTTATGGTCATCCAGCCCGCGGCGCACTATGAAGAAGCCCATCAGCAGTCTCGATCTTAATCTTTTACTTTGCCTGCAACTGTTGTTGCAGGAGCGCAGCGTCACCAAAGCCGCGAAGCGGATGAACGTGACGCCGTCCGCGGTAAGTAAATCGCTGGCGAAGCTGCGCGACTGGTTCGACGATCCGCTGTTTGTGAAAACACCTTTAGGGCTGCTGCCCACGCCCCTGACGGTGAGTCTGGAACAGGATTTGGCCGACTGGATGCAGATAGGCAACCAGATCCTCGATAAATTCCACCATAGCTCTCCTGGCGGGCTTAAGTTTGTGCTCGCCGCCGAAACACCGCTGATGCTGATCCGCTTTAACACCCTGCTGGAGCAGGTGAATGAGCGCTACCCACAGGCGACGGTGAAGCTGCGCCAATGGGATTACGATTCGCTGGACGCCATTACGCGTGGCGAAGTGGATCTGGGCTTTACGGGGCGTGAAACGCATCCTCGCTCGCGCGAACTGCTAAAGCTGATGCCGTGGTTTATCGACTACGAAATCCTGTTCAGTGACCGTCCGTGTGTGTATTTGCGCGAGGACCATCCCGCGCTCCAGGAAGTGTGGGATCTGGAGACATTTCTGCGCTACCCGCATATCAGCATCTTCTGGGAACGCAGCGATACCTGGGCACTCGACGAGGTGCTAAGAGAGATGGGCCGGGAGCGTAACATCGCCATGAGTTTGTCCGGATTCGAACAGTCGATGTTTATGGCGGCCCAGCCGGACCACAACTACATTGCCACTGCACCGCACTACTGCCATCACTATAATCAACTCCACCAGCGTAATCTGGTTTGCCTTCCCATTCCCATCGATGAGGCGCAGGCAGAAAAGCTTACCGTGCCCTTCACGCTGATCTGGCATAAACGGAACAGCCATAATCCGAAAATCCTCTGGCTACGCGAGACGATCAAAGCGCTGTATACCGCGCCAGGTCAGGTTTTTGCCTAAGATAATGTAAAGTTCGGTCCTCAGGCTTCTCTTATTTCCATTTACTGATTAAAACAAAAGCTGAGTTAAGCGATAATCATGTAACCGTTTAACCGACTACAACCATTATCAAGGAGCGAAAAATGGCTACGCACTTTGCACGAGGAACATTAACGGAAGGGCATCTCGTATCGGCCAGAATTTCTTCAGCCTGCCACAGTGAGGCACTCAAACTACCTGAACACCGCAGGACGCGGTTTTTAGCCTCCAGAGCGCTCCTCGCAGAACTGCTTTTTATGCTGTACGGCACCAGCGAATTACCGGATATACTCACCCAGCCAGAAGGTCGCCCGGTTTTTGCGGACCCGGCACTTCCCCATTTTTCCATTGCGTATACCGGCAACATCGTTGGCGTCGCGCTGACCACTGAAGGTGATTGCGGGCTGGATATGGAGCTACAACGCGTCACGCGTAGCTTCCATGGCGCTAACGCGCTCGATGAATATCCGCTCTCCAGCAATGAAAAGCTGTGGATACGTAACCAGAACGACCCCATTGAAGCCAGAGCGCAGCTCATCACCCTTCGCCAGAGTATCCGCAAACTGAGCGGCGCGGCGTCAGACGACGCCAGCCTGTTGCAGCTGCTTCCCGGATCCGGTCGCCTGCGCGCCACAAAAGCCTCGCTGGTAGAGGCACTCAGTGATGCTGAGGATGTACTGATCTGGTCTGTTGCGGTGAGCCCCGCCATCGAACGGCTGAAAATCTGGGAATTTGACAGTACTCGCGGTTGGCGTAGTCTTCCGGATGTCCCTGAGCGCGCCAACGAGCCAGCCGCGCGCCTGATGCGATTAACCAGTTTACCGGCAGAAAAAGCATACACCCATAGCTGATCCGTCCAGGGTCATCATGATGAAACAGGAGTAATCATGTCTGATACGTTGAAAGTTGTTACGTTACTGGGAAGCCTGCGCAAAGGTTCTTTTAACGGGATGGTTGCCCGTACGCTGCCGCAGCTGGCGCCTGCGGGAATGGAAATCAGCGCCCTGCCGTCCATTGGCGACATCCCGCTTTATGATGCTGACGTTCAGCAGGAAGAAGGTTTCCCGCAGAGTGTGGAAGCAATAGCCGAGCAGATCCGTCAGGCTGACGGCGTGGTGATTGTCACGCCTGAATATAACTACTCGGTACCGGGTGGTCTGAAGAACGCCATTGACTGGCTGTCCCGTTTGCCGGAGCAGCCCCTGTCAGGCAAACCGGTGCTGATCCAGACCAGCTCAATGGGCGCCATCGGCGGCGCGCGCTGCCAGTATCACCTGCGCCAGATCCTGGTGTTCCTGGATGCGATGGTGATGAACAAGCCGGAATTTATGGGCGGTGTGATTCAGAACAAAGTCGACCCGCAGACGGGTGAAGTGGTGGATCAGAGTACGCGTGACCATCTCTCTGGCCAATTGACCGCGTTTGGGGATTATATTAAGCGGGTTAAAGCCTGATAAAAAAGCCCGGTGGCGCTAGCGCTTACCGGGCCTGCACTCGTCAGTAGGTCAGGTAAGCGAAGCGCCACCTGACACCACAAACCGCACCTTAGTGCGCGTCAATAAACACAATCTTCAGCACAAACAGCAGCGCCACAATAATCACGCACGGGCTGAGTTCGCGGAAGCGGCCAGTGCCGATCTTCATAATGCAGTAAGAGATAAAGCCCAGCGCGATACCTTCGGTGATCGAGAAGCTGAACGGCATCATCACCGCGGTAATAAACGCCGGAACGGCTTCCGTTAGATCTTCCCACTTCACGCGCGCCAGGCTTGAGGTCATCAGTACGCCGACGTAGATCAGCGCGCCAGCTGCCGCGTACGGTGGTACCATCCCCGCCAGCGGAGAGAGGAAGATCACCAGCAGGAACAGCAGACCCACGACGACCGCCGTCAGGCCGGTACGGCCCCCCACGGAGACGCCGGAAGAAGATTCAATATAAGCGGTAACAGACGAGGTGCCGATGAAAGAGCCAGCAACGGACGAGATACTATCCACATACAGCGCCTGCTTCATGCGCGGGAATTTGCCTTTTTCATCCGCCAAACCCGCTTTGTCGGTCACGCCAATCAGCGTACCGGAGGAGTCAAACAGGTTGACCAGCATGAAGGAGAAAATCACCCCCGCCAGACCCAGGTTCAGGGAACCCGCCAGATCGACGTGACCAATCACGGTAGAGATGCTCGGTGGCGCAGAGACGATACCGCTGTAATGCACATCGCCCAGCATCCAGCCCAGCAACGTGGTTACGATGATAGAGACCAGCACCGCAGCATGGATGTTGTGTGAGGCCAGGATCGCGATGATAAAGAAGCCCAGCACGCCCAGCAGCACGCTGTGGGAGGTCAGGTTACCAATGCTCACCAGCGTTTCCGGGTTCGCCACGATCACACCGGCGTTTTTCAGACCCATCATGCCGATGAACAGACCGATACCGCTGGTGATGCCCACGCGCAGGCTCACCGGAATGTTTGCAATCATCCAGTAGCGCACGCGGAAGAGGGTCAGCAGCAGCAGGCCAACCGCACCCCAGAAAATAGCGCCCATCCCAACCTGCCACGGCAGGCCCATCGCCTGAACCACCACAAACGCGAAGAACGCGTTCAGACCCATCGCCGGGGCCAGCGCCACGGGCAGATTAGCGAAAACGCCCATCAGGATGCTGCCAAGGGCGGCGATCAGACAGGTGGTTACAAAGACGGCGCTGGTATCCATGCCAGCCACGCCCAGAATTTGCGGGTTCACAAAAACGATATAGACCATCGTCAGGAAGGTAGTAAAACCGGCGATCACTTCGGTGCGTGCCGTTGTGCCGTGCTCACGCAGTTTAAAAACGCGCTCAAGCAGCCCCTGACCAGACGTCTGGGTAGTGTGTTGTTGACTCATCATCAATTTCCGAACAAGGAGGGAAAATTCGTCGCTATCCTATACCAAAATGCGACAATAGTGGCGGTTACGGGATACTTTTTTCATTGATTTTGCTTATACGGCAACGATTGCGTCTCGTAAATCTGTCGTACGTAAACGTTAAACTTGTTAAAAGGGAAGGACATGTCCGGAATTGAAGCGGTATTTTTCGACTGTGACGGTACGCTGGTCGACAGTGAGGTCATTTGTTCCCGCGCGTATGTCGCCATGTTCCAGGAATTTGGCATTACGCTCGATCTCGAAGAGGTGTTCAAACGCTTTAAGGGCGTGAAGCTGTACGAGATCATCGACATCATTAACGAAGAACACGGGGTGGATCTGGCGAAAGCGGATCTGGAACCGGTGTACCGCGCCGAGGTCGCACGCCTCTTCGACGCCGAGCTGGAGGTTATCGCTGGCGCTGACGCGCTGCTGGATGCGATGACGGTGCCGATCTGCGTGGTTTCTAACGGCCCGGTCAGCAAAATGCAGCACTCGCTCGGCAAACTGGACATGTTGCATCACTTCCCGGAAAAACTGTTCAGCGGCTACGATATCCAGCGCTGGAAGCCCGATCCGGCGCTGATGTTCCATGCGGCGAAGGCGATGAACGTCAACGTGGAGAACTGCATTCTGGTGGATGACTCGTCTGCGGGCGCGCAGTCAGGGATTGATGCGGGGATGGAAGTGTTTTACTTCTGCGCCGATCCGCACAACAAGCCGATCGATCATCCAAAAGTGACGACCTTTACCGATCTGGCGCAGTTGCCTGAATTGTGGAAAGCACGCGGATGGAATATTACGCGTTAAGCTAACGTAGGGCGGGTAAGCGCCAGCGCCACCCGCCACAAACATCACTCTTTCGGATCTTTGCCCGCCAGCAGCTTGTCCAGCTCGTCGCCGCCCACGTGACGGAAGTCCTGACCTTTCACGAAGTAGAAAATGTATTCGCAAATGTTCTGGCAGCGGTCGCCGATACGCTCGATTGAGCGCGCGCAGAACAGCGCGGTCAGCACGCTTGGAATGGTACGAGAATCTTCCATCATGTAGGTCATCAGCTGACGCACAATGCCTTCGTATTCCTGGTCAACTTTCTTGTCTTCACGGTAGATGCGGACCGCTTCGTCCAGATCCATGCGCGCGAAAGCATCCAGCACGTCGTGCAGCATCTGCACGGTGTGGCGGCCAAGAGACTCCAGGCTCACCAGCAGCGGCTGGTGCTGCTGGGAGAATTTCTCCAGCGCGGTGCGGCAGATTTTATCCGCCACGTCACCGATACGCTCCAGTTCGGCGATGGTTTTGATGATCGCCATCACCAGACGCAGGTCGCTCGCCGTCGGCTGACGCTTCGCAATGATGCGCACGCAGGCTTCGTCGATGGCGACTTCCATCATATTGACGTTGTGGTCGCCTTCGATAACGCGCTTCGCCAGCTCGCTGTCCTGGTTGTGCATCGCCGTGATCGCATCAGAAAGCTGCTGCTCGACCATGCCGCCCATGGTCATCACCTGGGTGCGAATGCTTTCCAGCTCTGCGTTAAACTGGCCGGAAATGTGTTTATTAAGATTGAGGTTGTCCATGGTTTCTCCACATGCACTAAGGCAAATCAACCGTAGCGGCCAGTAATGTAATCTTCCGTTTGTTTCTTCGCAGGACGGGTGAACAGCGCGTCGGTATCGCTGAACTCAATCAACTCGCCCAGGTACATAAACGCCGTGTGGTCAGAACAACGTGCAGCCTGCTGCATGTTGTGGGTTACGATCACCACGGTGTAATCCTGCTTCAGCTCGGTGATCAGCTCTTCGATACGCCCGGTTGAGATCGGGTCCAGCGCTGAGCACGGCTCATCCAGCAGCAAGACTTCCGGGCGAATGGCGATACCGCGCGCAATGCACAGACGCTGCTGCTGACCACCGGAGAGAGAGTACCCGCTCTGGTGCAACTTATCCTTGGTTTCGTTCCATAATGCGGCCTTGGTCAATGCCCACTGCACGCGCTCATCCATATCCGCACGGGAGAGCTTCTCAAACAGACGCACGCCAAAGGCGATGTTGTCATAGATCGACATCGGGAACGGCGTGGGTTTCTGGAATACCATCCCCACTTTCGCACGCAGCAGGGCGATATCCTGGGTATTGGTCAGGATGTTGTCACCGTCCAGCAGAATTTCACCTTCTGCACGCTGCTCCGGATAGAGCGAATACATTTTGTTAAAGGTGCGCAGCAGCGTGGATTTGCCACAGCCGGACGGACCGATGAATGCCGTCACCTGGTTCTTCGCGATATCCAGGTTGATATTCTTCAGGGCATGGAATTTGCCGTAGTAGAAGTTCAAATCACGAACCTGAATCTTACCCGGGGCAGTATCAACCATACTCATTGACTCATTTCCTCATTCGGCGCCGCGAGCTGCCGCGCCGTAAAAAATTAACCGTGTTTCTTCTTCGCGAAAATGACGCGCGCCAGAATGTTCAGCAACAGTACGCAAAGGGTGATGATCAGCACCCCGGCCCAGGCCAGCTGCTGCCATTCCGCGAATGGGCTCATCGCAAATTTAAAGATCGTCACCGGCAGGTTGGCGATCGGCTGCATCATGTCCGTGCTCCAGAACTGATTGGAGAGGGCGGTAAACAGCAGCGGTGCGGTTTCACCGGCGATACGAGCGATAGCCAGCAGGATACCGGTCATAATCCCCGAGACGGACGCTTTCAGGGTGATCGCCGAAATCATCTTCCATTTTGGCGTACCCAGCGCGTAAGCAGCTTCACGCAGGCTGTCCGGTACCAGTTTCAGCATGTTTTCAGTGGTGCGAATAACGATAGGCACCTGCAACAGCGCCAGCGCAATCACACCCGCCCAGCCGGAGAAGTGTTCCATTTGCGCCACCACGATGGTGTAAACAAACAGACCCACGACAATCGACGGGGCAGAAAGCAGAATGTCGTTGATAAAGCGGATGACTTCAGCGATCCAGGATTTACGCCCATACTCCGCCAGATAGATACCCGCCATGATGCCCAGCGGCGTACCAAAGACCGTCGCCCACAGGATCAGCAGGCCACTGCCCGCGAGGGCGTTTGCCAGCCCCCCACCCGCCGTGTTCGGCGGCGGCGTCATTTCGGTGAACAGCGCCAGGGACATTCCATCAATACCACGGGTGATGGTGGACATCAGGATCCAGATCAGCCAGAACAGGCCGAATGCCATCGTCGCCATGGATAGCGTCAGCGCAATGCGGTTTTTAATCCGGCGCTTTGACTGCATTTTGCGACGGGATTCCGCAAGCTGAGCGGTGTTTTGCATGTCGAGAGTCGCCATTAGCGTGCCCCCTCGTTTTTAGCCAGACGCATAATCATCAGCTTGGAGATAGCCAGCACAATAAAGGTGATAACAAACAGGATCAGACCCAGTTCCATCAGCGCGGCGACGTGCAGCCCGGATTCCGCTTCGGCAAATTCGTTCGCCAGCGCAGAGGTAATACTGTTCCCCGGCATATAGAGCGAGGCACTGTCGAGCTGGTAGGTGTTGCCGATGATAAAGGTCACGGCCATGGTTTCACCCAGCGCGCGGCCTAAGCCCAGCATAATGCCGCCAATCACCCCATTTTTGGTGAACGGAAGGACGATACGCCAGATAACTTCCCAGGTGGTGCAGCCGATGCCATAGGCCGACTCTTTCATCATCACCGGGGTTTGTTCGAAGACATCACGCATGACCGCCGCAATGTACGGAATAATCATGATGGCGAGGATCACACCTGCCGCCAGAATGCCGATACCGAATGCCGGGCCGGAGAACAGCGCCCCCACAAACGGAATGGCAGAAAGCACGTTACCGACCGGCTCCTGGAAGTACGTCGCAAACAGCGGCGCAAAGATAAACAGGCCCCACATGCCGTAAACGATACTTGGGATGGCGGCCAGCAGTTCAATGGCGATACCCAGCGGGCGTCGCAGCCAGCCGGGTGCCAGTTCCGTCAGAAACAGGGCAATACCGAAGCTCACCGGAACCGCAATCAGCAGGGCGATAAACGAGGTCACCAGCGTGCCGTAAATCGGCACCAGCGCACCGTAAATATCGTTCGGCGCATCCCACTCTTTGGTCCACAGGAAGGCGAAACCAAATTTTTGAATGCTCGGCCAGGAGGAGAAAATCAGGGACACGATAATGCCGCCCAGCAGCAATAGCACAATCAGCGCAGCCAGTTTCACCAGCACGCTGAAAATCATGTCACCTTTTTTACCCGGAGGGTTAAATGCAGGCTTGGTTGCAGCCATAAATTACTCTTCTGTTTGAGACGTTTTTACGAATATGCCCGGTGGCGCTGACGCTTACCGGGCCTACAGAGTAAACCGTAGGGCGGGATCGCTGCGCGACACCCGCCATCTTCGTTAAATATATCCTGTTAGTACAGCGCTTTACCGCTGCTGTCTTTCACGTTGGTTTTCCATGCAGCACGGATCTGCTCAACCACGCTGTCTGGCAGGCTGGCGTAATCCAGGTCGTTAGCCTGTTTGCCGCCGTTTTTGTATGCCCAGTCGAAGAACTTCAGCACTTCAGCACCCTGCTCAGGCTTCTTCTGCTCTTTGTGGACCAGAATGAAGGTGGTAGACGTGATCGGCCATGCATCGTCGCCTTTCTGGTTGGTCAGGTCCTGCGCGAAAGATTTGCTCCAGTCAGCGCCTTTCGCGGCGTTGGCGAAGTTCTCTTCGGTCGGGCTAACCGGTTTGCCGTCGGCAGAAACCAGTTTGGTGTAAGCCAGGTTGTTCTGCTTAGCGTAGGCGTACTCTACGTAGCCGATAGAGCCAGGCAGACGCTGTACGAAGGCAGCGATACCGTCGTTGCCTTTACCGCCCAGACCGGTTGGCCAGTTAACGGTAGAGCCGGAACCGACTTTCGATTTCCACTCTTCGTTCACTTTCGCCAGGTAGCTGGTGAAGACGAAGGAGGTACCAGAGCCGTCAGCGCGACGAACCACAGCGATGTTCTGCGAAGGCAGCTTAACGCCCGGGTTCAGTTTGGTGATGGCTTCGTCATCCCATTTTTTAATTTTACCCAGGTAGATGTCACCCAGGGTTTTGCCGTCCAGCACCAGCTCGCCTGATTTCAGGCCAGGGATGTTAACAGCCAGCACAACGCCGCCGATTACGGTCGGGAACTGGAACAGGCCTTCCTGATTCAGTTTCTCATCAGACAGCGGAGCGTCGGATGCGCCGAAATCAACGGTATTTGCGGTAATTTGTTTTACGCCACCGGAGGAGCCGATACCCTGATAGTTAACCTTGTTGCCGGTTTCTTTCTGGTAGGTATCCGCCCATTTGGCATACACCGGCGCAGGGAAGGTTGCACCAGCGCCAGTCAGGCTTGCTGCTGCAAAGGCAGAGAAAGCGCTCAGAGATAAGGTCGCGGCGACAACAGTTGCGACAGTGGTACGCATAACTTTCATAATGTCTCCTGCAAGGATTTCGTAAATCATTGTTTAAGTGGCTACGATGAGCAAAATAGGACAAACAGGTGACAGATAAATGTACGAAATATGACAGTTTTATGACAATGAAAATTTCACTTAAAGAAAAACAAAAATAACTATATTTATCATATTGTTAGATGGAAACATGACGGCAGGATTTCAGTAATATTTTCTTTATGTGACACTAAAAAAATAGCTGAAAATGACAGGTTGTCATAAAAAAACTCCACCCGAAGGTGGAGTCTGAAGGGATTATTCTACGGTAACGGACTTCGCCAGATTTCGCGGCTGGTCAACGTCGGTGCCTTTGATCAGCGCGACGTGATAAGCCAGTAGTTGCAGCGGAACGGTGTAGAAGATCGGTGCAATTACCTCTTCCACATGCGGCATCTCGATGATGTGCATGTTGTCGCTGCTGGCGAAACCGGCATCTTTATCCGCAAAGACGTACAGTACACCGCCACGGGCGCGCACTTCTTCGATGTTAGATTTCAGCTTTTCCAGCAGTTCGTTGTTCGGTGCCACCACGATAACCGGCATATCCGCGTCGATCAGCGCCAGCGGGCCATGTTTCAGCTCGCCCGCCGCGTAGGCTTCCGCGTGAATGTAAGAGATCTCTTTCAGCTTCAGCGCGCCTTCCAGCGCTATCGGATACTGATCGCCACGCCCCAGGAACAGGGAGTGATGTTTGTCAGAGAAATCTTCCGCCAGTGCCTCAATGCGTTTGTCCTGAGACAGCATCTGCTCAATACGGCTCGGCAGTGCCTGAAGGCCATGCACGATGTCATGTTCAACGGAAGCATCCAGACCTTTCAGACGCGCCAGTTTCGCCACCAGCATCAGCAGAACGGTCAGCTGTGTGGTGAACGCCTTGGTGGAGGCCACGCCGATTTCGGTGCCCGCTTTGGTCATCAGCGCCAGATCGGATTCACGTACCAGTGAAGAGCCAGGCACGTTACAGATCGCCAGCGAGCCCAGGTAACCCAGTTCTTTAGACAGACGCAGCGCTGCCAGGGTATCTGCCGTTTCACCAGACTGGGAAAGGGTGATCATCAGGCTGTTACGACGGACCGCAGATTTGCGATAGCGGAACTCAGAGGCGATTTCCACATCACACGGCACGCCTGCCAGGGATTCAAACCAGTAGCGCGAGACCATGCCGGAGTTGTACGAGGTACCGCAGGCCACGATCTGAATATGCTCGACTTTGCCCAGCAGCTCGTTGGCGTTGGCACCCAGCTCGCTCAGATCCACTTCGCCGTGGCTGATGCGCCCGGTCAGCGTGTTTTTAATGGCGTTTGGCTGCTCGTAGATCTCTTTCTGCATGTAGTGACGGTAAGCGCCTTTGTCGCCCGCGTCGTATTGCAGGTTTGATTCGATCTCCTGACGCTTAACCTGCTCGCCTTTGGTATCGAAGACGGTCACGCTGCGACGTGTCACCTCGGCAATGTCTCCCTCTTCCAGGAAGATAAAGCGACGGGTTACTGGCAGCAGCGCCAGCTGGTCGGAAGCGATAAAGTTTTCACCCATGCCCAGACCAATCACCATCGGGCTACCGGAACGCGCGGCCAGCAAGGTGGACGGATCGCGGGAATCCATGATCACCGTACCGTAAGCACCGCGCAGCTGAGGGATCGCACGCAGCACCGCATCACGCAGTGTACCGCCCTGTGCCAGCTCCCAGTGCACCAGGTGAGCAATTACTTCGGTGTCGGTTTCAGAGACGAAGGTATAGCCGCGCGCTTTCAGTTCTTCGCGCAACGGTTCGTGGTTTTCGATAATGCCGTTATGTACCACCACGATGTGTTCAGACACATGCGGGTGCGCGTTACCTTCAGACGGTTCGCCGTGGGTCGCCCAGCGGGTGTGCGCAATACCGGTACCACCGTGCAGCGGATGTTCTTCCGCGGCCTGGGCCAGCATCTGCACTTTACCGAGACGGCGCAGACGGGTCATATGCCCTTCTGCATCGACAACAGCCAGACCGGCAGAGTCGTAACCACGGTATTCCAGACGACGTAAACCTTCGAGAAGGATTTCAGCAATATCACGCTGCGCAACTGCGCCAACAATTCCACACATAGTTAGATTTCCTGATTATGGCGTTATGCCATGCGTTGTCGCTGACCTGTATTTACCCTGCGTCTTTCACGCTGCGGCTGCGTTGGCTTCTCGTACTCGCCACGGTCACTTACTTAAGTAAGCTCCCATGGACTCATACGCTTGCCGCCTTGCCACAACGCGAAATCCTTTGGGTAACGCCCTTTCCGGGCACCCCGAGCCTTGTAGAGAGTGGGGTTATAGTTATGGGTACTACCTGTGGGGGGGGAGGATTATGTTATCCCCTCACCCCGGCCCTCTCCCCAAAGGGGCGAGGGAGAAAAACACCGCACCGTTCAGTTCCACTCTCCCCTTTGGGGAGAGGGTCAGGGTGAGGGGTGTATATTATTGTTACTTCTTCTTCACCGGGCGTTTCCAGCCCTGCTTGCTGACCTGCGGCACACGGCTTAACACCAGCTCGTTCTCCGCTACATCGCGCGTGACGGTGGTACCGGCGGCAATGGTCACGCCGTTGCCTACGGTAACTGGCGCCACCAGCTGGGTGTCGGAGCCTACAAACACGTCATCGCCGATGATGGTTTTAAACTTGTTGGCACCGTCATAGTTACAGGTGATCGTCCCTGCACCAATGTTTACGTTGTCGCCAATTTCCGCATCGCCCAGATAGGTCAAATGGCCCGCTTTGGAGCCTTTGCCCAGACGCGCCTTTTTCATTTCGACGAAGTTACCTACGTGAGCACCTTCCAGCAGCTCAGCGCCAGGACGCAGGCGCGCAAACGGGCCGATAGTACACGCCGCATCAAGACGCGCATCTTCCACCACGCTATACGGGCTGATTTCGCAGTCGTCACCGATAACGCTGTTTTTAATCACACAGCCGGTGCCGATTTTGACGCGATTGCCCAGCGTGACGTTACCTTCCAGGATAACGTTAGTATCAATTTCAACGTCACGCCCGTGGATCAGCGTACCGCGCAGATCGAAACGAGCCGGATCGCGCAGCATGACGCCCGCGAGCAACAGTTTTTCTGCCTGCTCGGACTGATAAATGCGCTCAAGGCGGGAAAGCTGGAGACGGTTGTTTACCCCGTCCGTTTCGCTAATACGCGCCGGATGAACGGCGGCAATCTCACGCCCTTCCTGGTACGCCATCGCGATAATATCAGTGATGTAATACTCACCCTGCGCGTTATTGTTATTAAGCTTAGACAACCAGCGCTTCATATCCGCACCGTTTGCAATCAGGATGCCGGTGTTGATCTCCTGAATCTGGCGCTGTTCGTCAGTGGCATCTTTATGCTCAACAATCCCCGTCACGTTGCCGTTTTCACGCGTAATGCGGCCATAGCCGGTTGGATCGTCCAGCACGACGGTTAACAACCCAATACCACCCTGCGGTTTGGCTTCACGCAGGCGAGAGAGGGTTTCAACGGAGATCAGCGGGACGTCGCCGTAGAGCATCAGGATATCTTCATCATCAGAGAAGAAGGGGGTAGCCTGCTGCATTGCATGACCCGTACCCAGCTGTTCTGCCTGAAGCACCCAGTTGAGATTGTCGTCACGCAGCGTTTTTTTCAGCAGATCGCCGCCATGTCCATATACCAGATGCACCTGGCTGGCGCCTAATGCAGTAGCTGCATCAATAACATGCTGCACCATTGGCTTTCCTGCCAGCGTGTGAAGCACTTTAGGCAGATCGGAATACATGCGGGTACCTTTGCCTGCGGCAAGGATCACCACGCTCATCGCACTGTTTAACATACGCATCCTGACGGTAGTTTGTGTGAGAAGTAAAAACGTTTGATGCTTAAAATTCTACATCTTTTTCATCATGAATTAAGGCCGAAAAAAAAAGCCAGCCTGGGATCCAGACTGGCTTTTGTGCTTTTCAAGCCGGTGTTACATCGCTTTTTTGGTCAACTCGATAACGCGCAGTTTCGCGATCGCTTTGGCCAGCTCCGCAGACGCCTGAGCGTAATCCACGTCACCATGAGAGCTGCTAATGTGCTCTTCAGCCTTACGCTTCGATTCCAGGGCTCGCGCTTCGTCGAGATCCTGGCCACGAATAGCGGTATCGGCCAGAACGGTCACACTGCCTGGCTGCACTTCAAGAATGCCGCCGGACAGATAGATAAACTCTTCATGACCGAACTGTTTAACGATGCGGATCATACCAGGCTTAATGGCGGTGAGCAGCGGTGCGTGACCCGGGAAAATACCCAGTTCACCTTCACTACCCGTTACCTGGATTTTCTCGACCAGACCAGAGAACATTTGTTGCTCTGCGCTGACGACGTCCAGGTGGTAAGTCATTGCCATATCACCCTCCGATTAAGGCGTTAAAGTTTTTTGGCTTTTTCCACGGCTTCTTCGATGGAACCAACCATGTAGAACGCCTGCTCTGGCAGGTGATCGTATTCGCCTTCCATGATGCCTTTAAAGCCACGGATGGTGTCTTTCAGGGAAACGTATTTACCCGGAGAACCGGTGAATACTTCCGCAACGAAGAACGGCTGGGACAGGAAGCGCTGGATCTTACGCGCACGTGCTACCACCAGTTTGTCTTCTTCAGACAGTTCATCCATACCCAGGATGGCGATGATGTCTTTCAGTTCCTGGTAACGTTGCAGCAGGGACTGTACGCCACGCGCGGTGTCGTAGTGTTCCTGGCCAACAACCAGTGGATCCAGCTGACGGCTGGTGGAGTCCAGCGGGTCAACGGCCGGGTAGATACCCAGAGACGCGATCTGACGGCTCAGTACCACGGTTGCATCTAAGTGAGCAAAGGTGGTGGCTGGAGATGGGTCAGTCAAGTCATCCGCAGGTACGTATACCGCCTGAACGGAGGTGATAGAACCGGTTTTGGTCGAGGTGATACGTTCCTGAAGAACACCCATCTCTTCCGCAAGCGTTGGCTGATAACCTACCGCTGAAGGCATACGACCCAGCAGTGCAGATACTTCCGTACCGGCCAGGGTGTAACGATAGATGTTATCGACGAACAGCAGAACGTCACGGCCTTCGTCACGGAACTTCTCAGCCATCGTCAGGCCAGTCAGCGCAACGCGCAGACGGTTTCCTGGTGGCTCGTTCATCTGGCCGTAAACCAGGGATACTTTGTCCAGAACGTTGGAGTCGGTCATTTCGTGGTAGAAGTCGTTACCCTCACGAGTACGTTCACCCACACCCGCAAACACGGAGTAACCGGAGTGCTCGATCGCGATGTTACGGATCAGCTCCATCATGTTTACGGTTTTACCTACACCCGCACCACCGAACAGACCAACTTTACCGCCCTTCGCAAACGGACACATCAGGTCGATAACTTTGATGCCGGTTTCCAGCAGTTCCTGAGAGCTGGACAGCTCTTCGTAGGAAGGTGCCGCGCGGTGGATAGCCCAACGCTCTTCTTCACCGATGTCGCCTTTCATGTCGATTGGCTGACCCAATACGTTCATGATACGACCCAGCGTTGCTTTACCTACCGGGACTTCGATCGGGTGCTCAAGGTCTTTCACTTCCAGACCACGACGCAGACCGTCGGAAGAACCCATGGCGATGGTACGCACGATACCGCCGCCGAGCTGCTGCTGAACTTCCAGCACCAGGCTCTCGTTACCATTCTGTACCTCAAGCGCGTCGTACACGCGTGGTACGGCGTCCTGAGGGAACTCGACGTCCACCACGGCGCCGATTACCTGGACAATCTTTCCAGTAGCCATCTTGAATCCTCTACGTAATTCGTAAACCTGGTTAAACCGCGGCGGCCCCCGAGACGATCTCGGTGAGTTCCTGAGTAATGCTGGCCTGACGAGCTTTGTTGTAAACCAACTGCAGCTCTTTAATCAGGCTGCCGCCATTATCGGTCGCGGCTTTCATCGCCACCATTCGTGCGGCCTGCTCGCTGGCCAGGTTTTCTACAACGCCCTGATAAACCTGAGATTCAACGTAACGACGCAGCAGGGTATCCAGCAGCGGTTTCGGATCGGGTTCATACAGGTAATCCCAGGCTTTCTGCTTCAGCTCGTCATCTTCTGATGCCGGTAACGGCAGCATCTGAGTGAGCGTTGGAACCTGAGACATGGTGTTAATAAATTTGTTGCTGACAACGTACAGTCTGTCCAGACGGCCTTCATCGTAGGCCTGCAACATCACTTTAACCGGGCCGATCAGTTCGGACAGGGACGGGTTGTCACCCATACCGGTCACCTGAGCGACAATGTTGCCACCAACGGAGTTAAAGAAAGAGACGCCTTTAGAGCCAATCAGTGCCAGATCGCACTGAACGCCTTTATCGGACCATGCTTTCATATCCGCCAGCAGTTTTTTGAACAGGTTAATGTTCAAGCCGCCACACAGACCACGGTCAGTCGACACCACCAGGTAGCCCACGCGCTTAACGTCGCGTTCTTCCAGGTAAGGGTGCTTATATTCCAGATTACCGTTTGCAAGGTGACCAATCACTTTGCGCATGGTCTCTGCATAAGGACGGCTGGCCGCCATGCGATCCTGCGATTTACGCATTTTGGAAGCGGCGACCATCTCCATCGCTTTAGTGATCTTTTGCGTGTTCTGGACGCTTGCGATCTTACTACGTATCTCTTTTGCGCCGGCCATGAGCTTCTCCTCAATGCCAGACGGCTTGTCCTGAGACAAGCCGCCGGACGATTACCAGGATTGGGTTGCTTTGAAGGAATCGAGGATAGCTTTCAGCTTGCCTTCGATTTCGTCGTTATAGCCACCGGTCTGGTTGATCTCTTGCATCAGCGGAGCGTGATCACGGTCGACGTAAGCCAGCAGAGCGGCTTCGAAGCTACCGATTTTCGCCAGTTCCACATCTTCGAGGTAACCGCGTTCAGCCGCGAACAGTACCAGACCCTGCTGAGCAACAGACATTGGCGCGTACTGTTTCTGCTTCAGCAGCTCGGTCACTTTCTGACCGTGGCTCAGCTGTTTACGGGTTGCTTCGTCCAGATCGGATGCGAACTGAGAGAACGCAGCCAGTTCACGATACTGTGCCAGCGCGGTACGGATACCACCGGACAGTTTCTTGATGATCTTGGTCTGAGCAGCACCACCCACACGGGATACGGAGATACCCGGGTTAACCGCCGGACGAATACCGGAGTTAAACAGGTTGGTTTCCAGGAAGATCTGACCATCGGTAATGGAGATTACGTTGGTCGGAACGAACGCAGAAACGTCACCCGCCTGGGTTTCAATGATCGGCAGAGCGGTCAGAGAACCTGTTTTACCCTTCACTTCACCTTTGGTGAAGTTCTCGACATATTCCGCGTTAACGCGGGAAGCACGCTCCAGCAGACGAGAGTGGAGGTAGAATACGTCGCCCGGGAATGCTTCACGTCCTGGTGGACGACGGAGCAGCAGGGAAACCTGACGATAAGCAACGGCCTGTTTAGACAGGTCATCGTATACGATCAGCGCATCTTCACCGCGGTCACGGAAGTATTCGCCCATTGCGCAACCGGCGTATGGTGCCAGGTATTGCAGTGCAGCAGATTCAGACGCGGTTGCTACCACAACGATGGTGTTAGACAGTGCGCCGTGCTCTTCCAGTTTACGAACCACGTTGGAAATGGTGGACGCTTTCTGGCCGATAGCCACGTACACACATTTGATGCCGGAATCACGCTGGTTGATGATGGCGTCGATTGCCATCGCGGTTTTACCGGTCTGACGGTC
Source organism: Enterobacter cloacae complex sp. IR5418 (assembly GCF_049238105.1). Classification (NCBI taxonomy): domain Bacteria; kingdom Pseudomonadati; phylum Pseudomonadota; class Gammaproteobacteria; order Enterobacterales; family Enterobacteriaceae; genus Enterobacter; species Enterobacter cloacae complex sp. IR5418. The sequence continues at coordinate 22,530 of NZ_JBMKHS010000019.1, read as the reverse complement.
ACCGATGATCAGTTCACGCTGACCACGACCGATTGGGATCATGGCGTCAACGGACTTATAACCCGTCTGTACGGGCTGATCAACGGACTGACGGTCGATAACGCCTGGTGCGATAACTTCGATTGGGGAGAAGCCATCGTGCTCAACCGGACCTTTACCGTCGATTGGCGCACCCAGGGTGTTAACAACGCGACCCAGCAGGCCACGGCCAACCGGCACTTCCAGAATACGACCCGTACACTTAACCTTCATGCCTTCGGCGAGGTCAGCGTATGGACCCATCACAACGGCACCTACGGAGTCGCGCTCCAGGTTCAGTGCGATAGCGTAACGGTTACCCGGCAGGGAAATCATCTCACCCTGCATACAATCGGCCAGGCCGTGGATGCGGATAACACCGTCACTTACAGAAACAATAGTACCTTCGTTGTGAGCTTCACTCACAACACTGAACTGAGCAATGCGCTGCTTGATCAGTTCGCTGATTTCGGTGGAATTCAGTTGCATGCTCCAGTCCCCTTAAGACTGCAAGACGTCTGCAAGGCGCTCAAGACGGCCGCGTACGCTGCCATCAATGACCATATCACCCGAGCGGATGATTACGCCTGCCATTACAGACTTATCGATTTTGCAATTCAGCTTAACTTTGCGTGACAGACGTTTTTCCATCGCGGCGGTGATTTTCGCAAGCTGTTCGTCACTCAGTTCAGTCGCGGAAGTCACTTCGACTTCGGCAGTGGCTTCACTGAGGGCACGTAAGTGCTCAAACTGCTCGAGAACATCCGGGAGCACACGGAGACGACCATTTTCTGCCATCACCTTAATCAGGTTCTGGCCGTTGGCATCCAGTTGCTCTCCGCACACGGCGATAAACGACGCGGCGAGGGTTTCAGGCGCTAACGCACCGGAAAGCAACTCAGCCATTTGTTCGTTTTTCGTCACCTCAGCGGCAAACGCCAGCATGTTCTGCCAGCGATCGACATTTTGGTGTTCGACAGCAAAGTCAAAAGCTGCTTTGGCGTAGGGGCGAGCTACCGTAACAAATTCAGACATCAGCCCCTCCCTCCTTACAGTTCAGCGACAAGTTTGTCCACGATGTCGCTGTTAGCAGCTTCATCCACGGAACGTTCGATGATCTTCTCGGCGCCAGCAACAGCCAGAATCGCAACCTGCTTACGCAGTTCTTCACGAGCACGTTTACGCTCAGCTTCAATTTCAGCCTGAGCCTGTGTCACGATCTTAGTACGTTCCTGTTCTGCTTCAGCTTTGGCTTCGTCCAGGATCTGAGAACGGCGTTTGTTAGCCTGTTCAATGATTACCTGAGCTTCAGCTTTCGCTTTTTTCAGCTGGTCTGTCGCGTTGGCCTGTGCAAGGTCCAAATCTTTCTTAGCGCGTTCTGCGGAAGCCAGACCGTCAGCAATTTCTTTCTGACGTTTTTCGATGGCAGCCATTAAAGGCGGCCATACATACTTCATGCAGAACCAGACAAAGAGAATAAACGCGATGGCCTGGCCGAGGATTGTTGCGTTCATGTTCACAGCACAATACCTCTTAAATTTCTGTGGCTTGGGGTTTTAAAACAACTACTACGCGACAGCAAACATCACGTACAGACCCAGACCTACAGCGATCATTGGGATTGCATCCACCAGACCCATAACGATAAAGAACTGAGTACGCAGCAGAGGAATCAGATCAGGTTGACGCGCTGCGCCTTCCAGGAATTTACCTCCGAGGATGCCGATACCGATCGCAGCACCGATAGCCGCCAGACCCATCATCACAGCGGCAGCCATGTACAGCAGATCCATATTCAGGTTTTCCATGACAGTCTCCAGTTTGTTTCAATTAAAACGTAGTAGTGTTGGTAAAAAATCAGTGCTCTTCAGACGCCATCGACAGATAGACGATCGTCAGAACCATGAAGATAAAGGCTTGCAGCGTAATGATCAGGATGTGGAAAATGGCCCATGGCACATTCAGAATCCACTGTGACCACCACGGCAGAAGACCCGCGATCAGAATGAAAATCAGCTCACCCGCATACATGTTGCCGAACAGTCGCAGACCCAGTGAAACAGGTTTCGACAGCAGGCTAACGCCTTCCAGGATCAGGTTGACCGGAATAAACGCCCAGTGGTTGAACGGCTGCAAGGTAAGCTCTTTCACAAAGCCGCTTACGCCTTTCATTTTGATGCTGTAGAACAGAATGAGGATAAATACGCCCAGCGCCATCGACAGGGTGATGTTCACGTCGGCAGACGGAACCACGCGCAGTGCAGGCAGGCCAAGTACGTGCTCACCGATCCAAGGTAAGAAATCGATAGGCAGAAGGTCCATCAGGTTCATCAGGAAGACCCAAACGAACACGGTCAGGGCCAGCGGCGCAATCAGCTTGCTCTTACCATGGTACATGTCTTTCACGCTGCCATGGACGAAGCCGATGATCATCTCGATGAACGTCTGGAATTTCCCTGGAACACCGCTGGTCGCCTTTTTAGCAACGCTGCGGAACATGGCCAGGAACAGAAGACCCAAAACCACCGAGAAGAACATGGAGTCGATGTTGATCGTCCAGAAGGTGGCCGGGGGGTTATGTGGATCCACCAGCGAGAATGTACGCAGGTCCAGCTGAAGGTTATTCAGATGGTGACCTATGTAATCCTGCGGCGTCATATTTTCTGAAGCCATGATGCCTTTTACCCTTTGTTATTGATTACAGCTGGAGCCAGAACTTGTACCACCAGCACCAAAACCCACGTTGCTATCAGCGGCATGAATACCACTTTCAAAACCGCCAGCGCCATCACCAGTAGAGCAAAGGTCAGCAACACCTTACACACTTCGCCGAGAGCGAAGGACCAGGCCACGCGGCCTTTGGCGGGTGTATGCGCCTGATGACGCCAGGCAAAAATCATAAACAACACGTTTGGCAGAACCACCGCCAAACCTCCGCACGCGGCGGAGATGCCCCAGAAGGGGTCTTTGAGGCTAAACAGCAGTCCACTTGCTATCACAGCCAGAAACTGAATGAACAGAAGCTTACGAGCAACGTTTCTACTCAAGAGCGACACAGACATCACGTTTTTACTCCTGCTCCCTTCGAGGTATGCCGCGTGTCGTATAAAACGTCCTTTAAGGCTCAGAGTCAAGCATCAAAAAGCGGTCAAATTATACGGTGCGTACCCGTGATTTCAAACATTAAGTAGCGAAAAGGTGAATAAATGTTTAAATATTTTTCCCCAGCGCTATTTTTCAACTTTTGACCAAAGCGTTGACCTTCAGGCGAAACTGCAAACAGCGCGAAAACGTTGGCGATAAAGCGTGCACGAGATCACAAAATGCACATTTGCGATAAAGTTGTATTTATCAAAGACGTAAAACGTTTTATTTCATCTTCATGAATTTAAAGCCAAAAAATCGCAACTATTTTTAAAACAGCCCTGTATACAACAAAAACCTTTTATTGACATTCTTAATAAATATTTAACATTGCATTCTGGTTGCTTCAGCCCACTTTTAGCAGGCTGATATTTTCATTGTTGATTATCTTCATGGTGAATGAATCACCTCAGGTTAACCGCAAGAAAATCCATGGTAACAACAAGGTTAAATTTACAACGGCCAAATCAGCGTGGATGTGCTGCTTTTTAACACGATCAGAACAGCACAAATTCCACATTTTTTATTAATTTTTTAAAAAGAGTTTGGCTTAATTATCACCAGATGTCGCTCACCCTCGAGCTGAGGGATCTGGAGTTTCTCAATGGATTCGACAGCAAAACCGTCGGGAAGCTGCTCGATTTCGTCTCCCGGAAGTTGCCCTTTCAGCGCATAAAACCGTCCTTTCTCTGCTGGCAGGTGTTTGCACCAGCTCACCATGTCATTGAGTGAGGCAAACGCGCGGCTGATCACGCCGTCAAACGGTGGCTCTGCCGGGAACTCCTCTACCCTGCTCTGCACGGGCGTGATGTTTTCCAGCTTCAGCTCATGCTGAACCTGGCGTAAAAAGCGTACACGCTTGCCCAGGCTGTCCAGCAGGGTGAAATGACTCTCTGGTCGAACAATTGACAACGGAACGCCCGGCAAGCCCGGGCCAGTGCCCACGTCGATAAACCGTTCACCGTTCAGATACGGTGCCACCACGATGCTATCGAGAATATGGCGTACCAGCATCTCGTTGGGGTCGCGCACAGACGTCAGGTTGTACGCTTTATTCCATTTGTTCAGCATATCGACATAGGCCACCAGCTGGTTTTTCTGGTGATCGGTGAGCGAAATACCTGCCTGATCCAGCAGACGAGAGAGTTTATTGAGCACGGTGAATACCTGTTGAGAAACTTAAGTGGCGGGTGGCGCTTCGCTAACCCGCCCTACGGGTTCAGTAGGCCCGGTAAGCGCAGCGCCACCGGGCAATTTTCAGAGCATTACGCGCTGCGGCGCAGCATGCCCTGCTTTTTCAGCCACACCAGCAGAATCGAAATCGCGGCAGGTGTGACGCCGGAGATACGTGAGGCCTGGCCAATCGACACAGGTTTGTGATCGTTCAGCTTAGCGATCACTTCGTTGGAAAGGCCCGTCACCTGACGATAGTCCAGCATTTCCGGCAGCAGCGTATTTTCGTTGCGCTGCTGTTTTTCGATCTCATCCTGCTGACGCGCAATGTAACCTTCGTATTTCACCTGAATTTCGACCTGCTCAGCCGCTTCCGCGTCTTCAAGGCCCGGTGCGAACGCGGTCAGTTTGACCAGATTTTCGTAGGTGACTTCAGGACGGCGCAGCAGATCTTCGCCACTGGCTTCGCGCGAAAGCGGTGCTGTTAAGTGAGCGTTCACTTCAGCAGCAGTATCCGCCTGCGGGTTCACCCAGGTGGTTTTCAGGCGCTGACGTTCCTGTTCGATACGCTCGAGCTTCTCGTTGAAGCGCGCCCAACGGTCGTCATCCACCAGACCCAGCTCGCGACCGATTTCGGTCAGACGCAGATCGGCGTTGTCTTCGCGCAGCATCAGGCGATATTCCGCACGAGAAGTAAACATGCGGTACGGTTCTTTGGTCCCCAGCGTGCAGAGATCGTCGACCAGAACGCCCAGGTAAGCCTGAGAACGCGCCGGTGCCCAGCCCTCTTTCTCGGCAGAGAAGCGAGCAGCGTTCAGACCGGCCAGCAGCCCTTGCGCGGCAGCTTCTTCGTACCCGGTGGTGCCGTTAATCTGGCCTGCGAAGAACAGACCCTGGATGAATTTGCTTTCCAGCGTCGGCTTCAGGTCACGCGGATCGAAGAAATCGTACTCAATAGCGTAGCCAGGACGAACGATCTTCGCGTTTTCCATCCCCTGCATTGAACGCACAATCTGCATCTGCACGTCGAACGGCAGGCTGGTGGAGATGCCGTTCGGGTAAATTTCGTTAGAGGTCAGCCCTTCCGGTTCGAGGAAGATCTGGTGCTGGTTACGATCGGCAAAGCGCATGACTTTGTCTTCGATCGACGGGCAGTAGCGCGGGCCGATCCCTTCGATCACGCCAGCATACATTGGGCTGCGATCGAGGTTATTGCGGATCACGTCATGGGTTTTTTCATTGGTGTGCGTGATGTAGCACGGCACCTGCTGCGGATGTTGCGCCGCATTGCCCATGAACGAGAACACCGGCATCGGGTTATCGCCATGCTGCTGTGCCAGTACGCTGAAATCAATGGTGCGCGCATCAATACGCGGTGGTGTACCGGTTTTCAGGCGGCTTACGCGCAGCGGCAACTCACGCAGACGGCGGGACAGAGGAATTGACGGCGGATCGCCAGCACGGCCACCGCTGTAGTTGTCCAGACCAATATGGATCTTACCGTCCAGGAATGTCCCGACGGTCAGCACCACCGCTTTTGCACGGAACTTCAGACCCATCTGGGTCACGGCGCCGACAACACGATCGTTCTCCACGATAAGATCTTCAACTGCCTGCTGGAAGATCATCAGGTTCGGCTGGTTCTCCAGCGCAGTACGTACAGCCTGGCGGTACAGCACGCGGTCTGCCTGTGCACGGGTGGCGCGAACAGCCGGACCTTTACTCGCGTTTAGTATCCTAAACTGAATACCGGCATGATCGATCGCTTTCGCCATCAGGCCGCCAAGTGCATCCACTTCTTTTACCAGGTGTCCTTTCCCAATGCCGCCAATCGCCGGATTACAGGACATTTGTCCCAGCGTGTCGATATTGTGTGTCAAAAGCAGGGTCTGCTGACCCATTCGCGCTGCGGCCATTGCGGCCTCAGTGCCTGCGTGACCCCCGCCAATGATGATGACGTCAAAAGGATCCTGATAAAACATGGTGGTCTGCCTCGCGTAAAGCGGTATGAAAATGGATTGAAGCCCGGGCCGTGGATTCTACTCAACTTTAGTCTTTCGAGAAAGCATTGGGATCTTGGGCTATTAAAAAGAAGATCTTTTTATTTAGAGATCTGTTCTATTGTGATCTCTTATTAGGATCGCAGACCTTTGTGGATAAGTCCGATCCCATAAATAAGATCATGCAGTTAGGAAGGATCGTTTGCTGTGAATGATCGGTGATCCTGGACCGTATAAGCTGGGATCAGATCGCCCCTTTATCCACAGGTCAAAAACTAAGCCAACGTTATTCTTTGGATAACTACGGCTTAATACGAGCTTTTAACCAGAGTTATCCACATCTGATCGCACGATCTTTAATCGTTTTTGAGTAAATTTTTCCATTCCGCGAGCCAGATCTCGGCTGGATCTTCCGGAATATCATGATCGAGGATGTTGATCTTCAGCGTTTCACCCAGCTGTTTTGCTCCGCAGGCGGTTACCGCAGCGTCTACTTTCTCTATTGCGCCACAGAACGTGTCATATTCACGGCTGCCGATCCCCACAGCGCCAAACCGGACGTTTGACAGGTCGGGCTGCTGTTCCAGCAGTTCGTCATATAAAGGTTGCAGGTTATCCGGCAGATCGCCCGCGCCGTGCGTGGAGGTGATCAGCAGCCAGACCCCGTCAGTCGGGAGATCTTCCAGCAGCGGTCCGTGCAGCGTTTGTGTAGAAAAGCCCGCATCTTCCAGCTTCTCAGCCAGATGTTCCGCTACATATTCCGCACCGCCCAGGGTGCTGCCGCTGATAAGGGTAATGTCCGCCATTGATCGCTCGCTCAGGTAAAGAGGCGGCCATTGTACGCTGTGAACGAGCTGGGATCTACCTGTGGAAAATGTGGGAATGAAATTGCCCGATCACGGGCGGATGGTACGCATGATCGGGTTTTGCAGGGAGATCAGGGTTTCGGTGGACTGAATTTCATCGATTGTTTGGATCTTGTTGATAAGTACCTGCTGGAGGGCATCGATGGATCGGCACATCACCTTTATAAAGATGCTGTAGTGCCCGGTGGTGTAGTACGCCTCGGTGACTTCATCCAGCGCGTTCAGTTTCTCCAGCGCGGAGGGATAATCTTTGGCGCTTTTCAGAATAATGCCAATGAAGCAGCAGACGTCGTAGCCGAGTTGCTTCGGGCTGACATCAATGCGTGCGCCGGTGATGATCCCGGCCTGCTTCATTTTCTCTACGCGAACGTGAATGGTCCCCGGGCTGACGCCAAATTGTTTCGCCAGTTCGGCATAGGCGGTGCGCGCATTAGCCATTAGCGCTTCCAGGATGCCGCGGTCCAGATTGTCGATCTGATAATTTTCCATAGGTTTTTCTTATGAAGATTAATGAATACGTCTATTCTAGCGCCTTATTTTAACGAATCAAAAGTGAAGGCGGCTTTTTGTTGATGGGTTATTGAATTAGACCCCGGTTCTGTTGCTTAATCATTATCAACAGGATGCAGGAGTATAAATAATGAAAACCGCTTACATCGCAAAACAACGCCAGATCAGTTTCGTAAAATCCCATTTTTCTCGCCAGCTGGAAGAGAAGCTTGGCCTTATTGAAGTTCAGGCGCCGATTCTGAGCCGCGTGGGTGACGGGACGCAGGATAACTTGTCTGGTTGCGAAAAAGCGGTACAGGTAAAAGTGAAAACACTGCCAGACGCCCAGTTCGAAGTGGTTCATTCCCTGGCGAAGTGGAAGCGTCAAACCCTGGGACAACACGACTTCAGCGCGGGCGAAGGGCTTTACACGCACATGAAAGCCCTTCGCCCTGATGAAGACCGTCTCTCCCCAATTCACTCTGTTTACGTTGATCAGTGGGACTGGGAACGCGTAATGGGTGATGGTGAGCGTCACGTCGGTACGCTGAAATCCACCGTAGAGGCGATCTACGCGGGGATCAAAGCAACCGAAGCGGCCGTGAGCAAAGAGTTTGGTCTGGCACCGTTCCTGCCGGAAACGATCCACTTTGTTCACAGCCAGGAACTGCTGAGCCGTTTCCCGGATCTGGATGCCAAAGGCCGCGAGCGGGCGATCGCCAAAGAGCTGGGCGCGGTATTCCTGATCGGCATTGGCGGAAAATTGTCTGATGGTAAACGTCACGACGTCCGTGCGCCGGATTATGATGACTGGAGCACCGTGGGTGAAAGCGAATATGCCGGTCTGAACGGCGATATTCTGGTCTGGAACCCGGTTCTCGAAGATGCGTTTGAACTCTCTTCGATGGGGATCCGCGTGGATGCTGAAGCCCTGAAGCGTCAGCTGGCGGTGACCGGGGATGAAGATCGTCTGCAACTGGAGTGGCACCAGGCGCTGCTGCGCGGTGAGATGCCGCAAACCATCGGCGGTGGTATCGGCCAGTCCCGTCTGACCATGCTGCTGCTGCAACTGTCCCATATCGGTCAGGTGCAGTGTGGTGTCTGGCCGCAGCAGGTACGTGAAAGCGTCGGTACTCTTCTTTAATTAACGCCGCCAGCGTCTGAGCAGGCGGCTACGCAACCCGGTATCAAAGCGCCAGATGTGATCGAAAATGCGCATGATGCCGGGTTTTCCATGTGCGGACATCGCAACGGCATGGAAACGGTGCTGATGTACCCGCTGTAACTCCTTCACCTTACTCACGACGTCATCCGGCAGCCGCTGGGCAATAAAATCGGAAATCACCACCGCGTCGGCGTCGTACCAGTCACCGCCCTGCATACGCTCAATGATGCTGCGAAAACAGCTGGCCAGATCGGTGCCGCCGCGAAAACGCTGGCTTAAAAAGCGGATCGCCTGCTCCAGACCCTGTGGGCTGGTCAGTTCATACCCCACCACTTCGCTGGAAAAGAGCATGATGTAGCAGCGACGACGATCGGCGAGCGCCACGCGCATCAGGGCCAGGCAGAACGCTTTTGCACACTGTTCATTAAACCCCCCCATCGATCCGGACGTATCGACGCAAACAATAAAAGGCCCGCGCGGTTGCTCGTCAAAATCCTGATGCACCACCGGGCGCTGGCTGATCTTCTCGCGCCAGGCTTCACCGTGCAGCCGGTAGGTAAGAAGCTGCTTTTCCACCAGCCGACGATAAAACTCATACTCCAGTTCGGTCATTCCCAGCGTGCTGAGTTCCGTAGGCAGCAGGCGCAGGATGTCATCGCTTTGCTGTAACCCGTCCACCTGCTCCGGCACGGTGGAGGGTTCGCGTACCAGCGTACGGAAGGTTTCCATCGGCGCATCTTTCTTTGGGACCGACCGGGCCTCCCGGGACCGGCCAAGCTGTTCTGCGAGCTTCATCAGCTCCGACTGTTGTGCCAGAAAGTCGCCGTACTTCACAATCAGTTGATAATCGCCACGTTTTAACTGACCGGCACTCATGTCCCAGAGTCGACCGGCGGCGTTTTCATTTTCCACCAGCACCTGTTCTAACTGGCCGCTCAGGGTCATTCGCTCCTGGACTTCACTGAGCAACTGTTCGCGCTCTTCATCCAGCAACTGCTGATTAAGGGCCGTGGCCTGGACCACAAGACTCAGTCGCCAGCGCTGTAAAAACAGGGTATGCAGGGCGGGAGTGAAGCTGGGATTGTCCGTGACCAGCGCTCTGGCCTGGCTGGCAAACGGGGAGTGAACGTTATCAAGCAGCGTCAGGGTTTGCTGAAGCTGAGCAATAAACTGCGGCGTTGAAAGCCGCTGGCACTGCTGGTAACCAGCCACTTCCTCTGTCAGTTCCGGCGGGACTTCCGTCTCCTTAAACCGCTGTCGCAGGTTATTGCGCCAGTGGGGCAGATCGTCCGTCATTGCCTTTCTGAGCTTCGGGAATTTTTCAAAGAAAGCCGCCAGCTGCGGTGACGCAAGAAGGGTAATGACAACCTCCTCGATCAATCCTTCCTCGCTAACCGCCAGCATGACGTTAAGCGTGTCCAGCGTTAGCATTGACGCGCCTGTTTGATCTGCGCGCTGACATCCTGCAAGCTGGCTTCAATACGACCTAACCAGTCGCTATGGATAAAGAGGCATTTCTGCTGCTCGCTGAAGCGCGTGTGCTGCTGATGCCATTCGTTATCCAGCGCTTCGAGCTGCTGTTTGATCTCCTCCGGAAGACTCTCGGAGGCGGTGCCCGGCAGCGCCAGGCGCGATCCCTGAAGGCTGACGTCGCGGATCACAAGGTGCTGGCTGCTGTCGACTTCCATCGACAGCGGCTGTGCAAAGCCAATACCGTTGAGTTTACCGCGGATCTCGCCGCCCTTATCCAGCCACTGAACCAGCGCAACGCGTTCGATCGTCACGTGCACCACCTGCATATCATGAAGCTTCAGCGGCTGCTGAAGAAGAAGCGTGAGCGAGGCGTCAGTCAGCTCGGCTGGCAGTTCATAGTGCGGTTTACGGGCAAACATCCCGCCAAGACGGTTCACTTTCAGCGCGGTTTTGTCACTTTGCTGCTGCTGGAGCTGAAGGCGACGTTGGGCAATCGCACCCAGTTGATTAAGCATAGATTGCTGGCCCCACGCGTGTCCGGTCATCAAAACGTCCAGCTGCTGCTGCATCAGATTCATCCCTTCTGCGTCGTGCCACAGACAGTCTTTCAGCAGGATCAGATCGACAGGGGCGACAGCATCGCGGCCGCTGAACAGGGCGCTTGCCTGGAGCAGGCGAATGGCTTTTTTCCAGCGACGGTCAGAGACATACGGCGCAGAAGGCAGTAAATCAAGCTGCTGGCGCAGCATGAAGATCAGCTCAAAAACGGCATCGGGCAGTTTTATCTTGCCGATCTCCTCCTGCCACTGGTGGTATTCCTCGTCCGTGACCTGTAATGACGCTGCCACCGGGTTTTCGTTTTCGTCCTGCTGGCTCACCAGCATGGAGCGGAAGTTTGATTTATCCTGGACTTTATCCAGCCACAGGCGGATCAGCATACGGTCATACAGCGCTTCCAGGCTGCTGTCGGCTTCGGGCAGTTCGTTTGACGCGGCCACCAGCAGGCGCATGGGGATCTTCTCTTCGCTGGCGCCGTTGCGGAAGCGGCGTTCGTTAATTGCCGTCAGCAGGGTATTCAGAATGGCCGGGCCAGCTTTCCAGATCTCATCAAGAAAGACGATTTCCGCTTCCGGGAGATAGCCCGCCGTCAGACGTTCATAGCGTCCCTCATCTTTTAACGCCTGAATGGAGAGCGGGCCGAACACTTCTTCCGGCGTGGAGAAGCGCGTCATCAAATACTCAAATGCGCGCGCGTTCTGGAAAGCGAATTTGAGGCGGCGTGCGATCAGACTTTTGGCAATGCCCGGTGGGCCAAGCAGAAACACGCTTTCCCCGCTCAGCGCCGCCAGTAAACAGAGGCGAATGGCGTGGCTACGCTCGTAAAGGCCTTTCTCCAGCGCGCTGCTGAGGCGGGAAATTCTTTCTGCTAATAAATGTGAGTGAGCCATAATAGTTTTGCATCCTTTCGCCGTCGTGGCGGCTAATTGAAGCGAGTATAGACGTTTCGGTCTGGCCTGGTAATAGGCTGAAGTGCGGCGCTATTTTCTTTGCGCTACATTAATGCGGCTGCATTTAGGGGTACGATTTTGCATTGAATCGTGCATACTGTGCGCTTTTTGTGGGCCAAGGGACTAAGCACACATTTGTTATTCAAACGAAAAGACTAGTCTATGAGCACTGATAATAAGCAATCATTACCCGCAGTAACGCTTGCGGCGATCGGGGTTGTCTACGGTGATATCGGCACCAGCCCGCTTTATACGCTTCGTGAATGTCTGTCCGGTCAGTTTGGTTTTGGTGTAGAGCGTGACGCCGTCTTTGGTTTTCTCTCGCTCATCTTCTGGCTGCTGATCCTGGTGGTCTCCCTTAAGTATCTCTCTTTCGTTATGCGGGCTGATAACGCGGGCGAGGGCGGTATTCTGACCCTGATGTCCCTTGCCGGGCGCAATACGTCTGCAAGAATGACCTCCGTGCTGGTCATCATTGGCCTGATTGGCGGCAGCTTCTTCTATGGGGAAGTGGTGATTACGCCAGCGATTTCGGTGATGTCAGCCATAGAGGGGCTGGAGATTGTCGCGCCACAGCTTGATACGTGGGTGGTGCCACTCGCTATTATCGTGCTGACGTTGCTGTTTGCTATACAAAAACACGGTACCGGGCTGGTGGGTAAGCTGTTCGCGCCTATTATGCTGGCCTGGTTCCTGATCCTGGCGGCGCTGGGCTTACGCAGCATTATCGCCAACCCGGATGTCCTGCACGCGTTGAACCCAATGTGGGCGGTGCATTTCTTCCTTGAATATAAAGTGGTGTCGTTTGTGGCCCTGGGCGCGGTGGTGCTTTCCATTACCGGTGTTGAAGCGCTGTATGCGGATATGGGCCACTTCGGGAAACTCCCTATTCGCGTCGCCTGGTTTAGCGTGGTCTTGCCTTCACTGGTGCTGAATTACTTCGGTCAGGGCGCGCTGCTGCTTGCGCACCCTGAAGCGATTAAAAACCCGTTCTTCCTGCTGGCGCCGGACTGGGCGCTGGTTCCGATGCTGATCCTGGCGACGCTGGCGACGGTCATTGCCTCTCAGGCTGTCATTTCCGGCGTCTTCTCCCTGACGCGTCAGGCCGTGCGTTTGGGTTATCTCTCCCCAATGCGCATTATCCATACCTCGGAGATGGAGTCTGGCCAGATCTACATTCCGTTCGTCAACTGGCTGCTCTATTTCGCGGTGGTGATTGTTATCGTCAGCTTTGAGCACTCCAGTAACCTGGCGGCGGCGTACGGTATTGCGGTGACCGGAACGATGGTGTTGACCTCTATTCTCTCCACTACCGTGGCGTACCGTAACTGGCACTGGAATAAGTTCCTCGTGGGGCTGATCCTGGTGGGCTTCCTCTGCATCGACGTGCCGCTGTTCTCTGCAAACCTCGACAAGATTGTCTCCGGTGGCTGGTTGCCGCTGACGCTGGGCCTGGTGATGTTTATCGTGATGACGACGTGGAAGAGCGAACGTTTCCGCCTGCTGCGTCGCATGCATGAGCACGGTAACTCTCTGGAGGCGATGATCGCCTCGCTGGAGAAATCTCCGCCGGTGCGCGTGCCGGGCACGGCGGTGTATATGTCTCGTGCGCTGAACGTGATCCCGTTTGCGCTGATGCATAACCTCAAGCACAACAAAGTGCTGCACGAGCGCGTGATCCTGCTGACGCTGCGTACCGAAGATGCGCCGTATGTTCACAACGTGCGTCGCGTACAGATTGAACAGCTATCGCCGACCTTCTGGCGCGTGGTGGCAAGCTACGGCTGGCGCGAAACCCCGAATGTGGAAGAGGTATTCCACCGCTGCGGTCTGGAAGGTCTGAGTTGCCGCATGATGGAGACGTCGTTCTTTATGTCCCACGAGTCGCTGATCATCGGCAAGCGCCCATGGTATCTGCGTCTGCGCGGCAAGCTGTATCTTATCCTGCAACGTAACGCCCTGCGTGCGCCTGACCAGTTTGAAATCCCGCCGAATCGCGTAATTGAGCTGGGGACGCAGGTCGAGATTTAAGTCCTTCTGAAAATGCCGGGTGACGCTGCGCTTACCCGGCCTACCAAACCCTCAACACACCCGCCTGAATTACCTCCACGTTTCACTTAGCGAAACGTTTCGACGTTGATCACAAATCCGTTACGTCATGATGGTTTTCTGAACACTTCTGCGGCTACACTGTTTTTAGCGAAACGTTTCGCTAGTGGAGCAAAAAATGAAGAAAGGCACAGTACTCAACTCAGAAATCTCATCGGTGATTTCCCGTCTTGGGCATACCGATACGCTGGTGGTTTGCGATGCAGGCTTACCAGTTCCGCGCAGCACAACCCGTATCGATATGGCGTTAACGCAGGGCGTACCCTCGTTCATGCAGGTACTGGAAGTGGTCACTGCGGAGATGCAGGTTGAGGCGGCCATTCTCGCGGCGGAAATCAAACAACATAATCCGCAACTCCACGAAACGTTGCTCAGCCACATTGAGCAACTGCAACAGCACCAGGGAAACACCATAGAAATTCGTTACACAACGCACGAGCAGTTCAAACAACAAACCGCAGACAGTCAGGCGGTGATTCGCAGCGGGGAGTGTTCCCCGTATGCGAATATCATTCTCTGTGCTGGCGTCACCTTCTGAGGCCATCATGGACGCATTACTGCAACTCAAAGGGATCGATAAGTCGTTCCCGGGCGTAAAAGCCCTCTCCGGCGCGGCGCTGAACGTCTATTCCGGGCGCGTCATGGCGCTGGTGGGCGAGAACGGCGCGGGCAAATCCACCATGATGAAAGTGCTGACCGGGATCTATCAACGCGATGCCGGTTCGCTGCTGTGGCTGGGTAAAGAGACCACCTTCAACGGCCCGAAATCTTCTCTGGAAGCGGGCATCGGCATCATCCACCAGGAACTGAACCTGATCCCGCAGCTCACCATTGCGGAGAACATCTTCCTCGGCCGTGAGTTCGTGAACCGCTTTGGCAAAATCGACTGGAAAACCATGTACGCCGAAGCGGACAAACTGCTGGCGAAGCTGAACCTGCGCTTTAAGAGCGACCGCCTGGTGGGCGACCTCTCTATCGGCGATCAGCAGATGGTGGAAATCGCGAAGGTGCTGAGCTTTGAGTCAAAGGTCATCATCATGGATGAACCGACCGATGCCCTGACCGACACCGAAACCGAATCCCTGTTCCGCGTGATCCGCGAACTGAAATCCCAGGGGCGCGGCATTGTTTATATCTCTCACCGCATGAAAGAGATCTTCGAGATCTGCGATGACGTCACCGTGTTTCGCGACGGGCAGTTTATTGCCGAGCGTGAAGTGGCCACCCTGACCGAAGATTCGCTTATCGAAATGATGGTGGGGCGTAAACTCGAAGACCAGTATCCGCGTCTGGATAAAGCGCCGGGAGAGATCCGCCTGAAGGTGGATAACCTCTGCGGGCCGGGCGTCAACGACGTCTCCTTTACCCTGCGCCAGGGCGAGATCCTCGGCGTCGCGGGCCTGATGGGCGCGGGGCGTACCGAACTAATGAAAGTGCTCTACGGCGCACTGCCGCGCACCAGCGGTTACGTTACTCTCGACGGCCATGAAGTGGTCACCCGCTCGCCGCAGGATGGCCTGGCGAACGGCATTGTCTATATCTCCGAAGACCGTAAGCGCGACGGCTTAGTGCTGGGCATGTCGGTGAAAGAGAACATGTCCCTGACGGCGCTACGCTATTTCAGCCGCAGCGGCGGCAGCCTGAAACACAAAGATGAACAGCAGGCGGTCAGCGATTTTATCCGTCTCTTTAACGTCAAAACCCCGTCGATGGAGCAGGCGATTGGCCTGTTGTCCGGCGGGAATCAGCAGAAAGTGGCAATTGCCCGCGGGCTAATGACGCGCCCGAAAGTGTTGATCCTCGATGAGCCAACCCGTGGCGTGGACGTGGGGGCGAAAAAAGAGATCTATCAGCTGATTAACCAGTTCAAGGCTGACGGTCTGAGCATCATTCTGGTCTCTTCCGAGATGCCAGAGGTATTAGGCATGAGCGATCGCATTATCGTCATGCATGAAGGGCATCTCGGCGGTGAATTCACTCGCGAGCAGGCCACCCAGGAAGTTCTGATGGCTGCCGCTGTGGGCAAGCTTAATCGCGTGAATCAGGAGTAAGAAGATGACTACCCAGGCTGTTTCTGGTCGCCGCTATTTCACAAAGGCATGGCTGATGGAACAAAAATCGCTGATTGCCCTGCTGGTGCTTATCGCGATTGTCTCGACCATGAGTCCGAACTTTTTTACCGTCAATAACCTGTTCAATATTCTTCAGCAGACCTCCGTCAACGCCATTATGGCGGTGGGGATGACGCTGGTGATTTTGACTTCGGGTATCGATCTGTCCGTCGGTTCCCTGCTGGCCCTTACTGGTGCTATCGCCGCGTCGATTGTCGGCATTGAAGTTAACGCGCTGGTGGCCGTTGCCGCTGCGCTGGCGGCTGGGGCGGCAATTGGTGCCGTAACCGGCGTGATTGTGGCGAAAGGCCGCGTTCAGGCGTTCATCGCTACGCTGGTAATGATGCTGCTGCTGCGCGGGGTGACCATGGTCTACACCAACGGCAGCCCGGTTAATACCGGTTTTACCGATAACGCCGATCTGTTTGGCTGGTTCGGTATCGGTCGCCCGCTGGGTGTTCCGACCCCGGTCTGGATCATGGCTATCGTCTTCCTGGCGGCGTGGTACATGCTGCACCACACCCGTCTGGGCCGTTATATCTATGCGCTGGGCGGTAACGAAGCGGCAACGCGTCTGTCCGGTATCAGCGTTAATAAAGTCAAAATTATCGTTTACTCCCTGTGCGGCCTGCTGGCGTCTCTGGCGGGCATCATTGAAGTGGCGCGTCTCTCTTCCGCACAGCCAACGGCGGGTACGGGCTATGAGCTGGATGCCATCGCGGCAGTGGTTCTGGGCGGTACGAGCCTGGCGGGGGGTAAAGGTCGTATTGTTGGGACATTGATCGGCGCACTGATCCTCGGTTTCCTGAATAATGGTTTGAATTTGTTAGGTGTTTCCTCCTATTACCAGATGATCGTTAAGGCAGTGGTGATTTTGCTGGCGGTACTGGTAGACAACAAAAAACAGTAACTGACGACACTACAGGACATCTTAGATATGAACATGAAAAAACTGGCTACCCTGGTTTCTGCTGTCGCGCTGAGCGCAACCGTAAGTGCTAACGCCATGGCGAAAGACACCATCGCGCTGGTTGTCTCTACTCTGAACAACCCGTTCTTTGTCTCGCTGAAAGATGGTGCGCAGAAAGAAGCAGACAAACTGGGCTACAACCTGGTGGTGCTGGATTCTCAGAACAACCCGGCGAAAGAGCTGGCGAACGTGCAGGACTTAACCGTTCGTGGTACTAAAATTCTGCTGATCAACCCAACGGATTCCGACGCGGTCGGTAACGCCGTGAAGATGGCAAACCAGGCGAAGATCCCGGTAATCACCCTGGACCGTCAGGCAACGAAAGGGGATGTGGTCAGCCACATTGCGTCTGATAACGTCCTGGGCGGTAAAATCGCCGGTGACTACATCGCGAAGAAAGCCGGTGAAGGCGCGAAAGTGATCGAATTGCAGGGTATCGCCGGGACTTCCGCGGCCCGTGAACGTGGTGAAGGCTTCCAGCAGGCTGTAGCGGCGCACAAATTCAACGTGCTGGCGAGCCAGCCGGCAGACTTCGACCGTACAAAGGGTCTGAACGTTATGCAGAACCTGCTGACCGCGCATCCTGATGTGCAGGCGGTATTTGCCCAGAACGATGAAATGGCGCTCGGTGCGCTGCGTGCCCTCCAGACTGCGGGTAAATCAGATGTGATGGTTGTCGGATTTGACGGCACGCCGGATGGTGAAAAAGCAGTAAATGATGGCAAACTGGCTGCGACCATCGCTCAGTTGCCTGAGCAGATTGGCGCGACTGGCGTGCAAACTGCCGATAAAGTGCTGAAGGGCGAAAAAGTTCAGGCCAAATATCCTGTTGACCTGAAACTGGTCATTAAGCAGTAAAGGCGATTCAGGCAGTCGCTGGCTGCCTGAGGGACACCAAATAAAAGAAAAGTGTGGCATACGCCACCGGGTAATACCGGTGGCGCTCTCAGATGGACACCTCAATACATGAAAACCGCAGGCAATCTCGTCGTCCTTGGCAGTATCAATGCCGATCACATTCTTAACCTTGAAACGTTCCCCACTCCGGGCGAAACCGTCACTGGCAATCAGTATCAGGTGGCGTTCGGCGGTAAGGGCGCAAACCAGGCGGTAGCTGCCGGGCGCAGCGGGGCGAATATCGCGTTTATCGCCTGTACGGGTGATGACGATACCGGCGAGCGCGTACGCAAACAGCTGGCAAGCGACAACATCGACATCGCGCCAGTCAGCGTGGTTGCCGGGGAATCAACCGGCGTGGCGCTGATTTTCGTCAATGCGGAAGGTGAGAATGTCATCGGTATTCATGCAGGGGCGAATGCTGCGTTAACGACTGAACGCGTCGAAGCACAACGCGGAATCATCGCCGCAGCGGAAGCCCTGCTGATGCAGCTGGAGTCACCGGTGGAAAGCGTGCTGGCCGCTGCGAAAATTGCGCATGAAAATCATACCTCTGTCGTACTTAACCCTGCGCCTGCCCGTGTATTATCAGACGAGCTGCTGGCGCTGGTGGATATCATCACCCCGAACGAAACCGAAGCGGAAAAGCTGACGGGTATCCGTGTCGAAAATGATGACGATGCAGCGCGTGCGGCGTTTGCACTGCATGAAAAAGGCATTGGCACCGTCATCATCACCCTCGGCAGCCGTGGGGTGTGGGCTAGCGTCAATGGCGAAGGCCGTCGTATACCGGGCTTTAAGGTCAAAGCCATTGATACCATCGCCGCAGGAGATACCTTTAACGGTGCGCTGGTAACGGCGCTGCTGGAAGGAAAAGCAATGGATGACGCGATCCGCTTCGCGCATGCCGCCGCCGCGATTGCGGTGACGCGTAAAGGCGCTCAGCCTTCTGTTCCATGGCGTAAAGAGATTGATGAATTCTTAAGTCAGCAGGGGTAACGCTTGGCCACAATGAAAGATGTCGCCCGTATGGCGGGCGTTTCTACCTCGACTGTCTCCCACGTAATCAATAACGATCGCTTCGTCAGCGAGGCGATTCGGGAGAAAGTTGACGCTGCAATTAAAGAACTCAACTATGCGCCGTCTGCGCTGGCCCGCAGCCTGAAGCTTAACCAGACGCGCACCATCGGCATGCTGATCACGGCCAGTACCAACCCTTTTTATTCTGAACTGGTGCGCGGCGTGGAGCGCAGCTGCTTCGAGCGCGGCTACAGCCTGGTGCTGTGCAATACCGAAGGCGACGAGCAGCGCATGAACCGTAACCTGGAGACGCTGATGCAAAAACGCGTCGATGGGCTGTTGCTGCTCTGTACCGAAACGCATCAACCCTCGAAAGAGATCATTCAGCGCTACCCTTCTATTCCCACGGTCATGATGGACTGGGCGCCGTTCGACGGCACCAGCGATCTGATCCAGGATAACTCGCTGCTGGGCGGCGATATGGCCACTCAGCATCTGATCGATAAAGGTCATACCCGCATTGCCTGTATTACCGGCCCGCTGGACAAAACCCCGGCGCGCTTGCGTCTGGAAGGCTATCTTTCAGCAATGGAACGGGCGGGGCTTGCCATTCCTGATGGCTATCGCATCACCGGCGATTTTGAGTTTAACGGTGGATTTGAAGCAATGCAGAAACTGCTGGCGCAAGAGCCACGCCCGCAGGCGGTGTTTATCGGTAACGATGCGATGGCATTCGGCGCTTATCAGGCGCTGTATCAGGCGGGACTGCGTGTTCCGGACGACATGGCGATCGTCGGTTACGATGACATCGAACTTGCGCGCTACATGACGCCGCCGCTGACTACCATCCATCAGCCGAAAGATGAACTGGGTGAGCTGGCCATTGATGTGTTGATCCACCGGATGGCGCAGCCCACGCTGCAACAGCAACGTTTGCAGCTTACTCCTGTTCTGATGGAACGCGGTTCGGTTTAGCCTTCTCTTTGTGACGCTCTTTAATCAGGTTCCGGCCGTCTTTTGGTTTTAACAACATAAAGACCACCGCCGATACCACGGTAAGTGCGCCCATAGTGATAAAGGTATAGTGGAACTGCTCAACGGTATTCGTACCGTCAAACCCTTCATAAAACCGCAGTACCGCTGCGCTCACGGCAACCCCGAGGCTGATCGACAGCTGTTGGGTGACCGCCAGTACGCTGTTACCGCTGCTAGCGTTTTCGTCGGTGAGGTCTGCAAGGGTGATGGTGTTCATTGACGTGAATTGCGTCGACATGGCCATCCCAAGTACAAACAGCGGCAGGATCAGCATCCAGATGGGTAACGCCGCAGATTGCAGGGAGAACTGTGCAATCATCAATCCGATAAAGACCGTCACGCCAACCAACGTCTTACGATAGCCAAACCAGCGCAGCACCTGCGTGACCGTCGATTTTGCCAGAATCGAGCCCATTGCCGTGGGGGCCATCATGCAGCCAGCAATCAGGGCCGGATAGCCGAAACCGACCTGGAGCATCAGCGGCATCAGGAACGGTACGCAGCCCGTGCCCAGACGTGAGGCAATGTTGCCCGCGATCCCGACGGAAAACGTTCGGGTGTTAAACAGAGATAAAGAGATAAGCGGTGTCGGATGGCGACGCGCATGACGTATATATAGAAGGAACAACAGAATACCGCTGAGGATGACGGCCAGCGCCAGCCATGTCGCTACGATTTTCTCGCCAAACAGCTCCATCCCGCTGGAGAACAGAACCAGGCTCAGGCCAAACAGGAAGAAGCCGCCCATATCGAAGCTGCGTCTTGGCGTGGTGAAGTTCGGCATATATTTGCGGGCATAAATCAGCCCTGCCACACCAATCGGAATATTAATCAGGAAGATCCAGTGCCAGCTTGCCCAGGTCACCAGTACGCCACCGAGAACTGGGCCAAGTATCGGGCCGACCAGCCCCGGCATCGTCACGAAGTTGAGTACCGGGAGCAGTTCGCTGCGCGGATAGGCGCGCAATAATGCCAGACGCGCGACGGGCATCATCATCGCGCCGCCTATTCCCTGTAGAACGCGGAAGATAACCAGTTCCGTCAGAGAGGTGGAGAGGGCGCAAGCCAGAGAACCGAGGGTGAACAGCGTCACCGCCAGCATGAACACTTTACGCGTACCGAAACGATCGGCCAGCCAGCCGCTGACCGGAATAAGCATCGCCACCGTCAGGGTATAACTGATGATGGCGGACTGCATCGCCAGCGGGGAGCGGTTAAGGCTTTGGGCTATTGCGGGAAGGGCGGTATTGAGGATAGTGGCATCCAGTGCCTGCATAAAGAACGCCATGGCTGCAATCCACGGCAATCCGGCCATACTGCGTGCTTTTTTCTCTGTCATTTATTTACCTGCTGGTGGGTTGGCGCGGCCAGCAACGCCTGGCACGCACTCAGGGCTCGCTGCCCGTCGCTCTCCTGGATGGCATCGACTATCGCCTGATGCAGATCCAGCTTCACCACCTCATCCTGTGTGATAGAGGTAAAGTAAGTGTGGTACACAGAATGGAATAAAGAAGCAAAGGAGGTCAGGAAAGGATTGGCGCTCATATTATAGATATGTTCATGCCAGGCCATATCGACCTCTATCCAGCGCTCGCGGTTAAAATGCTTTTTCAGATCCACCATCTCTTCCATAAGCGTATTGAGCTGCGCTTTTTGCTCTGCCGTACCGAGCGTGGCGGCAAGCAGGCAGGCCTGAGGCTCAAGACTGCTGCGCATGACCAGAAAGTGATCGACGACCTGATTAAAGTTATCTTCGGTCATCCACCAGGTGAGTAACTCCTGATCGAGAAAGTTCCAGTTTCCCTGAGGCATAACGCGGGTGCCAATGCGCGGGCGTGGAAGCACCATTCCTTTCGCCGTTAATGTTTTTACCGCTTCGCGAACGGCGGTCCGGCTTACGCCAAACTGCTCGCCCAGTTCCATCTCGCTGGGCAGGATGCTACCTGGCGCATATTTACCCGCTAAGATCAGCTGCGCCAGTTTCTCTGCCAGCACATACGACAGGTTTTTTTGGGCTGCCAGCTGTTGTGCGCTTAATGGCATCGCTTTTATTCCTTAAATAGTGATGCGGCTAATTATGCCATCTCAGGTGTGATTGTGGTTGCAGATACATCAAATAGAACAATTTGTAGCTTGATCTCATCGCTTTTGGTGAAAAAAAACACGGTCAGAAACTTTTTTTAAATTTCCTCTTGTCACTTCAGAAGAACTCCCTATAATGCGCCTCCACTGACACGGAACAACGGCACGCAAGCCGCCGGGTCAGCAGAGAAAAGCAAAATAAACGCTTGACTCTGAAGCGGGAAAGCGTAATATGCACACCCCGCGCCGCAGCGAAAACGAAGCGGCACTGCTCTTTAACAATTTATCAGACAATCTGTGTGGGCACTCAAAGTGACATGGATTCTTAACGTCGCAAGACGAAAAATGAATACCAAGTCTCTGAGTGAACATACGTAATTCATTACGAAGTTTAATTCACGAGCATCAAACTTAAATTGAAGAGTTTGATCATGGCTCAGATTGAACGCTGGCGGCAGGCCTAACACATG
>NZ_JBMKHS010000018.1:0-87663 GCF_049238105.1 Enterobacter cloacae complex sp. IR5418 | reverse complement strand
GATGCGTGATCTGATCCTTCAACTCAGCAAAAGTTCGATTTATTCAACAAAGTCGGTAATTGCCTGAAAATATTCTACCGGAATAATTTGAGGTGTTTACCTTTTGACTGGCGCAGGAATAATTGGTGGTAGCTATTGTTGTTGTTGCCGCATTTACTGTTCTGTTATCTGGCCGGGAAAAGGCCTAAGGGGTAAGGGAGGTTAAGGGTAACAGGACTTGCCCTGAAAAGGCTGAAAACCAAAAGGCCGAAGCTGGCGCAGTTCAGTGATACCGATTCATCGGCAAAACCTTAAATTATTACCGCTGTAATAATTTAAGGTTTTGCCTGTTAATGGTGGCGACTGAATGCTGTCTTTCAAAGGCCACCGACGTGTTGAGCACAGGTGGCTTTGTTGTCAGTCAGTGAAGATGACTGCGTAACCGCTGCTGTCAGGATGCCCGTGTGTACTGCCTGGCATAGATATAGGGCGCAACATACCCCTCGCGGCTGACATCCAGATAATCCGACCACCACTGCATCATTTCCATACGGGCTTCCAGATGTTCCGCCTTATGCACATAGGCTGCCCGCACACCGTTTCGTTCTTTGTGACTCATCTGTCGCTCGATAGCGTCTTTGGACCACAGCGCAGACTCGTTCAGCGCGCTACAGGCCATTGTGCGGAAACCGTGACCGCAGACCTCGGTTTTGGTGTCGTAGCCAATCACCCGCAGTGCCTTGTTGATGGTGTTTTCGCTCATTGGCTTGTCCAGCGAATGGGCACCCGGAAAAACAAAGGCTGCTCCACCCGAAATGTCTTTAATCTGCTCCAGCAGGGTCACGGCCTGTACAGATAATGGCACCAGGTGCTCATCCTTCATCTTTGAACCACGCTCCGAGAACCGCACACCTTTCACCGCTTCGCGTTGTGCGGGCACTGTCCAGATGCGGGCTTTCAGGTTGAACTCATCCCAGCGGGCCAGACGCAGTTCGCTGGAGCGCAGGAAGACATGCAGGTTCAGTTCCAGCGCCAGCCGGGTCAGTACCCGGCCTTTGTAGCCGTTGATTTTCTCCAGTAGCTCAGGCAGGCGTTTCAGGGGCAGGGCGGGGTGGTGGTGGGTCACAACTGGGGTCACAACGTCGTCGAGGTCGAAGGCCGGGTTATAGCGGATAAAACCGCGCTGTACGGCATGACGCATGATTTTGGTCAGATGCTTACGTACCCGTCCGGCAACGTCATGTACGCCTTTATCATCAATGGCTTTAACAAGCTGAGCCAGATGCCGGGTTTCAATTTTGGTGATATCCATTGCGCCAACATCCGGAAAGACATAGCGCTTAAGGCAAATCAGGATTTTGTCCGCATGACCTTCTGACCAGCGAACAAGATTATTCGTGTGCCATTCGGTAGCGATAAACTTAAAGGTTCGGGAATCATCAATGGGGGATTTTTCGGTTTTGCGAAGCTGGGAAGGGCTGATATCAGATGCCAGCAGTTTTCTTGCCGCATCACGTTTTTCGCGGGCTTCGGCCAGTGTCACCTGAGGGTAAGCGCCAAACGCCAGACGGGACTCTTTACCGGCAAAGCGGTAGCGGAAATACCATAAGCGTGAACCCGTGGTGGAAACCATCAGGTACAGACCGTGTGTATCAGTCAGCTTGTAGGATTTATCAAGGGATTTTGCAGTACGGATGCGGGAATCAGTTAACATAATGGGTCACTCCGTTTATCGAACTGAATAACCCGCAATCTGACCCCAAATTTTGTCGTATGCGTACAGATAAACAGATACGCACTAAGACAGTTTTTACGCTAACTCTCTGAATCTAAATATTTATAGAGACATGCTGAGACGCATAAAAACAGAAAAGTGGTGCCCGGACTCGGAATCGAACCAAGGACACGGGGATTTTCAATCCCCTGCTCTACCGACTGAGCTATCCGGGCAACGGGGCGCATTAAACCCGATCCTCCCTCCGACGTCAACGAAATTTGTGGTTTTCGGTGCGGACTGCACACTCTCTCACCATTTCGCCGCAAACTTAAGCGAAAAAGTGCGTCCAGAGCGCGGAAAGCGGCATCGCGAGCAACAGGGCAGGGAGCATGTTCACCACTGCAAACATCTTGATGCCACAAATGCGCAGCCCTGTCGCCAGCAGCAGCAGGCCGCCGACGGCGGTAAAGTCTGCCATCATCGCTGGCGTTGTCAGCGGCAGGATGAGCGTGGCGCAGGTGGCCAGCGCCAGCTGAATAAGCAGCATCGGCACACATATCGCGGCGACAGCAATGCCGAGGGTGGTGGCAAAAATGGTGGCAGTAAAGAAATCCAGAAACGCTTTCGCAATCAATATGCTCGGATCACCGGTCATCCCTTCCTGCATCGAACCGAATATCCCCGTGCCGCTGGCGCAGAACAGAATAATGATCGCGACGTAATTCTGAATGAACGTTTCATGAGTGCCGTGCTTCGTCTTACCCGGTCGGGCAATCAGGTTTTTGGCTTTACCTACTGCGTTGTTGATGCCTTTTTCCAGGTAGCAGAACTCGCCGATCAGCGCGCCGAGCAGGGTCGCCAGTACCATCACCGGCAGGTTGGCGCATTTCACCACTACAGGATACCAATCCCTAATGATGCCAGGCCAAAAATAGAGGGCATGGAGACACGAATACGCTCCGGCAAGCGCTGACTTAATACTGCCCCAAGTACACCGCCCAGCAGTACGGCTCCCGCATTGATAAAGGGTCCAATCACCACGTTTAACTCCTGTTATTTAAGCACTGGCATTGCATGATTATGGCACGTCCGTCCCTGATTATGCTTAGCTTTGGGAGGCGTAACGCATACTGATTCCTTCTTGCACCTGAAAATAAAAGGTGACATGATTGCGCGAATTTTCTCCTTCCTGTCTCACCGTTCGGTGAGGGTATTTGCGCTTATGAAAACCATGAAAATTGCCGTCAGCCGTGAGCTGGTATCCAAAGTTTCAACGCATCGCGAAAAGGTTATGCTGGATAACACCGATTTCACCGATGTGGCGGCAGTCGTCATTACGGTTGTTGAAAGCTACAGCGGCATTCTCGCGTTGCTGAAGCGTACGGGCTTTCAGTTACCGGTATTTATGTTCTCAACAGAGCCTGGAGAAGTGCCAGAGGGTGTCACGGCGATCATCTCGGGTAAAGCACAGGAGTTCCTGGAACTGGAATCTGCCGCCTGTCGGTATGAAGAAAAGCTGCTGCCGCCCTTTTTTGACACCCTGAGTCAGTATGTGGCGATGGGAAACAGCACCTTTGCCTGTCCGGGACACCAGCACGGCGCCTTTTTCAAAAAACACCCGGCGGGGCGGCAGTTCTATGACTTCTTCGGTGAAAACGTGTTTCTTGCCGATATGTGCAATGCCGACGTGAAGCTCGGGGATTTGCTGATCCACGAAGGTTCTGCCAAGCACGCGCAAAAGTTCGCGGCCAAAGTGTTCAACGCGGACAAAACCTACTTCGTACTGAACGGTACGTCGGCGGCCAATAAGGTAGTGACCAACGCGCTGCTTACACGCGGTGACCTGGTACTGTTCGACCGCAACAACCATAAGTCCAACCATCACGGGGCGCTGATCCAGGCCGGGGCAACGCCTGTCTATCTTGAGGCAGCGCGTAATCCGTTTGGTTTTATCGGCGGGATTGATGAACACTGCTTTGACGAGGCGTATCTCAGGAACCTGATCCGCGACGTCGCGCCGGATAAAGCCGCTGACGCGCGCCCGTTCCGTCTGGCCGTCATCCAGTTGGGCACCTACGACGGCACGATCTACAACGCCCGTCAGGTGATAGACAAGATCGGTCACCTTTGCGACTACGTCCTGTTTGACTCCGCCTGGGTCGGCTACGAGCAATTTATCCCGATGATGGCGGAAACGTCTCCGCTTTTGCTGGAACTGAACGAGAACGATCCGGGTATTTTCGTGACCCAGTCGGTCCACAAGCAGCAGGCCGGGTTCTCGCAAACGTCGCAGATCCATAAAAAAGATAACCATATTCGCGGTCAGTCGCGTTTCTGTCCCCACAAGCGGCTGAACAATGCGTTCATGCTGCATGCCTCCACCAGCCCGTTTTACCCGCTTTTTGCGGCGCTGGACGTGAACGCCAAGATCCACGAGGGCGAGAGCGGACGCAGACTGTGGGCGGAGTGTGTCGAGCTGGGCATTGAAGCGCGCAAGGCCATCATCGCCAACTGCACTATGATCAAACCGTTTATCCCACCGGTGGTGGCGGGGCGGCCATGGCAGGATCACCCTACGCAGGCCATCGCCAGCGAGCGTCGCTTCTTTAGTTTTGAACCGGGTGCAAAATGGCACGGTTTTGAAGGCTATGCCCGCGAGCAGTATTTTGTCGATCCGTGCAAGCTGCTGCTGACCACGCCGGGCATTGATGCCGAAACAGGGCACTATACCGATTTCGGCATTCCGGCGACCATTCTCGCGCATTACCTGCGCGAAAACGGCATTGTGCCGGAGAAGTGCGATCTCAACTCCATCCTGTTCCTGCTGACACCTGCCGAAAGCAGCGAGAAGCTGGCGCAGCTGGTGGCAATGCTGGGGCAGTTTGAGCAGCATATTGAAGACGACACGCCGCTCGCGGACGTGCTGCCGACCATCTACCAGAAATACCCGGTGCGCTACCGCGACTACACGATCCGTCAGCTGTGCCAGGAGATGCACGATCTCTACGTCAGTTTTAACGTCAAGGACTTACAGAAGGCGATGTTCCGTCAGGAGAGCCTGCCCGCTGTAGTGATGAACCCGCAGGATGCCAACCAGGAGTATATTCGCGGGAACGTGGAACTGGTGCGAATTCGTGACGCAGAAGGGCGTATTGCCGCCGAAGGCGCGCTGCCATACCCGCCGGGTGTGCTGTGCGTGGTGCCGGGAGAAGTGTGGGGTGGTGCGGTGCAGCGCTACTTCCTGGCGCTGGAAGAGGGCATTAATATGCTGCCAGGTTTTTCGCCAGAGTTGCAGGGCGTTTACAGCGAGAAAGATGCGGACGGGATTAAACGGCTGTATGGATACGTGCTGAAATAACGCTTTTCCTAAACGTATGCCCGGTAAGCTTGCGCCACCGGGCACAACAATCAATGCGCGACTGGCTGCGCACCGTGTGGTTCGCGTACGTGCTTGTACTTGAACAGCGCGATGAACGCGAAGAACAGCACCAGCGAGCACCCGGCGAAGATCAGCCACACTGGCTGCCAGTTGGTAATGCCGTTGGTGGTATACATCTCAACCACTTTACCGCTCACCACGCCGCCCAGAATACAGCCGAAGCCGTTGGTCATCATCAGGAACATGCCCTGTGCGCTGGCGCGGATCTCTGGTTTTACCTCTTTTTCCACAAACACCGAACCGGAGATGTTGAAGAAGTCGAAGGCGCAGCCGTAAACGATCATCGACAGCACCAGCAGCACGGTGCCGAATGCGCTTGGGTCGCCGTAGGCAAACAGGCCGAAGCGCAGCATCCACGCGGCGATACTGATCAGCATGACGTTCTTGATACCGTAGCGGCTCAGGAAGAACGGAATGGTCAGGATGAACAGCGTCTCGGAGATCTGCGAGATGGACATCATCACCGACGCGTGTTCAACGATAAAGCTTCCGGCGAACAGCGGATCGTTATCGAAGCTGTGCAGGAAGGTGTTGCCGAACATGTTGGTGATTTGCAGTTCCGCGCCCAGCAGCATGGAGAAGATGAAGAAGATCGCCATGCGCTTGTTTTTGAACAGCGCGAACGCGTCCAGGCCGAGCATGGTGCTCCAGCTCTGGTTTTTCTGCTGGTTAGACACCGGAATAGTAGGCAGCGTCAGGGTGAACAGCGCCAGCAGCACGGAGAGCGCAGCACCAATATACAGCTGCATGTGGCTCAGTTCGAAGCCCGCGAAACTCACGCCCCACATGGCCATGATAAAGCCGATGGTGCCCCAGATACGGATCGGCGGGAAGTCGGTGACGATATCCAGACCGGCTGATTTCAGGCGGTAGTAGGAGATGGTGTTGATCAACCCAAGCGTTGGCATGTACGCCAGCGAGTTGAGCAGGATCACCATAAACATCGCCCCTGGCGTGGTCACTTCGGCCGCCATAAACAGCGTCCCCGCCCCCACCAGATGGCAAAGCATATACAGCCATTTCGCGCTTAACCATTTATCCGCCACGATACCGAGCAGCGTTGGCATGAAAACAGCCGCAATACCCAGCGAGCTGTAAACGGCACCGATCGACGCACCATCGAATTTGAGCGTCACAAACATATAGGAGCCGAGTGTAGTCAGCCAGCTACCCCACAGGCAGAACTGCAGAAACGACAAGATTTTAAGCTGCAGCTTAAGGTTCATGTTACTTTCCTCACAAGTGAGCGGGAGATATGTTGGTATAGGAACATTCAGGGTTGTTATTTGATGCAATCTTATCAGTTGGCAACGATATGTTTTGTTACCTCCCGCAAAAAAATGCAATCCACATTAATTTGCAGTCTGGATTGTGATGCAAATAGCATTTTCGTATGGGTGGGTGCGGTTTATTCCCCTCACCCTAACCCTCTCCCCAAAGGGGAGAGGGAACTTGAACACCCTCTCCCCTTTGGGGAGAGGGCAGGGTGAGGGGAAGATGTTGGTTTCTAGCGGCGGCGGTAGTTCTTCTGCGCCGTATTCACCTTATACAGATAGCGGCGGGATTCCGCAGACGGGTGGCGGGTGGTGAGGGTAGCGTACACATCGCCCGGCGCCATGCTGTTGATGATGTTCGCGGCCTGCACCTTATCGTTCGAGAACACGCGCAGCACGCTGCCCGCGCCGCCGTTATAGGCGGTGATCACCGCATAGCGACGTGAGGTTGGGTTATCAATTCCGCCAAGATAGACATTGTTCAGCATCGCCAGATAGGCCGTGCCGGTATCAATGTTGCTTTGCGGGTCGAACAGGTAGCTACGGCTCGGCGTGCCGGATTTCCCCTGCGCGCGGAACACGTCTTTACCGGCGCTGTGCTGCACAACCTGCATCAGTCCCAGCGCGTCGGAACGGCTTACCGCGTAGGGGTTGAACGAGGATTCGGTCTGCATGATCGCCAGGATCAGCGACTCATCCACGCCATACTTACGCGATGCCTGACGCACCATGCCCAGATACTTATGCGCACGCTTGTCGAGGTGGTTCGGTACCAGGTTGATCGTGACGCTGTAGATCACCTTCAGGCCATTGGTGCGGCTTTTCAGGCGCGTTTGCAGCAGATAGTCGGCAAATTTCGTGGCGCGGCCTTCCCAGCGTATCGGCTGACCGGTCTGGTCTACGACCTGCCCATACAGGAATGGCTCTTTGGAGATGGTGATATCATCGGCATCAGAGTAGAGGTCAATAGACCCCGGATCGTCGCCCATCAGCAGGGTTTTGATGATGGCCTGACGTAAATGCGCCGCAGGTTCAGTCCCCGCGATGGTTTCAACCGTAATCGTACCGTCATCGAAGTTGATGTGGCTACGGGTCTGATAGGCGTCGGTGTACTTAACGTAGTCCTTCGGTCCGGCAATCAGGACTTCGTTAAATCCCCATATGTTCTCGATGTTGTGGGCAAACTGCCCCATCAAAATGTCAAAACCGTTGGTGTCCTTAACCCAGGCTTCGTTGTATTCATCGCCTTTTTTGGAAGAACAAGACACAAGCAACGGCGCAACAAGGGCTAGCGCTAAAAGTTTTTTCATCATTCCGGGAGTGCGTGTTGTGTTTGCTTTGGGGGTGCTGTTGCCCGGCGGCGCTGCGCTTGCACGGGCCTACGGTTTTGTAGGCCGGGTAAGCGCAGCGCCACCCGGCACCAGCAGCGCGATATTATTTTTCCGGTGGCGTATAGCCTTCGATGTGGACGTCTTTACCTTCGAACAGGAAGTTCACCATCTCCTGCTCCAGCAGTTTGCGGTGTTCCGGGTTCATCATGCTGAGCTTTTTCTCGTTGATCAGCATGGTCTGTTTTTTCTGCCACTGTCCCCAGGCGTCTTTGGAGATCTCGTTGTAAATGCGCTTACCCAGGTCGCCCGGGTAGAGCTGGAAATCCTGGCCTTCAGCGTCGCGCTGTAGGAAAGTACAAAAAATGGTTCTGGCCATACTCATTCCTCTTTGTCTTGCCGATGCTAAACCATTGCACCGACACGTAATTGCTGTAACAGGCGCTCCACGGGAGCCGCCAGCCCGACTGATGGCGGTTGCGCTAAGTTATACCAGAGAGCGGTGCCTTCATCCATGCACGACGTGAATGAGGACACGGGAAGCCACATCGGCACAATATCCAGATGGAAATGGCTGAAGGTATGACGGAACGCGTTGAGTTGCGTCAGGGTATCGGCCGCGATGCCGCGCTGTTCAAGCCATTTCCGAAGCGAAGCTTCATCCTCAAACTGTGGGAAGCAGTATAGACCACCCCACAGGCCACTCGGTGGTCGCTGGGCAAGAAACACCTCGTCACCATGCTGCATCAGGAGCATGTACCCGGTGCGTTCAGGCAGCGTCTGCTTCGGTTTTTTCCCCGGATACTGCGCCCAGGTGTGGTTCGCATAGGCCACGCAAAGGTTGTTTACCGGGCAGAGTTCGCACTTCGGTTTTGAGCGGGTGCAGACCATCGCGCCCAGATCCATCATCGCCTGATTAAAACGCTCGACCCCTTTCGCCGGAGTGACCGCTTCACTGATCTCCCACAGACGTTTCTCAACCTCTTTCTTACCCGGCCAGCCGTCGACGGCATAGCAGCGTGCGAGCACGCGCTTGACGTTGCCGTCGAGAATAGGGAAATGTTTGCCTAAGGACAGGGAGAGGATGGCGCCTGCGGTTGAACGCCCGACGCCGGGCAAATCTGCCACCTCGTCAAAGGTTTCCGGGAATTTACCGTTGTGGCGGGTGGCGACCTGCTGTGCGGCTTTGTGCAGGTTGCGCGCACGGGCGTAGTAGCCCAGCCCGGTCCACAGGTGCAGCACCTCGTCCAGCGGCGCGTTGGCCAGATCGGTGACTGTGGGGAAGCGCGCCATAAAACGCTCGAAGTAAGGAATGACCGTCGCGACCTGCGTTTGTTGCAACATCACCTCGGAGAGCCATACTTTGTAAGGCGTTTTTTCAATTTGCCAGGGCAGGGTTTTACGCCCGTATTTGTCGTACCAGTCCAGCACCTGGGCTGAAAATTGAGAGGCTTGCATGGTCATCGATTCGCTTAATCAGGGACGCAGATTGCAGCACAGCGTCAATCTGCTGTAAACCGGATCTTTCCCATGCTTGCATAGAAGCCTTAACTTTGGATAATGCCCGTTTCCCGAACACTCTCACAAGCAGACAACTCTTTTATGAAAAACGACGTCATTTCACCGGAATTTGATGAAAACGGTCGCCCGCTGCGCCGTATTCGCAGCTTTGTCCGCCGTCAGGGCCGCCTGACAAAAGGGCAGCAACACGCGCTGGACAACTACTGGCCGGTGATGGGCGTTGAGTTCAGCGAGCAGCCGCTCGACTTTACCGACCTGTTCGGTCGCGACGCGCCAGTGACGCTGGAGATCGGTTTTGGTATGGGCACCTCGCTGGTGACCATGGCGAAAGCGCGCCCGGAGCAGAATTTCCTTGGCATTGAAGTGCACTCGCCGGGCGTCGGCGCCTGTCTCGCAACCGCTCATGAAGAGGGCGTTGAGAACCTGCGCGTGATGTGTCACGACGCGGTGGAAGTGCTGCACAAAATGATTCCTGACAATTCTTTGAACATGGTTCAGCTCTTTTTCCCTGACCCGTGGCACAAAGCGCGTCATAATAAACGCCGTATCGTTCAGGCGCCGTTTGCCGAACTGGTGAAAAGCAAGCTGAAGCTGGGCGGCGTCTTCCACATGGCGACCGACTGGGAACCTTATGCGGAACATATGCTGGAAGTGATGTCGTCTCTGGACGGGTATAAAAACCAGTCTGAAAGCAACGACTACGTACCGCGTCCGGATTCACGTCCGGTGACAAAATTTGAACAGCGTGGCCATCGTCTTGGTCACGGCGTATGGGACTTAATGTTCGAGAGGGTGAAATAATGGCAAAGAATCGTAGCCGTCGTCTGCGTAAAAAGATGCACATCGAAGAATTCCAGGAAGTGGGTTTCTCCGTTGCCTGGCGTTTCCCGGAAGGCACCAGCGTTGAGCAGATCGATCAGGACGTTGATGCGTTCATCAACGAGGTGATCGAGCCAAACAAGCTGGCCTTCGACGGTAGCGGCTATCTGGCGTGGGAAGGTCTGATTTGCACCCAGGAAGTGGGTAAATGCACCGAAGAACATCAGGCGCTGGTACGCAAATGGCTTGAAGACCACAAACTGGAAGATGTCCGCGTCAGCGAACTTTTCGATGTTTGGTGGGACTAATTAAGCAGTCAAGGGCCAGCATTAGCTGGCCCATTTTGTCTGAGGGAGTGTTAACGATGCGCAAAACGTTGCTGGCTGTTGCTTTACTGGCAATCGGATCTACCGCTCATGCGGAGTATAAATGTAGCGTCACCCCGCGGGATGACGTGGTGCTAAGTCCGCAAACCGTGCAGGTTAAGGGCGAGAATGGCAATCTGGTGATTACGCCGGATGGCAACGTCACCTTTAACGGCAAACCGCAAAACCTGACGGCCGCCCAGCGCGAGCAGGCGATGGACTACCAGGCCGAGTTGCGTACCGCGCTGCCCTGGATCAACGATGGTGCGCTGACACGCGTCGAGAAAAGCCGCGTGGCGCTGGATAAAATCATCACTAAAGAGGTGGGTGAGAGCAGCAATATGCGCACCCGCCTGACGAAGCTGGATAAACAGCTGAAAGAGCAGATGAACCGTATTATTGAGACGCGCTCTGATGGCCTGACGTTCCACTATAAGGCTATCGATCAGGTGCGTGCCGACGGTCAACAGCTGGTGAATCAGGCGATGGGCGGCATTCTCCAGGACAGCATTAATGAGATGGGTGCTAAAGCCGTGCTGAAAGGCGGCGGTAATCCGTTGCAGGGCGTACTGGGTAGCCTGGGCGGACTGCAAACCTCGATTCAGAACGAGTGGAAGAATCAGGAAGCCGATTTCCAGCAGTTCGGCAAAGACGTGTGTAAACGCGTGGTGTCGCTGGAAGATAGCCGGAAGGCGCTGGTGGGGACGCTGAAGTAATTCACTTCGCCCCTCACCCTAACCCTCTCCCCAAAGGGGCGAGGGAATAGTTTGCGCCCTGTTCCCAAATGGGGGGAAGTACTGGTTTGCGCCCTGTTCCCAAATGGGGGAAAGTATTGGTTTGCGCCCTGTTCCCAAATGGGGGGAAGTATTGGTTTGCGCCCTGTTCCCAAATGGGGGGAAGTATTGGTTTGCGCCCTGTTCCCAAATGGGGGGAAGTATTGGTTTGCGCCCTGTTCCCAAATGGGGGGGAAGTATTGGTTTGCTCCCTCTCCCTTTCAGGGAGAGGGCCGGGGTGAGGGTTGCAGCATTTGCAGCGCCTCAAGGATCCTCTCTAACACCGCCTCTTCATTATCCCAGAGTTCGTTGTTCCAGAAACGAATGACGTACCAGCCCTTTCGATTTAGCCAGAGCGTCCTTTGGCGATCGTACTCCTGATTCTCATCATGCTGTCCGCCATCCAGTTCAACGGCCAGACGAGCCGCGCAGCAGGCGAAATCCAGAATGTAATTACCTAACGGATGCTGTCGACGAAATTTATAATTTTCGAAACGGCGGCTACGTAGTAAATACCAAAGCCGCCTTTCTTCTTTTGTCAGCTCGCGTCTGAGCTGTTTTGCGTAAGAACGAATAATTTCCATCCCCGTACTCTGCCAGCCTTTCCCTCAGTCGGCAGAACGGGATGCAAATTCCTGAATCAGCCTTCAGGATCTTCAGCGAGGAACAGCTCAAGAAGGGAGTTTAAGAACAGCTTGCCGTGCTCGGTGATCTGCCAGTATTCCTCACATTCCGTGAGATAGCCCTGCGCCAGCGCTTCGTCAATCTGCGGACGAATCACCGACTCCGACAACCCGGTGTAAAGCGCAAACTCCGCGCGCGGCGCGGCTTCCAGCAGACGGAAGCGGTTCATAAAGAACTCAAACGGCTTATCCACCGCCTCGACGTCGTGCTGACGCTCCAGGTAGCGGCCTTCCATATACCCGCGCGGGTGACGCGTTTTGGCGGTACGCAGAATGCGCCCATCCGGGAAGGTCACTTTGCCGTGCGCGCCGCAGCCAATGCCCAGATAATCACCAAAACGCCAGTAGTTCAGATTGTGCTGACACTGATAGCCCGGCTTCGCATACGCCGACGTTTCGTATTGCTTATACCCCGCAGCGGTCAAAAGCTGATGGCCCTGCTCGAAGATATCCCACAGCGCGTCATCGTCCGGCAGCACCGGAGGACGTGATCCGAACAGGGTGTTCGGCTCAATGGTCAGCTGATACCACGACAGATGCGGCGGGTTCAGTTCAATCGCCTGACGCAAATCGTCCAGCGCTTCTTCGAGCGACTGATCCGGCAGGCCGTGCATCAAATCAAGGTTAAAGCTGCGTAGCCCAAGCCCCGTTGCCAGGTTCGCCGCGCGCTTTGCCTCTTCCGGGCCGTGGATGCGCCCCAGACGCTTCAGTTTTGGCTCGCTAAAGCTCTGCACGCCGATGGAGATACGGTTCACGCCCGCGCGCTGATACTCGACAAAACGGTCGGCCTCAACGGTGCCGGGGTTGGCTTCCATCGTAATTTCCGCATCCGCTGCCAGGTTCAGGCGCGCACGCACGCCGTCCAGCAGGGTCTGCATCGCCGGGCCAGAAAGCAGGCTCGGCGTACCGCCACCAATAAAAATGGTCTTCACTTCACGTCCCTGTGCGTACGGTACATCGGCATCCAGATCGGCCAGCAGATGCGCGACGTAATCATCGTGCGGCACTTCGCCCTTCAGCGCGTGCGAGTTGAAATCGCAGTACGGGCATTTCTGCACACACCATGGGATATGAATATAAAGAATCAGAGGCGGCAAATTAGCCATTACGCAGTACTTCCAGTAACAGTTTCAGGGCGCGTCCACGGTGGGAAATCGCGCTTTTCTCTTCGCGGGTCAGTTCCGCGGCGGTTTTGCCCTCGGTCGGGACAAAGAAAATCGGATCGTAGCCAAAGCCGCCGTTGCCCGCCGCTTCACGGGTGATCACGCCCGGCCAGCTGCCGTGGCAGACAATCGGCGTGGGATCTTCCGCGTGACGCATGTAGACCAGCACGCAGTGGAACTGCGCGGTGCGCTGTTCGTCCGGTACGTCTTTCAAAGCAACAAGCAGCTTTTCCAGATTCTGCTGGTCGGTGGCGTCAACGCCGGAATAGCGGGCGGAGTAAATCCCCGGCGCACCGCCGAGAAAATCCACGGCCAGACCGGAGTCATCGGCAATCGCGGGCAGCCCGGTGACCTGCGCCGCATGGCGCGCTTTCAGAATGGCGTTTTCGATAAACGTCAGCCCCGTCTCTTCGGCGGACTCCACACCAAGGTCGGTCTGGGCCACTACATCCAGCCCAAAATCATTTAATAGCGAGGCCAGCTCGCGCACTTTACCGGCGTTACCGGTGGCGAGAACAACTTTCTGCATGGTTTAGTCCTGTTCTGTCAGAGCCGCGACTTCCGTCGGGATAGATTGCGGATTGAGGATTTTTACCTGTTTATGCCGCCCAAGTTCACCTTTTTCTATGATGACCTGGCTTTTAGCGACGCGAAACTGTTTTGCCAGATATTTGGTCAGATGCGCGTTCGCCTGACCATCAACCGGCGGGGCGGTGATGGCGACTTTTAACTCGTCGCCATGCAGCCCAACAATGCTGTCGCGGCTGGCTTTCGGCTGAATATACAGCCGTAAAACCAGCCCGTCGGCGCAGGGGCTTACTGCACTCATAGCGCCATCCACAGCCCCGGCAGCAGCATATTACCCGTCGCCTGTAACAGCTCCGCGATACCCATGTTAAGCACGTACAGCAGCAGAACGAGGAGCATCGGGGAGAAGTCGATTCCGCCCATTGCCGGGAGCAGGCTGCGAATCGGACGCAGCAGCGGTTCTGTCAGCTGAATCAACGCGTATTCCACCGGGCTACGGCCCCGGCTTACCCAGCTCATGATTGCCATCACCAGCAGGACCCAGAAGATCAGCGAACCGACGGTTTTCACAAGGATCAGTACGGCGGCAATCCAGATAATCGGCTGGAAAGTGATGACCATAAACAGCACGATCGCTTTGATAACGCTAAGAATAAACGCCATCAGCAGAGATGAACTGTCAATCGGCCCCATTGCCGGAATAACGCGGCGAAGCGGCCCCACAACAGGCTGCGTGATTTTCACGATGAATTGTGAGAATGGGTTGTAAAAATCACAACGGGCCCACTGCATCCAGACGCGCAACAGCAGCGCCATCGTATACAGTTCAATGACCGTTGAAAGCAGGAAAGTCAACGTCTTCATGGCGTTCCTCAGGTTTCCTTATTATTGGGTGTAATCGCGCGCACCGAAAATTGCCGTGCCGATGCGCACCATGGTACTGCCTGCCGCGATGGCGGCTTCCATATCGTCCGACATGCCCAGAGAAAGCGTGTCTACCGTGTCATAGCGCGCTTTAAGCGCCTCAAATGCTACAGCCATTTGCTGTGCCACGGCAAATTGCCTTTCATAACTTGACTCTGGTGCCGGAATGGCCATCAGCCCGCGCAGAGTTAAGCGCGGCAGCGCCGCCACGTCAGCCGCCAGCTGATCCAGTTCGCTCAGCGTAATGCCGGACTTGCTGTTTTCATCACTGATGTTGATTTGAATCAGCACGTTAAGCGCTGGCATCTCCATAGGGCGCTGGTCGCTCAGACGGGTAGCAATGCGCAGACGATCGAGGGTGTGACACCAGTCGAAGTGCTCTGCGACCAGTCGGCTTTTGTTCGACTGTAGCGGACCGATAAAGTGCCATTGCAGATCTGTATTTCCCCGTTCCCGGAAAGCACGGATCTTATCCACGCCTTCCTGCACATAGTTTTCACCAAAGGCGCGATGACCGGCGGCTATCGCTTCTGCGATGGCGCTCGCAGGCTTGGTTTTGCTGACTGCAAGCAATGTAATTTCTTCTGGAGCACGGCCGCAACGCGTTGCCGCGGCTGAGATTTTGTCCCGGACCTGTGCCAGGTTATGCGCAATGTCGTTCATTTTCCGAGGAGTAGTCTATGGATGTGGAAGAAATTGTGGCCCTTAGTGTAAAGCATAACGTCTCCGATCTACACCTGTGCAGTGATTCGCCGCCGCGCTGGCGCAGGTCAGGCCGTCTTGAACCTGCGCCGTTTCCGCCCCCGGATGTGGAGGCGTTATTAAAAGCGTGGCTCAACGACGAACAGCAGGGCACATGGTGGGCAAACGGGCAGGTGGATTTTGCCGTTACCCTCGCAGGCCGTCAGCGGCTGCGCGGCAGTGCGTTTAAGCATATGCACGGCGTTTCGATCGCGCTGCGGCTGTTGCCGCTGACGTGCCCGCAGCTCTCTGCGTTAGGTGTGCCGCGAGCGATCCCGGAACTGCTGTCCAATGACAATGGCCTGATTCTGGTCACCGGCGCTACCGGCAGCGGGAAATCGACCACCCTGGCCGCGATGGTCGATTTCCTCAATCACCACACGGACGGGCATATTCTGACCCTGGAGGATCCGGTGGAGTTTATGTACCAGAGTGAACGGTGTCTGATCCAGCAGCGGGAAATTGGCCAGCACAGCCCCTCCTTTGCCGAGGCCCTGCGTAGCGCGCTGCGTGAAGATCCTGATGTGATTCTGCTGGGTGAGTTGCGCGACAGCGAAACAATACGCCTGGCGCTGACGGCGGCGGAAACCGGCCATCTGGTGTTAGCCACGCTGCACACGCGCGGTGCGGCGCAGGCAATTGAGCGCCTGGTCGATACCTTCCCGGCGCAGGAGAAAGATCCGGTGCGCAATCAGCTGGCGGGAAGTCTGCGTGCGGTACTGGCGCAAAAACTGCGTCAGGATGTCCAGGGCGGGCGCGTGGCGCTGTATGAGCTACTGGTGAATACGTCGGCGGCGGCAAACCTGATCCGCGAAGGCAAAACCTGGCAACTGCCGGGCATTATTCAAACGGGGCAGCAGGCGGGGATGCAGAACTTTGAGCAGAGTCTGGCGGAGCGACGGGCGCAGGGGCGGCTGTAGGCCCCGGCGCTCAGTAACCCTGTTCGAAATAGCTTTCGAGGATAATAACGGCTGACGCTGAATCCACGCTGCCTTTGTTCAGCGCCCGGAAGCCACCGTGCTCGAACAGGCCAGCGCGCGCTTCAACGGTGCTCAGTCGTTCATCGTGCAGCTTAACGGAGACGCCAAAGCGGCCATGGATTTTGTTCGCGAACTTGCGCGCGCGGGCGGTAAGCGGCTGCTCGGTGCCGTCCATGTTCAGCGGCAGGCCGACAATCACGTCGTCCGGCTGCCACTCTTTGAGCAAGCGCTCAATAAGGTTCCAGTCTGGCGTGCCGTCATTGGCTTTCAGGGCCGTGAGTGGGCGAGCGGTGCCGGTGATCCGTTGACCTACGGCGACGCCAATGCTTTTGGTGCCGAAGTCGAAGGCGAGAAGGGTGCCGCTCATTACGCGTGCCCCGCCACGCCAGGCATGGTCAGGATATCAATGCCAATCAGTTTAGCCGCGTCACGCCAGCGATCGGCGATAGGGGTTTTAAAGAGGATATTCATATCCGCAGGGGCTGTCAGCCAGGCGTTGTCCAGAATTTCTTGTTCCAGCTGCCCTTTTTCCCAGGAGGCGTAGCCGAGCGCAACCAGCACTTCAGAAGGCTGACTGGCAGTGCCCAGCGTTTCAAGCACGTCGCGAGAGGTGGTGACAACGGTGTTATCGGAGATTCGAATGCTGGACGAGAAAACCGGTGGGGTATGCAGGATAAAGCCACGATCTTCTGCAAGCGGGCCGCCGAGCATCACCGGTTTATCGAGGCGGATTTCCGGCAGTCGCGCTTCCGCAGGGATTTTCAGCTTGTCCAGAATCCCTTCCACCTGGAGGTTTTCCAGCGGTTTATTGATGATAATCCCCATCGCGCCGTCTTCGTTGTACTCGCAAATATAGACCACGGAGCGGCGGAAAATCGGATCCTGGAGAGCAGGCATGGCAATAAGAAAGTGATGCTGTAAATTCATTGTCAGAGGTACTGTTTCCTGGTTTAAAAAGCGACAGCGCCCAGTATGGGGATAAACACAGGCGCTGTCACAGGTTATTTCTGTAAACGTTTTTCGATAGCGTCCATCAGCATTCCGGTGATCGAGATCGGGAATTCCGCTTCGATTTCACGAATGCAGGTCGGGCTGGTGACGTTCACTTCGGTCAGACGATCGCCGATGATATCGAGGCCGACGAAGATCAGGCCTTTGGCTTTCAGCGTAGGGCCGACGCGGCGGGCAATTTCCCAGTCGCTTTCGCTTAACGGACGCGGCTCGCCACGGCCACCGGCGGCCAGGTTACCACGGGTTTCACCCCCCTGTGGGATACGCGCCAGGCAGTAAGGCACCGGCTCGCCGTCTACGACCAGCACACGCTTGTCGCCGTCTTTAATGGCTGGCAGATAGTTTTGCGCCATGCAGTAGCGGGTTCCCAGCTCGGTCAGCGTTTCGGCAATTACGCCAATGTTCGGGTCGCCCTCTTTCACGCGGAAGATCGACGCGCCACCCATGCCGTCCAGCGGCTTCATGATGATGTCGCCGTGCTTCTGCCAGAACGCTTTCAGCTGCGTTTTGCTGCGGGTGACCAGCGTTTCTGGCGTCAGGTCAGAGAACCATGCGGTGTAGAGCTTCTCGTTACAGTCGCGCAGGCTCTGCGGTTTATTGACGATCAGCGTCCCTTTCTCTTCGGCACGCTCAAGGATATAGGTGGAGTAAATGTATTCGGTATCGAACGGCGGATCTTTACGCATCAGGATCACGTTGAGGTCGGCCAGGGCAATGTCCTGTTCGGTGCCGAATTCGTACCATTTTTCGTAGTTCTGCTCGACGTTAACGATGCGGGTGCGTGCGCGGGCTTCACCGTTGATCAGGTAAAGATCGTTCATCTCCATATAGTGGAGTTCATAGCCGCGACGCTGCGCTTCCAGCAGCATAGCGAAGCTGGAATCTTTCTTGATGTTAATGTTTGCGATGGGGTCCATCACGATGCCGAGCTTAATCATCTTCTTCTCCGGTTATGGGTCAGGCTTTGCTTCAACCCAGATCGCCAAATCGCACCTGTAGCGCGGTAATGGCGGTGAGTGCCGTTGTCTCAGTGCGCAGAACGCGAGGTCCCAACAGAATATCAGTAAACTGGTAACGCGCCGTCATGGCAATTTCGTCAGCCGACAGACCGCCTTCCGGGCCAATCAGCAGGCGTACACGCTCAACGGGCAGCGGCAGCGTATTGATGCTGGCGCTGGCGCGCGGATGAAGATTGAGCTTAAGTCCGCTTTCTTCTTCTGCACACCAGTCCTCCAGATCCATCGCCGGGCGGATCTCCGGGATACGGTTGCGGCCACTCTGTTCGCAGGCCGCAATGGCAATTTTTTGCCACTGCTGGATCTTTTTGTTCAGACGTTCCGCATCCAGTTTAACGCCGCAGCGCTCAGAAAAAAGTGGCGTAATGAGGCTTACACCCAGTTCAATGGATTTCTGAATGGTGAACTCCATCTTTTCCCCACGCGACATCACCTGGCCCAGGTGAATGTGCAGCGGGGATTCCCGGTCATCCACGTCGCCACGCAGCACCTTCACGTGCACGCTTTTTTTGTCGGCGCGCGTAATTTCAGCGTCGAAAACCTGATTAGAACCGTCAAAGAGCTGAATCGCCTGGCCTGCGCCCATGCGCAGCACGCGGCCTACGTGGTTTGCTGCATCATCAGACAGGGCGATTTCGCCGCCTGGGGTAATCAGTTCAGGGTGATAGATGCGAGGGATGCGCATAGTCAGAAATTCCATGTGTCATGCGATATAAGCGAATTGCCGTAGTGTAGGTTAGCTCTTTTGCGCCTGGCAAGCCCGCTGGACGTACGGGTTGTGATTCCCCTGGACTTTGGCGATACGTTCGTCGCGCTGGCATTCCCAGTCCGTCACCGGGTAGAGCTTGTCCCAGGCATTGAAGAGCTGCGTCTGCTGGCGGGAAAGGTTGAGATCGTACCGGTCGCGCATATAGAAGTAGGTACGGGCGATGCTGCCGCGCGCGCGGGCAGGTGGTTCGGCGACTTTCTCTTTGAAATCAACCTTCATGGCGCACTGACCGTACTGGCCTTCGCCTCCGTTCCACTGGCTGTACATGAAGTTACCGCGATCGCCATTGACTTCACCCACGGCGGGTTGCAGGTTGTGCATATCGCTTTCCATCTGGCGGTAGACCGGATCTTTGGCGCAATTCTTACGTCCGCCATCCTGCCAGCACTGGCGCTGGTGACCAAACTGCCAGGCAGGAACCACGTGTTCCCATTCGATTCGGCTGGCGCGGTTCTCGTTCTTGCGCACCTTATAGCCGCAGGATGCCAGGTCCACGACCCCTTTTTTACCCTGCCAGTTAATTTTGCAGCCGCAGTAAAAATCACCCGGCACGTCGGCGTTAATCTTTACGCCTGCGGTTTTTGCCTGAGAAAAACTGTGAATACCGTCGGCCAGAGCATGGCCGGAGAGCGCTGTCGCCAGAAAAGCGATAGCGAGAGAAACATTACGGGACATCTTACACTCCGTGTCAAAACGAGCCCGCAACGTAACGAATGTTGTT
Organism: Enterobacter cloacae complex sp. IR5418; assembly: GCF_049238105.1. Taxonomy (NCBI): domain Bacteria; kingdom Pseudomonadati; phylum Pseudomonadota; class Gammaproteobacteria; order Enterobacterales; family Enterobacteriaceae; genus Enterobacter; species Enterobacter cloacae complex sp. IR5418. Next base: position 67,912 of record NZ_JBMKHS010000018.1, on the reverse strand, counting down.
CCCGTATGCAATCAGTCAGATCAGGAAAGTTCCTGATAGTTCAATTGATTATTCCGCAACCAGCGGTTCGCCGCACTTTACGCAGCGATAGGTCGCCTCGCCGCGCACCACGCGGTTATGGCGGCGGACGGTAAGCTGGTGCTGCTGACACTGGCAGCGGTAGGGGAAGGTATTGCGGCGTACCGATTCCAGCTCGAACTGATGGGTGCGGCGTGCCGGAACGCCGAGCACCGCCTCCATCATCCATTTCCACTCTTTGCCGTGCGGCGCGACGCGGCCAAAGTGTTTCCACACCAGAAGGTGGGCCAGCTCGTGCGGCACCACTTCTTCGACAAACGCCTGCTGATTTTCCATCATCAGTACCGGATTCAGGCGGATCTCGTAGGCTTCCAGCCAGGCGGTGCCTGCTGCGGTGCCTCGCTGCTGATACACCAGCTTCGGTTCAGGATAATTACGGCCAAGCTTCAGATTGGCCTGGGCGAGTTTTTCCCGCAGGCTGCGCATAACGGCTTGCTGAATGGCGATTGGGAGACGGGGAGCTTTCATAGGGGCAGAGCATAAAGCGGGAAGCGGGGAGGCGCAAGAGGCGCCTCCCCGCAGGAGGATCAGTCGTGTGCGCCGATTTCGCGCAGAGGACGACCTTTCATCAGGTTACGTTCAATGTGTTCCAGTGAAACGTGTTTGGTTTCAGGAACCAGCCAGATCGTGAGGACAATAAAGAACAGGTTCAGACCGGCGTAGACCCAGAAGGTATTGGCGTTACCCAGGGTATTGAGCATGGTCAGGAACGTTGCGCCGACGATCATGTTGGCAATCCAGTTGGTCGCGGTAGAGCAGGTGATACCAAAATCACGCCCTTTCAGCGGCTGGATCTCAGAGCACAGCACCCAAATCAACGGACCGGCGCTCATCGCGAAACCGATGATAAACATCAGCAGCATCGCCACGGCGAAGTACTGTGCCGTTGGGGAGTGAATGCCCATGTGCATCATAGTACCCAATACGCCCATACCGACAGCCATGACCAGGAAGCCCAGCGTCAGGGTTGGCTTACGTCCCCAGCGGTCTACCAGACCGATGGCGATAAAGGTTGCCAGCACGTTGGTCAGACCGACGATCACGGTGCCCCACATCTGCTCGGTGGTGTTGGTGTAACCCGCCAGTTCGAAGATTTTTGGCGCGTAATACATGATGACGTTCATCCCGGTGAACTGCTGCATGATCTGTAACAGCACGCCGAGGAATACCGCGCGGCGGAAGTTGCTGTTCTCTTTGAACAGCGCCCAGCCGGACTGTTTCACCTTCAGGCTTTCGCGGATCTCTTCCAGCTCGTTTTTGGCTTCGGCGCTGGTATCGCGCAGGCGTAAGAGCACGCGTTCGGCATCATGGAAGCGGCGTTTGGCGGCAAACCAGCGCGGGCTGTCCGGCAGGAAGAAGACGCCGATCAGCAGCAGAACGGCAGGAATGATGATCACACCCAGCATCCAGCGCCATGCGCCGCTGTAGCTGAACGCGGTATCGGAGAGATAAGCCCCCAGAATACCGATGGTGATCATCAGCTGATACATGGAAATCATGCTGCCGCGGATTTTTTCCGGCGCGATTTCGGACAGGTACAGCGGAGCAGTATAAGACGCCACGCCCACCGCCAGGCCCAGCAGCACGCGGGAGAGGATCAGCACTTCAACGTTAGGCGCAGCAGCCGAGAACAGTGAACCGGCAACGAACAGGATCGCGCCGATCATCAGGCTCTTTTTACGCCCGAGCTTGAAGGAGAGCCATCCGCTGCCGACCGCACCGACGGCGGCGCCGAACATCATGGAGCTAACCACCCATTCCTGAGTGTGTGCGCTAATCTGGAACTCATCGGTGATGAACGGTAATGCACCGGCAATTACGCCAATATCCAGGCCAAAGAGTAATCCTGCCAGAGCGGCAAGGAAGCAGACGAAGAACGTCATTGCCTTATTGGACGTACGCCCCTGTTTATTATTGTCAGGCATTATGCCCTCCAGTTGAGTTATCAGTTTTTACGATATTAAGGGTAGGTGAGCGACTCATAAAAATATGTGAGTCAAATCACAACGGTGTAATCGGTTACACTAACCTGTAACCGTAAAAATAATTAAAGCTTTGAAAATATAGAGGTAAATTAATTGATGTGCATCGCGTTTGCACAAATTTCAGACTTAACTGAAAGGGAATGTAACAGCAGAAGAAATGCGATCATGCAAAGGGATTATTCTGAAAGCGAAGTATAGAGGGTGAAGTGTAAACGGTTCCAAACATTGCCGGGTAGCGGCTGCGCCTTACCCGGCCTACAAAAACTCACTACTCGTAGGTCGGGTAAGGCATAGCCGCCACCCGACATAAAAAAGGCCAGCACAAAAGCTGGCCTGTTTAAGCTACTGTCAGTCGATTATTTCAGACCGGCAGCATCACGCAGCAGGGCGGCTTTGTCTGTTTTTTCCCATGGGAAATGTTCGCGGCCAAAGTGACCGTACGCCGCGGTTTCCTGGTAGATTGGGTGCAGCAGATCCAGCATCTGAATCAGACCGTATGGACGCAGGTCGAAGAACTCACGCACCAGCAAGGTCAGTTGTTCTGAAGGCACTTTTTCAGTCCCGAAGGTTTCCACCATGATCGAGGTTGGCTCAGCCACGCCGATAGCGTAGGAAACCTGAATCTCACAGCGGTCAGCCAGGCCCGCAGCAACGATGTTTTTCGCCACATAACGTGCAGCGTACGCAGCAGAACGGTCAACTTTAGACGGATCTTTACCGGAGAATGCACCGCCGCCGTGACGCGCCATGCCGCCGTAGGTATCAACGATGATTTTACGACCGGTCAGACCGCAGTCACCCATTGGGCCGCCGATAACAAAGCGTCCGGTTGGGTTGATGAAGAATTTGGTCGCAGAGCTCAGCCATTCAGTTGGCAGAACCGGCTTGATGATCTCTTCCATCACCGCTTCTTGCAGGGATTTCTGGTCGATCTCTTCAGCATGCTGCGTGGAGAGAACCACGGCATCGATACCGACGATTTTCCCGTCGTCATACTGGAAGGTCACCTGGCTTTTCGCATCCGGACGCAGCCACGGCAGGGTGCCGTTTTTACGCACTTCAGCCTGACGCTGCACCAGACGGTGTGCGTAGGTCACCGGGGCTGGCATCAGCACGTCGGTTTCGTTGGTTGCGTAACCAAACATCAGGCCCTGGTCGCCCGCGCCCTGTTCCAGCGGATCGGCACGATCAACGCCCTGGTTGATGTCGGGAGACTGTTTGCCAATCGCGCTCAGTACGGCGCAGGAGTTGGCATCAAAGCCCATATCAGAATGCACATAGCCGATCTCACGCACCGTGTTACGGGTGATCTCTTCGATATCAACCCATGCGCTGGTGGTGATCTCACCGCCAACCAGAACCATGCCGGTTTTGACATAGGTTTCACACGCTACGCGCGCCTTTGGATCCTGCGCGAGGATCGCATCCAGCACCGCATCGGAGATTTGGTCAGCAATTTTATCAGGATGTCCTTCTGATACGGACTCGGACGTAAACAGGTGTTTTGCCATGTTTTATTTCACCTAAGAGGAATTTGGTTAGCTCAAGCTGCTGTGTGGAAATAGCCAAAGGAGATAATTCTACCAAGGCCTACAGGATTTTGACACTGGCAGTCTGAGTGTTAATCGGTATGGATGGATTAACATCTGGACGTCTATTTTAGGTCACTTCTTCACCCGATTTCCAGTTTTTTTTGACTCACCTCTCACTGCGTTGAAAACACGGCTGGAAATTTTTCCTGACGACGCTGGCAACCTGCGCATTTTTGTTTTGCTTTTTAGCGACCTTCTCGGTATAAAACGCGGCGCGCGGCTCATATAAAATCAGCGCTCGATGAACACATCGTGTCGCCACTTCCAGCCGGGTTAAGCAGTGAACTTTTAGCTTTGGCTTGTGGTCCGTTTCAGCAGAGGCGGCCGTGGAGGTGATACGAGATAATGAACCATCGTTTTCCGCTCATTCAGCGTAGCCGTTCTGGCGCGCATGTGATTCCCACCCGCACTTCTGGTCTAAACACCTGCCGATGTTATACCCATCTCGGTGCTTCTCAGGATTCCAGAGCCGGTCACGCTTTGTGAAAACTGAACAAGGGCGCTCTTGTTAATACAGGAGTTTTCTCGTGGTTTCGCCGAACCTTGTCATACAGAGTTCGGATACGTGTTTTACAATGATATGAATAAGAAACCGGTCGCACGGTCTGGATTTCAGCATACTCTGCTGGGAAATGGAGCCGTTAATGGGTTGTTATCGCCGTATAACGCTGCGATAGTAGTCAACTGTTTTACACTTAATACAAAGAGTTGAGGTTCGCTATGTCTGACGACATGTCTTCGCTTTCGCCTTCGTCAGCAGGCGAACAGGGTGTACTACGTTCTATGCAGGAGGTTGCGATGAGCTCCCAGGAAGCCAGCAAGATGCTGCGCACTTACAATATTGCCTGGTGGGGCAATAACTACTACGACGTTAACGAGCTGGGTCACATCAGTGTCTGCCCGGATCCGGACGTCCCGGAAGCGCGCGTGGATCTCGCTAAACTGGTGAAAGCCCGTGAAGCGCAGGGCCAGCGCTTGCCTGCACTGTTCTGCTTCCCGCAGATCCTGCAACATCGCCTGCGTTCTATTAACGCCGCGTTTAAACGCGCGCGCGAATCGTATGGTTATAACGGCGACTATTTCCTCGTTTACCCGATCAAGGTAAACCAGCACCGCCGCGTAATTGAGTCCCTGATCCACTCCGGCGAACCGCTGGGCCTGGAAGCAGGCTCTAAAGCGGAGCTGATGGCGGTCCTGGCCCACGCGGGCATGACCCGGTCGGTGATCGTCTGTAACGGCTATAAGGACCGCGAATACATTCGTCTGGCGCTGATTGGCGAGAAGATGGGCCACAAGGTCTATCTGGTGATCGAGAAGATGACCGAAATCGCGATCGTGCTGGAAGAGGCCGAGCGTCTGAACGTGATCCCACGCCTTGGCGTGCGTGCGCGTCTGGCCTCGCAGGGGTCCGGTAAGTGGCAGTCTTCCGGCGGTGAAAAATCCAAGTTCGGCCTCGCGGCGAACCAGGTGCTGCAACTGGTGGAAATCCTGCGCGAGCGCGGTCGTCTGGACAGCATTCAGCTGCTGCACTTCCACCTCGGCTCGCAGATGGCCAATATCCGCGACATCGCCACCGGCGTGCGTGAATCCGCGCGTTTCTACGTTGAACTGCATAAGCTCGGCGTGAATATTCAGTGCTTTGACGTGGGCGGTGGCCTGGGCGTGGACTACGAAGGGACCCGCTCACAGTCTGACTGCTCGGTCAACTACGGCCTGAACGAATACGCCAACAACATCATCTGGGCGATTGGCGATGCCTGCGAAGAGCACGGCCTGCCGCATCCGACGGTGATCACCGAATCTGGCCGCGCGGTTACCGCGCACCATACGGTGCTGGTTTCTAACATCATCGGCGTTGAGCGTAGCGAAATCACCGAGGCCACGCCTCCGGCAGACGATGCCCCGCGTTCCCTGCAAAGCATGTGGGAAACCTGGCAGGAGATGCACGAGCCGGGCACGCGTCGTTCCCTGCGCGAATGGCTACACGACAGCCAGATGGACCTGCACGATATTCACGTCGGCTATTCTTCGGGCACCTTTAGCCTGCAAGAGCGCGCGTGGGCCGAGCAGCTCTATCTGAATATGTGCCATGAAGTGCAGAAGCAGCTCGACCCGAGCAACCGCGCGCACCGTCCGATTATCGACGAGTTGCAGGAGCGTATGGCGGACAAAATGTACGTCAACTTCTCCCTGTTCCAGTCGATGCCGGATGCCTGGGGTATCGACCAGCTGTTCCCGGTTCTGCCGCTGGAAGGGCTGAATCACGCGCCGGAACGTCGCGCGGTGCTGCTGGACATCACCTGTGACTCCGATGGCGCGATTGACCACTACGTCGACGGTGACGGTATTGCGACGACCATGCCGATGCCGGAGTACGATCCAGAGAACCCGCCAATGCTGGGCTTCTTTATGGTGGGGGCGTATCAGGAGATCCTGGGCAATATGCACAACCTGTTCGGCGATACCGAAGCGGTTGACGTGTTTGTCTTCCCTGACGGCAGCGTGGAGGTTGAGCTGTCCGACGAAGGGGACACCGTAGCGGACATGCTCGAATACGTTCAGCTGGATCCGAAAAAACTGCTCACCCAGTTCCGCGATCAGGTCAAAAACACCGGTCTGGACGATGCCTTGCAGCAGCAGTTCCTCGAAGAGTTTGAAGCGGGTCTGTACGGGTACACCTACCTGGAAGACGAGTAAGGCATTCGCCTTTCCCCTCTCCCCTTTGGGGAGAGGGTTAGGGTGAGGGGCAAAGACCGCACGATGCCCTATACTCACTTGAACCCGTATGAATTAACGGCGATAATTCGCCCCACTATGCGATTTACGAATCAATCCCTTCCTCGTCGGGTTTAACGACGCGGAGGGGATTTTTTTTCATCTGTTTTTAATGTATCGACTTTATAAGAGGTCAGGACATGAGCACTTTAGGTCATCAGTACGATAACTCTCTGGTATCTAACGCGTTTGGTTTTTTACGCCTTCCGATGAACTTCCAGCCGTACGACAGCGATGCGGACTGGGTGATCACCGGCGTACCCTTCGACATGGCTACGTCCGGTCGCGCAGGTGGACGTCATGGCCCGGCGGCGATCCGTCAGGTCTCCACCAACCTGGCCTGGGAGCACAACCGCTTCCCGTGGAACTTCGACATGCGCGAGCGCCTGAACGTGGTGGACTGCGGTGACCTGGTGTACGCCTTCGGCGACGCGCGTGAAATGAGCGAAAAATTACAGGCGCACGCCGAGAAGCTGCTGGCGGCCGGTAAACGCATGCTCTCCTTCGGCGGTGACCACTTCGTCACTCTGCCGCTGCTGCGCGCCCACGCGAAGCACTTCGGTAAAATGGCGCTGGTGCACTTCGATGCGCACACCGACACCTACGCGAACGGCTGCGAGTTCGACCACGGCACCATGTTCTACACCGCGCCAAACGAAGGTCTGATCGACCCGAACCACTCCGTGCAGATCGGTATCCGTACCGAATTCGACAAAGACAACGGCTTCACCGTGCTCGACGCGGGCCAGGTGAACGATCGCGGCGTGGACGATATTCTGGCTCAGGTTAAGCAGATCGTCGGCGATATGCCTGTCTACCTGACCTTCGATATCGACTGCCTGGATCCGGCATTTGCGCCAGGTACCGGTACGCCGGTGATCGGCGGTCTGACGTCAGACCGTGCCATCAAACTGGTGCGCGGCCTGAAGGATCTGAACATCGTCGGGATGGACGTGGTGGAAGTGGCTCCGGCCTATGACCAGTCCGAGATCACCGCGCTGGCTGCGGCGACCCTGGCGCTGGAAATGCTCTACATCCAGGCGGCGAAAAAGGGCGAATAAGCCTTACGCGCTGATTGCTGCTGCGCGACGCATGCGCAGCGGCAATATTTTCTCCGGCCAGCAGGACGATCTCCTGCAACGTTACGTGCGTCAAAAAGACCCTACCGCTATCATCACCTTCGCCACCCGCATTCCTTGTAACATTCTGTTTTCATTTGGCTGAAAATCCCCGACCTATTTCCCGTCTAAAAATTATGGAAATGATATTTATCCATTCAGCGCAGAAAATAATAATGAGGAATAACAGTGCAAATGTACCTTCTCCTTTTGCCTGCCTTATGTATTATCCAGTGTGTTTTTTTATCAGTGTGATTGTCACGCAACTAAAATGGTTTACCTGTGAAACTCGTTGTTTAATAAGGATAAAATAAAGCATTGTTTCACAGGTGAAACAGCAAGGCTTTTGCCTTTTTATTTTTAAGGAATAAAAATAAAAGCCATCGATAAATCGTATTCTTTCACGCCGCAATAATGAAAATTTCATATCGCTGCATTTTTTCGTGATCCCTTGCACACTTAGTTAATTAATTGCCGATCAATTAACAAATTCGTCACATTGCCGCTTGACGAAACATTCACCGCTTTTATATTGACCGTATTAAATAAGAAACAGAGTTTCATATATGAAACAAAGGCCTGGAGGATCGTGATGAGCTGGATAGGCGTATGTGACGCAGAGCAAGTACAGGAAGATTTCCCTTTTAGTGGCAACGTCGACGGGAAAGAGATCGGCGTGTATTTGATTGACGGTGAATATTACGCACTGGAAGACGTATGCCCACACGCTTACGCCCTGCTGAGCCAGGGCTTCGTGGAAGATGGCAAAGTGGAATGTCCGCTGCATGAGGCGGTGTTCGACGTCAAAACCGGCCAGTGTCTGCACGGCCCCGGGGGGCGCAACCTCAACCGTTACCCGGTTCGGGTCTTTGAAAACCAGATTCAGATTACCTTCGTTGAGGAGACCGTGGCCTGAGCGACACGCTGAACTACAACCCGGCGCTGCCGGAAAGCCGCCAGTTTACCCCGCCGGCAGAAGGCGGTAATGGCGCCATTCACAAGCCGGGTGATTACCAGAACCTGATCTGGCAGACCCGCAGCCGCGAGCCGGAAAGCTGGGAAATGAACCTGATTGCGACGCTGGAAGATCTCTTCGAACAGGGCGTTGAAACCCTGCCGGAGCTGGTGAGCGGGCTGAACGCAGTGCGTATGCACGACCAGCAGGGCGAGCCGTGGAGCGACGCCAGCTTCCAGGCATTCTTACAGGTTAACGGCTACTGAGGGCAACGCGATGACGACTACCGTACAAAACTATCTGGATAAAGGTCTGCGCGGCCTCTGGTATCCGGTGCTGGCGAGCTGGGAAGTGCAGTCTGCGCCGGTGGGCATCACCCGCCTGGGTGAACAGATTGTGGTCTGGCGCAACAAAGACGGGCAGGTGCAGGCGCTGGAGGACCGCTGTCCGCACCGCGGCGCGCGTCTGTCGATGGGCTGGAATCTCGGGGACCGCATCGCCTGCTGGTATCACGGGGTGGAAGTGGCGGGTAACGGCGAAGTGAAAGACGTGCCCGCCGTGGACAAATGTCCGCTGGTCGGCCAGCAGTGCGTGCGCAGCTATAACGTGCAGGAGGCGCACGGCGCCATTTTCCTCTGGTTTGGCGTCACCGCGGACCAGCAGCCGGACGAGCTGACCTTCCCGGACGAACTGGCCGACACGGAAAACTTCAGCAATTTCCTCTGCACCGCCGCGTGGAAATGCAATTACCAGTACGCGCTGGAAAACGTGATGGATCCGATGCACGGCACTTATCTGCACTCCTCCTCACACTCGATGGCGGAAGGGGATCGCAAGGCTGACATGGTGCTTCAGCCGACGAAAACCGGCTTTATTTTCGAGAAGAAGGGGCAGAGCGGCGTCAACTTCGACTGGGTAGAGCTGGGCAACAGCGGCACCTGCTGGATGCGCCTCTCCATTCCGTATAAGAAGCGTTTCGGACCGGGCGGCCACTTCTTTATCGTCGGCATGGTGGTGCCGGAAGATAACGACAACTGCCGCGTTTTCTTCTGGCGCATACGCCGCGTACAGGGCTGGCAGCGTGATATGTGGCGCTTCATGTACCGCAACCGCCTGGAAAAACTGCACTGGGAAGTGCTGGAGCAGGACCGCGTGGTGCTGGAGAGCCTGGCGCCCAACGCGCGCGACCATGAATACCTGTATCAGCACGACGTTGGCCTCTCTCGCCTGCGCCGCATGATGCAAAAGGCCGCCAAAGAGCAGCTGGCGATGCGCGAAGCACAGCAGGGAGCCGCCTGATGAACGGGCTGCTGAGTGGCAAACGCATTGTAGTGACCGGCGCCGCGCGCGGGCTGGGCTACCACTTTGCCAGAGCCTGCGCGGAGCAAGGCGCGGCGGTGGTGATGTGCGACATCCTCAAAGGCGAACTGGCCGAGAGCGCCCACCGGCTGCGCGAACAGGGCTATGCGATCGAATCGCACGTTATCGATCTGGCCGATCCGCACTCCATCGAGCAGGTGTTCAGCAGCGTTGGCGAGCAGGGGCAGATTGACGGTCTGGTGAACAACGCGGCGATGGCGACGGGCGTGGGCGGCAAAAACATGTTCGATTACGACCCGGATCTCTGGGATCGGGTGATGAGCGTCAACGTCAAAGGCACCTGGCTGGTGACGCGCGCCGCCGTGCCGCTGCTGCGTGAAGGGGCAGGCATTGTGAACGTGGCGTCTGACACCGCGCTGTGGGGCGCGCCGCGCCTGATGGCCTACGTCGCCAGCAAGGGGGCAGTCATTGCCATGACCCGCTCCATGGCGCGCGAGCTGGGTGAAAAACGGATTCGCATCAACGCCATCGCACCGGGGCTGACCCGCGTCGAGGCCACCGAATATGTGCCCGCCGAACGGCATCAGCTCTACGAAAACGGACGTGCGTTAACCGGGGCACAGCAGCCGGAAGATGTCACCGGCAGCGTGGTCTGGCTGTTAAGCGATCTGTCGCGGTTTATCACCGGACAGCTGATCCCTGTCAACGGCGGTTTTGTCTTTAACTAAGGTAGGGCGATGATGGCAAACGATCAGGAAGTGAAGTATCTGGTGCCGGGGCTGGAGCGCGGTTTACAGCTGCTGTTGGCCTTTGGCGAGCAGCATCGCGATCTGACCTTTGCCGAACTGCACCGGCTGGTGGATATGCCGAAGGCCACTGCCTATCGCGTGGTGCAGACCCTGGAGTACATGGGATTTCTGGAGCGCAACACGCGCAACAATACCTTTTCGCTGGGCATGAACGTGCTGCGTCTCGGCTTTGAGTACATCGCCTCGCTGGACGTGGCGCAGGTCGGCCAGCCGGTGATCGAGCAATTACGCGACGTAAGCCAGTGCAGCAGCCATCTGGCGATCCGCGACGGGCGCGACATTATCTACATCGCCCGCGTCAGCGCCGCCGGGTCGCGCATCAACCAGGTCAGCATTGGCACCCGCCTGCCGGTGCACTGCACCTCGCTGGGCCGCATGCTGCTGACCGATATTTCCCGCGCTGATTTCGAACAATTGTTCCCGCACGAGCGTCTGCCGGGCAACACGCCGGGGCAGCTTCATGACCGTGAAGCTCTGTGGCAGATGGTGCAGCAGGACAAAGCACGCGGGTTTGTCATCGGTGAATCCTTCTTCCGCCACGGCATCTCTTCCATCGTCTACCCGGTGTATGACCGAAGCGGACGCGTGGCGGCGGTGGTCAGCATTCTGGTGCCGTCCGAGGAGATCCCGCAGAGCGACCGCGAGCGCCTGCAAAACGAGGTTCGCCTCGCGGCGGATAAAATTTCTGGCTTCTTAGGGTATTTGTCACAGGCCAGTTAAATCAGTGAGTTAACGTCAGGCGCTTAACTGCGTCGGGCATGTTTTACGCCCAATTTGGGCCAGATGAGGCAACGAACGATGAGTGTAACCGGAATTGAAAAGCTGGAATTTGGCGTGGAAGACCTGACGCACTGCGCCAAATTTATGCGTGATTTTGGCCTGACGGGCGATGCCAGCGGCCAGCGTTTCACCACCCTGAGCGGCGCGCGTGGAGCTTAACCCCATCGACAGCCCCGACCTGCCGCCCGCGTTTGAAGCGGGCAACACCCTGCGCCGCATGACCTGGGCGGTTGCCGCACAGTCAGATCTGGATGCGCTGCGCCCGAAGCTGGCGCAACAGCCTGGCTTTCGCGAAGTGGGCGACGCGCTGGAGTGCCTGGATCCGAACGGCATGACGCTGCGCGTGCAGGTCAGCCAGCAGACCGAGGTGGAACTGAACGTCGAGCCGATAAACCAGTGGGGCGACGCCCGCCGTATCGATACCCCCAGCCCGGTTTACGATCGCGCCCAGCCGATCAACGTCGGGCACGTGGTGTTCTTCGTGGAAGAGCTGGCGGCAGTGGAGAAATTCTACCGCGAGGTGCTCGGCTTTCAGGTCTCTGACCGCTATATCAACCGAGCCGTGTTCCTGCGCTGTGGCGTGCGTGGCGGTCATCACAACCTGTTCCTGCTGCAACTGCCGAACCGCAAGCGCGGCCTTAACCACGTGGCCTTCACGGTACGCGACATCCACGAGGTGATCGGCGGCGGTATCGCGATGAATAAACATGACTGGAGCACCTTTATCGGGCCGGGCCGTCATCCGGTGTCGTCGGCGTACTTCTGGTACGTCAACAGCCCGACCGGCGGGGCGTTTGAGTATTACACCAACGACGATTACCTGACGGAAAACTGGCAGCCGCGTGAGCTGGAGCATTCGCTGGTCTCCTTTACCGAGTGGGCGGTGGAAGGCGGGATTGACCACGACACGCGCCGTCAGCAGAAAAAGCCGGAGGCGGTATGACATCGCGCATAGTCATAATCGGCGGCGGTCAGGCAGGTGGCTGGGCGGCGAAAACCCTGCGCGACGAGGGTTTCGACGCCGAGATTTGCGTGGTGGCGGAAGAAGAGTGGGATTTCTACGAACGTCCGCCGCTGTCGAAAGCGACGCTGCTGGAGCCGGACGCGGCACTCCCGCGGCTGTTTAGCGAAGAAGCACAGCAGGCGCTGAGCCTGACCTGGTACCGTCCGCTGCGCGCTGAATCTGTCGAGCGTGATGAGAAAAAAGTCGTTCTGAGCAACGGTGAACACCTTAGTTACAACATCCTTTTAATGGCTACCGGCGGTCGGGCGCGCCTGCCTTCGCAGGCGTGGGCCAGCCATCCGCAGGTCTATACCCTGCGCCACTGGCAGGACGCGCAGCGCCTGAAAGCACGTCTCGCGGAAAGTCAAAAGCTGGCGATTGTCGGCGGCGGCTGGATCGGGCTTGAGATTGCTGCCTCGGCGCGCAAAAGCGGCGTGGCGGTCACCCTGTTCGAGCAGCAGCCTGCGCTGTGCATGCGCTCGGTGAGCGGCGAGGTTTCACAGCGCCTGGAGGCCATCCACCGCGAACAGGGCGTGGAGATCCGTACCGGCTGCGGCGCGCTGGAGCTGGAGGACGATAACGGCCTGCCGGTCATCCACTGCGACGGCCAGCGTGAAACCTTTGATGCGGTGGTGGTGGGGATCGGCGTCGATCTTAATCTGGAGCTGGCGCGCGACGCGGGGCTGAAAACCGGACGCGGGATCGTGGTGGATGCTCAGGGCCGCACGTCGGATCCGTTCATCTTTGCCGCAGGCGATGTCGCCCAGCACCATCACTACGGCCTGTGCATCCAGTCCTGGGCCTTCGCCCAGAATCAGGCGGTGGCAACGGCCAAAGCGATGCTCAACCCGGATGCGCCAGGCTACGACGACGCGCCGTGGCTGTGGTCGGATCAATACCAGCACAATATTCAGATCCTCGGCATACCGCAGCCGGGGAGCACAACGATAGCGCGCGAAGATTCGCTGTACTTCTCGCTGGACGAAAACGGGCGGCTGACGCAGCTGGTGGCGTTCAACGATGCGCGCACCGTGAAGCTGGCGAAGCGCTGGATGGCGGCGGGGCGGGATCTGTCGGACGTACCGCTTGCCGACCCGACTTTTTCACTGATGTCACTGCGATAGCTAACCCGCACCCGTAGGGGGAGAGATGACCACACTAGAGACTAACACCGCGCCCGTTGAGGCGAGCGGTGAGGGGACCCGCACGCCCGAAAAAGCGGTGCGCTGGGCCATCCCGCTGTCGCTGCTGGCCTGCGTGCTGCTGGCGTTTTTCGACAAAATCAGCATCGCGGCGCTCTTTTCTGATACCCATTTCCAGCAGGCGATGGGCATCGATTTCGATACCACGCGCCTCGGCATTCTGATGAGCGCCTTCCTGCTGAGCTACGGCTTCTCGTCGGTGTTTTTAAGCGGTTTAGGCGACAAAATCGCGCCGCTGCGTCTGCTCACCGGGATGATGGTGGTGTGGTGCGTGCTGATGGTGGAGATGGGCTTTACCCATAACTACACGCTGATGATCGTCCTGCGTATTCTGCTGGGCGTGGCGGAAGGACCGCTCTTCCCGCTGGCTTTCGCCATCGTACGTCACAACTTCCCGCAGCATTTGCAGGCGCGCGCCACCATGCTGTGGCTGTTGGGCACCCCGGTGGGCGCGGCGATTGGTTTCCCGCTCTCCCTCTGGCTGCTGAACACCTTTGGCTGGCAGAGCACTTTCTTTGTGATGGCCATGCTTACCGTGCCGGTGCTTATCTTCGTGCGCATCGGTCTGCGCGGGATCCGCCTGGAGGCAAAACCCGGCACTTCACAGGCGTCTCAGGACGAGCGGCGCGCGGCGCGGCGCGAGCTGTTTGTCAGCCCGCACTTCTGGATCATCTGCATCTTTAACATCGCTTTCCTGACCTACCTGTGGGGCATCAACGGCTGGCTGCCTGGCTACCTGATCAAAGGCAAAGGCATTCATCTGGAGCATGCAGGCTGGCTGTCGTCGATGCCGTTTATCGCCATGCTGGCGGGCGAGGTGATTGGCGCGTGGCTCTCGGACAGGGTCGATAAGCGCGCGGCGGCCTGCTTTATCTCGATGGCGGGGGCGGCGGTGGGGCTGGCGGCGGTAATGCATCTTGATACCCCGATCGCCATCATCGCGGCGATGAGCTTCAGCACCTTTATGTGGGGCACCGGCGCACCAAACATTTTCGCCCTGCTGGCGAAGGCCACCCATCCCCGGGTGAGCGCTACGGCGGGCGGCATCTTCAACGGGCTGGGAAACTTTGCGGGCGCGCTGTCGCCAGCGGTGATGGGCGCGCTTATCGCCTTCACCCACAGCATGGATTCCGGGCTGATTTTTCTGGCGGTGATGGCGGCGGTGGGCTGCGTCCTGTTACTGCCGCTGCTGAGACGTTACTGAGGAGAGTGTCATGACTGATTCAACCGTAACCCACAAAACCGGCATTAAACCTGACCACCTGACGATGGAAGAATGGGTCGAGTCGCGCATCGCGCGCTTCGAAGGCCGGAAATACGACTGGAACGCGCTGAAGTTCCAGGCCGATTTTGACCCGAAATACCGCCGGGCGCAGATGCGCTACATCGGTACCGGCGCAACGGGCGTGGCGAACGACACCAACACCGTGCAGGCGGACCATTTTACTTTCTCCACCATGGTGCTGCCGTCTAAGTGCGAAGGGCCGCTGCACCTGCACGACGACGTGGAAGAGGTGTTCTTTATGCTCAAGGGGCAGATCACGCTGATGATCCAGGACGGCGACAGCTACACCGAAACCGTGCTGCGCGAGCGTGACCTGATCTCCGTCCCGCCGGGTATCTATCGCGGCCTGTTTAACCACGGTGAAGAAGAGGCACTGATGTGCGTCATGCTGGGGACCAACAAGCCGGAAATCCCGACCTATCCGTCCGACCATCCGCTCTCGAAAGTGAAGCGGAACTAAGGGGGCATGATGACGGGTTTTCGTGAACAGGGAAGCGGTATTCCGCTGATGCTGCTGCACGGGATCAGCTCCGGCGCTGCGTCCTGGCACAAGCAGATGGCGCTGAACGGTTTTCGTGTGCTGGCGTGGGACATGCCCGGTTATGGCGAAAGCCCGATGCTGGCCGTCGAGCGGGCGAACGCGGGGGATTACGCCGACGCGCTGGCGGCGATGCTTGACCGCGCGGGCGTCTGGCAGGCGGTGCTGGTCGGCCACTCGCTCGGCGCGCTGGTCGCCAGCGCCTTTGCGGCGAAATTCCCTGAGCGCGTCCTTCATCTGGTGCTGGCCGACGCTGCGCAGGGTTACGGGCAGGCCGCGCCGGAGCAGCGGGAGCAGGTCTGGCGCAACCGCGAGCAGCAGATGGCGCTGGGTGGCGAAATCCTCGCCCAGACCCGCGCCGCGAAGCTGCTGCGCCCCGGCGCGCGCGCGGAAGATATTGCCACCGTCGCGGCGGGCATGCGCGCGCTGCGTTCCGAGGGCTACCTTGCCGCCGCGTGGATGCTGGCACACGACGACATCCACGGCTGGCTGAAGCGTTACGCTGGCAGTTTTGAAGTCTGGTGCGGCGAGCAGGACGCCATCACACAGCCCGAGCTGGTGCAGGGGCTGGCGCTGCGCTACGGCATGCCGTTTACCGCCATTCCGCAGGCCGGGCACGCCAGCTATCTCGATAACGACGCGTTTTTTAACCAACAGCTTTTACGCATTAACGAAGAGGTGCGCGATGAATGCACAAATTGACGGGCGTGTAGCGGTAGTCACCGGCGGATCTTCCGGCATTGGCTTTGAAACGCTGCGCCTGCTGCTGGGTGACGGGGCGAAAGTCGCCTTCTGCGGCCGTGACCCGGACCGGCTCGCCAGCGCTCATGCGACGCTGCAAAACGAATTCCCCCACGGGGAGATTTTCTCTTACCGCTGCGACGTGCTGAACGCCGACGACGTGCAGGCCTTTGCGGATGCGGTGCAGGCGCGCTTTGGCGCGGCGGATATGCTGATCAATAACGCCGGGCAGGGCTACGTGGCGCACTTCCAGGACACCCCGCGCGAGGCGTGGCTGCACGAAGCTGAACTCAAACTGTTCGGGGTGATTAACCCGGTCCAGGCGTTTCAGCC
This sequence comes from Enterobacter cloacae complex sp. IR5418, assembly GCF_049238105.1. Lineage (NCBI taxonomy): Bacteria > Pseudomonadati > Pseudomonadota > Gammaproteobacteria > Enterobacterales > Enterobacteriaceae > Enterobacter > Enterobacter cloacae complex sp. IR5418. Next base: position 51,398 of record NZ_JBMKHS010000018.1, on the reverse strand, counting down.
TCTGCTGGAGCAGTCCGACATCGCCTCCATTACCTGCGTCAACTCCCTGCTGGCGCTACAGCCGGAGGAGCACATGATCGCCACCTCCGCCGCCCGTGCCGCACTGCTGAACATGACGCTGACGCTCTCGAAAGAGCTGGTAGGCAAAGGCATTCGCGTCAACTCCATACTGCTTGGCATGGTGGAATCCGGCCAGTGGCAGCGCCGCTTTGAAACGCGGGCGGACAAAAACCAGAGCTGGCCGGAGTGGACGGCGGACATCGCGCGCAAGCGCGGCATTCCGATGGCGCGCCTCGGCAAGCCGCAGGAGCCAGCGCAGGCGCTGCTGTTCCTCGCCTCGCCGCTGGCCTCGTTTACCACCGGTGCGGCGCTGGACGTTTCCGGCGGCTTCTGCCGCCATCTGTAAGGACACATCATGAAAAAGGTAATGTTGATTGGTTTTGGCGCCATGGCGCAGGCGGTGATTGAGCGCCTGCCTGCTGGCGTGGCTATCGGCTGGATCGTGGCGCGAGAATCTCACCATGCCGCCATTCACGACCAGTTTGGCGATGCGGTCGAGGCGCTGACGTCACCGACGGCGTGCGCACAAACGCCCGATCTGGTGCTGGAGTGCGCCAGCCAGCAGGCGGTGGCCCAGTACGGGGAAGAGATCCTGCGTCGCGGCTGGCATCTGGCCGTTATTTCCACCGGCGCGCTGGCGGACAGCGCGCTGGAGCAGCGCCTGTTTGCGGCGGGCGGCAAACTGACCCTGCTTTCCGGTGCGGTGGCCGGTATCGACGGTCTGGCAGCGGCGAAGGAGGGCGGGCTTGAGCGCGTCACCTATCAGTCGCGCAAAAGCCCGGCCAGCTGGCGCGGCAGCTATGCCGAGCAGCTTATCGATCTGAATTCGGTGTCAGAGGCAAAGGTCTTTTTTGAAGGCAGCGCCCGCGAGGCGGCGCGGCTGTTCCCGGCGAACGCCAACGTGGCGGCGACCGTGGCGCTCGGCGGCGTGGGGATGGATGAGACCCGCGTGCAGCTGATGGTTGACCCGGCAACGAAACGTAACACCCACACGCTGCACGTGGAAGGATTGTTCGGCGAGTTCCATCTGGAGCTGAGCGGCCTGCCGCTGGCTTCCAATCCTAAAACCTCCACCCTGGCGGCACTCAGCGCGGTGCGCGCCTGTCGCGAGCTGGCCCTGAGCTGAGGAGTGATGATGGACAATCTGAAGATTTTTATTGGCGGACAGTGGCGACACGGCGGCGGCAACCCGATGCAGAGCCACTTCCCGGCAGACGGAACAATCAACGCGACGCTGAACGCCGCCAGTCTGGATGATCTGGAGGAGGCGATAGCCACAGGAGCGCGCGCCTGGCGCGAACCCGCATGGCGTAACAGCCTGCCGCATATGCGGGCGAAGATCCTGCATAAGGTTGCGGATCTCATTGAATCCCGCGTCGACGCGCTGGCGCAGATGCAGAGCCGCGATAACGGCAAGCCGCTGGCGGAAGCGCGCGGGCTGGTGATGAGCGCGGCGGGAACGGCGCGTTACTTTGCCGCCGCCTGCGAGCTGCTGGAGGGGGAACTCCCGACGCCGCGCCAGGCGGATCTGCTGACGCTGAGCCGCTACGAGCCGCTCGGCGTGGTGGCGGCCATCACGCCGTGGAACTCGCCGATTGCCAGCGAAATGCAGAAGGTCGCGCCAGCCATTGCCGCCGGGAACGCGGTGATCCTCAAGCCCGCCGAAGCCACGCCGCTGATGGCGCTGGAGCTGGCGCGGATATTTGAACAGGCCGGGCTGCCCGCCGGGCTGCTGAGCGTCCTGCCGGGCAAAGGCTCGGTAATTGGCGATGCGCTGGCGCGCCATCCTGAGGTGCGCAAAATCTCCTTTACCGGCGGCACCACCACGGGCCGTCATCTGGCGCACGTGGCGGCGGAAAAACTGATCCCGGCCTCGCTGGAGCTGGGCGGAAAATCCCCGACCATCGTGCTGGAGGATGCCGATATCGAACAGGCCGCGCGCGGGATCTGCTACGGCATTTTCAGCTCGGCGGGGCAGGCGTGTATCGCCGGGTCGCGGCTGTTTATCCACGAAAGCCTGTACGCACCGCTGATGGCGCGGCTGCTGGAGTTAACCCGCGGGCTGCGCGTCGGACACCCGTTTACCGACGGCGTTCATGTAGGACCGCTAATCAACGAGAAACATCGTCAGAGCGTGATCGAGTATGTCGAACTGGCGAAACGTGAAGGGGGCCGGGTGCTGTGCGGCGGCGAGATCCCCGCCGATCCCGCGCTGGCAAACGGCAGTTTCTTCCAGCCAACCATCATTGAAGGGCTGACCAACCGCGCCCGCGCCTGTCAGGAAGAGATCTTCGGCCCGGTGCTGGTGGCGATGCCGTTTCGCGATGAAGCCACGCTTATCCGCGAGGCGAACGACTCGGTTTACGGCCTGGCGGCAGGGATCTGGACGCGCGATACCGGACGCGCCCTGCGTCTCAGCGAGCAGCTGGAGGCAGGCACGGTGTGGATCAACACCTACAAAGTGTTTGCGATTTCGACCCCGTTCGGGGGCTTTAAAGAGAGCGGTCTGGGCCGCGAGAAGGGCATTCAGGGGCTGAAGGCCTGGATGCAACAAAAGAGCATTTATCTGGCGACGGGTAACAGCGTCAACCACTGGTGCGACTGAGAAAGGGTGAGCAATGAGCGAAATGATAACCGTCGGCGACGCCATCGCCAGAACGCTGGAGCAGTATCAGGTTGAGGCCATCTACGGCGTCATCTCCATTCACAACCTGCCGATCGCGGATGCGGTTGGGCAGCGGGGCACCATCCGCTTTGTGCCCGCGCGCGGCGAAGCCGGTTCCGTCACCATGGCCGATGCCCACGGACGTTTTTCCGGCCTCGGCGTGGCGCTGACCAGCACCGGCGCGGGGGCAGGTAACGCGGTAGGCGCGCTGGTAGAGGCGATGAACGCCTGCACGCCGCTGCTGCATTTAACCGGGCAGGTAGAGAAAGCCTGGCTGGACGCCGACACCGGGTTTATCCATGAGACCCGCGACCAGTTGACCTTCCTGAAAGCCAGCTCAAAACGGGCGTACCGGATCAGCAATGCGAATCAGGCGATAGCGATTCTGCATAAAGCCATCCAGGACGCGCAGACGCCACCGTACGGGCCGGTCTCTGTGGAAATCCCGATTGATATTCAGGGTGCCAAAATTCCGCTGTCGCTGGTGACCGCGCCGGTCAAACCGGCATCGGCTCCCGCCGTGGATCCCGCAGTGGTTGACGCGCTGTGGGCGCAACTCAAGCAGGCGAAACAGCCGCTGCTGTGGCTGGGGGGCGGGGCGCTGGGAAGCGCTGACGCCGTGAAAACGCTGGCGGATGCAGGCGTGACGGTGATCTCCAGTACCCACGCGCGCGGCGTGCTGCCGGACGACCATCGCGCCAGCCTGCGCGCGTTCCACAATTCGCCGTCGGTGGAAGCGCTGATGGCGCAGTGTGATTTTACCCTGGTGGCCGGTTCACGCCTGCGCAGCAACGAAACCCGCTCCTGGACGCTGGAACTGCCGTCTCCGCGGGTGCAGATTGATATCGACCCGGCGGCAGCAAGCCGTAACTACCTGATGGATAGCACGTTGATAGCCGATTGTTCAGCGTTGCTTGGCGCGCTGGCTGAAAAAGCCCAGGGCCGGGAATGGGGCAACGCCCAGTGGGACGCGCAGGTACAGCAGGCGGTCGGGCAAGCTGAACAGGGGTTGCGCGAGCAGTGCGGCGTCTATGCGAAGCTTAACGACGCCATAGAAAAAGCGCTGCCGAAAGACGGCCTGCTGGTGCGCGATATCACCGTGTCCGGCAGCCTGTGGGGGAGCCGCCTGTTGAGGGCTAACGGTCCGCTGATGAACATACACTCTCTCGCCGGGGCGATTGGTATGGGGCTGCCGATGGCCATCGGCACCGCGATTGCCAACCCGCAGCGCAAGGTGGTGGGGCTGGTGGGCGACGGCGGCCTGAGCCTGAATTTAGGCGAACTGGCGACGCTGGCGCAGGAGAAAGCTAATGTGACGCTGCTGATCATGAACGACGGGGGCTACGGCGTAATGCGCGGCATTCAGGATAAATATTTTGGCGGACGGCAGTATTATAACGCGCTGCATACGCCGGACTTTACCCTGCTGGCGCAGGCGATTGGCCTTCAGGCCTGGAGCGTTGAGCAGGCCGAGGACTTTGATGCGGTCATGACAGAGGCGCTGGCGATGCCGGGGCCGTCGGTGGTTGAGGTGCGGATGGGGCAGATTGGCGCCCTTAAGTTTGCCGGGCCGCCACAGAAAACGCTGTACTGATTGAGCCTTGTTGCCCGGTAGCGCGGCGCGCACCGGGCCGGCGTTTTATTTAATTCCGTCTGCCGCCATGCGGTCACGGATATGCTGCGCACGTTCAACGGAGGCCGGGTGATCGTCAAACATGGAGCTCTGACGGCCTTCTTCCAGTTTCGCCAGTTTTTCGAAGCTGGTGGCTAAACCCGATGGATTGATGCCGCGTTTGCGCAACAGATCGTAAGAGTAGTCATCCGCTTCCGACTCCTGACGCTGGGAGAACTGGGAGTTCACCAGTTTCTCGCCCACATCGCCAAGCTGCGACTGGGACAGGCTGCCGACAATGCCGCCCGCAGAGGCTGCTGCGGCACGCACGGCATTGGTGCCCAGCGCAACCTGCATCCCTTTCTTCACGTGACCCAGTGCAACGTGACCCATTTCATGGCCGATCACCGCTTCCACTTCGTTGTCGGTCATCATGTCCATCAGGCCGCTGTAAACGCGGATACAGCCGTTCGCCATCGCGAAGGCGTTGACGTCTTTCGCCATGTACACTTTGTAGTTCACCGGCTGGCCGTTAATGTTGTCGCCCAGCGCGGAAGCAATCTTGTTCAGACGCTGCGTATAGGTGCTGTTAGCCGGGGCAAGCGTAGCTTTTCCATCCATATCCTTACAGGCCTGATCGCTCAGCGCTATGACCTGCGCATCGCTCAATGAGTAGGCCTGAAAAGCTTCTGCGCCTGAGGTCATCAGGCCGTTAGAATCCATATTCTGACAGCCGCTTAGCAGGAACGTTGTTCCCACAGCCAGCCCGATTGCACGCATTTTCATGATGTTGCTTCCGTACTCGTTAATCTGAATTAATTCCGAAAAATGCACCGTCAACGAAGCCGGTGTCGGGCTAAGTATAAGGAATATCGACAGGGGCGGGCGAGCAGATTGCGCAACATGCGAGCATGATCCAGAGATTTCTTAAGCTGCAAAAGAATGCTCCATGTACATGCCCTGCGGCTTGGGTTACATTGTTGGCACTTTTTTCCGGCGTAGCCCAAAACGCGCTGTCGTCAAGGGCATGGCCTTTAACAGTCCGATCTGGAGTTAAAATGTCCTCACGTAAAGAGCTTGCTAATGCTATTCGTGCGCTGAGCATGGATGCAGTACAGAAAGCCAAATCCGGCCACCCGGGTGCCCCTATGGGTATGGCTGACATCGCCGAAGTCCTGTGGCGTGATTTCCTTAACCACAACCCTCAGAACCCGGCATGGGCTGACCGTGACCGTTTCGTGCTGTCTAACGGCCACGGCTCTATGCTGATCTACAGCCTGCTGCACCTCACTGGCTACGATCTGCCAATCGAAGAGCTGAAAAACTTCCGTCAGCTGCACTCCAAAACTCCAGGTCACCCGGAAGTGGGCTACACCGCTGGCGTTGAAACCACCACCGGTCCGCTGGGTCAGGGCATCGCTAACGCTGTAGGTATGGCGATTGCAGAGAAGACTCTGGCGGCGCAGTTCAACCGTCCAGGCCACGACATCGTTGACCACTTCACCTACGCCTTCCTGGGCGACGGCTGCATGATGGAAGGCATTTCTCACGAAGTGTGCTCCCTGGCCGGTACCCTGAAGCTGGGCAAACTGGTTGCGTTCTATGACGACAACGGCATCTCCATCGACGGCCACGTTGAAGGCTGGTTCACTGACGACACCGCCGCACGTTTCGAAGCCTACGGCTGGCACGTTGTGCGCGGCGTTGATGGCCACGATGCTGACTCGATTAAACGTGCAGTAGAAGAAGCGCGCGCCGTGACCGACAAACCGTCCCTGCTGATGTGCAAAACCATCATCGGCTTCGGTTCTCCGAACAAAGCGGGTACTCACGACTCCCACGGCGCACCGCTGGGCGACGCGGAAATCGCACTGACCCGTGAAGCGCTTGGCTGGAAACACCCTGCCTTCGAAATCCCGTCTGAAATCTACGCGCAGTGGGATGCGAAAGAAGTGGGCCAGGCGAAAGAAGCGGCCTGGAACGAGAAATTCGCGGCATACGCGAAAGCCTTCCCTCAGGAAGCCGCTGAATTCACCCGTCGTATGAAAGGTGACATGCCGTCCGACTTCGACGCGAAAGCCAACGAGTTCATCGCGAAGTTGCAGGCGAATCCATCTAAGATCGCCAGCCGTAAAGCATCGCAGAATGCGATCGAAGCGTTTGGTCCTCTGCTTCCAGAATTCCTCGGCGGTTCCGCTGACCTGGCGCCATCTAACCTGACCCTGTGGTCTGGCTCTAAGCCAATCAACGAAGACACTGCCGGTAACTACATCCATTACGGTGTACGTGAATTCGGTATGACCGCGATTGCCAACGGTATCGCTCTGCACGGTGGTTTCCTGCCGTACACCTCTACCTTCCTGATGTTCGTGGAATATGCACGTAACGCCGTGCGTATGGCTGCGCTGATGAAACAGCGTCAGGTGATGGTCTACACCCACGACTCCATCGGTCTGGGCGAAGATGGTCCAACTCACCAGCCGGTAGAGCAGGTGGCTTCCCTGCGCGTGACCCCGAACATGAGCACATGGCGTCCATGTGACCAGGTTGAATCTGCGGTGGCGTGGAAATACGGCGTTGAGCGTCAGGACGGTCCAACCGCGCTGATCCTCTCCCGTCAGAACCTGGCACAGCAGGAGCGTACCCCAGAGCAGCTGGCAAACATCGCGCGCGGTGGTTACGTGCTGAAAGATTGCGCAGGCCAGCCGGAGCTGATCTTCATCGCGACCGGTTCTGAAGTTGAACTGGCTGTAGCAGCATGGGAAAAACTGACTGCCGAAGGCGTGAAAGCGCGCGTGGTCTCCATGCCGTCTACCGATGCGTTCGACAAGCAGGATGCCGCATACCGCGAATCTGTACTGCCTAAAGCGGTTTCCGCGCGTGTGGCAGTGGAAGCGGGTATCGCTGACTACTGGTTCAAATACGTTGGCCTGAACGGTGCTATCGTCGGTATGACCACTTTCGGTGAGTCTGCTCCGGCGGAACAGCTGTTTGAAGAGTTTGGCTTCACCGTTGAGAACGTTGTCGCTAAGGCGAAAGAACTGCTGTAATTGTTTGTCCGGTGCGGGCTGATGCCCTCACCCCGGCCCTCTCCCACAGGGAGAGGGAGTATAAAATAGGCCGGGTAAGCGCTAGCGCCACCCGGCTTTTTTGTATGCACGATTCCTCAGACATGTAACTGCTCTGTAAATTATTCCACCGAAAATGTGATGCAAGTCATATAGCTCGCTTATTCATCTGGACAGAGATTCCTTTTATTCCCCGATTCGCTTATTCTTGCTGAAGCGTTTCAGTCGATTAAATGTTCGACAATTGACCAATCAATCGCAGTTTGTGACAGCAAGGATTCCCCTTCGGGCGTCGCTGGATTACTCTTTCAGCCACCTCAAACTCAGGGATAGCTTTGCAGGAGATCTATGACCGTACGCGTAGCGATTAATGGCTTCGGTCGCATCGGGCGCAACGTGGTTCGTGCTTTATATGAATCCGGGCGTCGGGCGGAAATCACCGTGGTGGCAATCAATGAACTGGCGGATGCTGCGGGTATGGCGCATTTGTTGAAATATGACACCAGCCACGGTCGCTTTGCCTGGGACGTTCGCCAGGAAAGGGAACAGCTGTTTGTCGGTGACGATGCTATCCGCGTGCTGCATGAGAACAGTATTGAAGGGCTGCCCTGGCGCGAACTGGGTGTGGATGTGGTGCTGGACTGTACCGGCGTGTACGGTAACCGTGAACATGGCGAAGCGCATCTGAATGCTGGCGCGAAAAAAGTCTTGTTCTCCCATCCCGGCAGTCACGACCTCGACGCTACCGTCGTGTTTGGCGTCAACCAGCACGAGCTGAAAGCTGAACACCGCATTGTCTCCAACGCCTCCTGCACCACCAACTGCATTATTCCGGTCATTAAACTGTTAGACGATGCGTATGGCATTGAATCCGGCACGGTGACCACGATTCACTCCGCCATGCACGATCAGCAGGTTATCGACGCCTACCATCCGGATTTACGACGCACTCGCGCGGCGAGCCAGTCTATCATTCCGGTAGATACGAAACTGGCTGCCGGGATCACCCGTATTTTCCCGCAGTTTAACGACCGTTTCGAAGCGATTGCCGTGCGTGTGCCAACGATAAACGTCACCGCGATCGATCTTAGCGTGACGGTGAAAAAACCGGTAAAAGCCTGTGAAGTCAACCTGTTGCTGCAAAAAGCGGCACAGGGAGCATTTCATGGTATAGTTGACTATACGGAATTACCGTTGGTCTCAGTAGATTTTAACCACGACCCGCACAGCGCCATCGTGGATGGCACGCAGACGCGAGTCAGTGGTGCACACCTCATCAAGACGCTGGTCTGGTGTGATAACGAATGGGGCTTTGCTAACCGAATGCTCGACACCACGTTAGCCATGGCCGCAAAAGGTTTCAGGTAGAGCGCACCTTGCGCTTGCAAAACTTTAAGAATCAACGAGAGGATTCACCATGTCTGTAATTAAGATGACCGATCTGGATCTGGCAGGTAAACGCGTTTTCATCCGTGCCGATCTGAACGTACCGGTTAAAGATGGCAAAGTGACCAGCGACGCGCGTATTCGTGCATCTCTGCCAACCATTGAACTGGCTCTGAAGCAGGGCGCTAAAGTGATGGTCACCTCCCACCTGGGCCGTCCAACTGAAGGCGAGTACAACGAAGAGTTCTCTCTGCTGCCGGTTGTTAATTACCTGAAAGACAAACTGTCCAGCCCGGTTCGCCTGGTGAAAGATTACCTGGATGGCGTGGAAGTTGCCGAAGGTGAGCTGGTTGTTCTGGAAAACGTTCGCTTCAACAAAGGCGAAAAGAAAGACGACGAAACTCTGTCCAAAAAATACGCTGCACTGTGCGACGTATTCGTCATGGATGCATTTGGTACGGCTCACCGTGCGCAGGCCTCTACCCACGGTATCGGTAAATTCGCAGACGTCGCCTGTGCAGGTCCACTGCTGGCTGACGAACTGGAAGCACTGGGTAAAGCACTGAAAGAACCTGCTCGTCCAATGGTCGCTATCGTAGGTGGTTCTAAAGTTTCTACCAAACTGACCGTACTGGATTCTCTGTCCAAAATCGCTGACCAGCTGATCGTTGGCGGTGGTATTGCGAACACCTTCGTTGCTGCTCAAGGCCACAACGTGGGTAAATCCCTGTACGAAGCAGACCTGGTTGATGAAGCCAAACGCCTGCTGGGCACCTGTGATATCCCGGTTCCAACTGACGTTCGCGTAGCAACCGAGTTCTCCGAAACCGCTACCGCAACCCTGAAATCTGTTAACGACATCAAAGATGAAGAGCAGATCCTGGACCTGGGTGACGTTTCTGCACAGAAACTGGCTGAAATCCTGAAAAACGCAAAAACTATCCTGTGGAACGGTCCTGTCGGCGTGTTCGAATTCCCGAACTTCCGCAAAGGGACTGAAATCGTTGCTAACGCTATTGCAGACAGCGAAGCGTTCTCTATCGCAGGCGGTGGTGACACCCTGGCAGCAATCGACCTGTTCGGTATCGCTGACAAGATCTCCTACATCTCCACTGGTGGCGGCGCATTCCTCGAATTCGTGGAAGGTAAAGTCCTGCCAGCAGTAGCAATGCTCGAAGAGCGCGCTAAGAAGTAAGCCATTCAGGGGCAGGGAAACCTGCCCAATTTTCAGCGCGCTTATCAGAGCACGCACCTTTCTAACGGCCGAAGATACAGGACTAAGCAACATGTCTAAAATTTTTGATTTCGTAAAACCTGGCGTTATCACTGGTGATGACGTACAGAAAGTGTTCCAGGTAGCTAAAGAAAACAACTTCGCTCTGCCAGCAGTTAACTGCGTAGGTACCGACTCCATCAACGCCGTACTGGAAACCGCTGCAAAAGTTAAAGCACCGGTTATCGTTCAGTTCTCTAACGGCGGCGCTGCGTTCATCGCAGGTAAAGGCGTGAAAACTGACATTCCTCAGGGCGCTGCTATCCTGGGTGCTATCTCTGGTGCGCACCACGTTCATCAGATGGCTGAACACTACGGTGTTCCGGTTATCCTGCACACTGACCACTGCGCGAAGAAACTGCTGCCGTGGATCGACGGTCTGCTGGACGCAGGTGAAAAACACTTTGCAGCAACCGGTAAGCCACTGTTCTCTTCTCACATGATCGACCTGTCCGAAGAGTCTCTGGAAGAAAACATCGAGATCTGTTCTAAGTACCTGGCGCGTATGTCCAAAATGGGCATGACCCTGGAAATCGAACTGGGTTGCACCGGTGGTGAAGAAGACGGTGTGGACAACAGCCACATGGACGCTTCTGCTCTGTACACTCAGCCAGAAGACGTTGATTACGCTTACACCGAGCTGAGCAAAATCAGCCCACGTTTCACCATCGCAGCGTCCTTCGGTAACGTGCACGGCGTGTACAAGCCAGGTAACGTGGTTCTGACCCCGACCATCCTGCGTGATTCTCAGGAATACGTGTCTAAGAAACACAACCTGCCGCACAACAGCCTGAACTTCGTCTTCCACGGCGGTTCTGGTTCTTCTGCTCAGGAAATCAAAGATTCCGTAAGCTACGGCGTAGTGAAAATGAACATCGATACCGACACCCAATGGGCAACCTGGGACGGTATCCTGCAATACTACAAAACCAACGAAGCTTACCTGCAAGGTCAGCTGGGCAACCCGAAAGGCGAAGACCAGCCGAACAAGAAATACTACGATCCACGCGTATGGCTGCGCGCTGCACAGACGTCCATGGTGACTCGTCTGGAGCAGGCATTCAAAGAACTGAACGCGATCGACGTTCTGTAATTTGCGCTGCTGACAGCACATCAGAAGGCCCGCAGATGCGGGCCTTTTTTTATGCTTTTTCAATATCCTGCAATACCTGATTTTGTGATCTGTTTGGCATTACCCGCTCTTTTTGTTTACCCTTTACTGACCTGCCTGTCCCCTTAAGGGATAGATTTTGTGTTTTGGTTTAGCAAAAGGAAGAACAAATGGAACAACTTGATGTTGTAGACAGCATCAATCACGCGGGTAACTGGCTGGTGCGCAACCAGGCGCTACTGCTGAGCTACGCCGTGAATATTGTTGCCGCTATTGCCATCATCATTGTCGGGATGATCGTGGCGCGTATCGTATCCAACGCGGTCAACCGGGTGATGGTCGCACGACACATTGACGCCACGGTCGCCGATTTCCTCTCCGCACTGGTGCGTTACGGCATCATCGCCTTTACGCTGATTGCGGCGCTGGGGCGCGTAGGCGTGCAGACGGCATCCGTTATCGCTGTGCTCGGTGCTGCCGGTCTGGCCATTGGTCTTGCATTGCAGGGGTCGCTTTCGAACCTGGCGGCGGGCGTTCTGCTGGTCACCTTCCGTCCGTTCCGTTCCGGTGAATATGTGGATTTAGGCGGGATCGCCGGTACCGTGTTGCAGGTACAGATTTTCTCCACGACACTGCGTACCGTCGATGGTCGTATTGTGGTGGTGCCGAACGGGAAAATCATTGCGGGTAATATCATTAACTTCTCCCGCGAGCCGGTGCGTCGTAACGAGCTGATCGTCAGCGTGGCGTACGATTCCGATATCGACCAGGTGAAGTCGCTGATCGCCAACATCATCGCTTCTGACGACCGCATTCTGAAGGACCGCGAGCAGACCATTCGTCTGAACGAACTGGGCGCGTCATCCATTAATTTTGTGGTGCGCATCTGGAGCAAAAGCAGCGATCTGCAAAACGTGTACTGGGATGTGCTGGAGCGCATTAAGCGCGACTTCGACGCCAACGGCATTAGCTTCCCGTACCCGCAGATGGACGTAAACGTCAAAAAAGTCAAAGAAGCCGAGTAACGTCACCCGTAGGCCCGGTAAGCGCTAGCGCCACCGGGCTTTTTTTGTATTAGCCATATTAATCGCCAATTAATATTATCAATTTCCTCTAATGTCATTCCCGCAGTATAGTCTGCCTCCAGGACAACTCTGCGAGAATTACGTTATGCTATCTTATTATTTTCAAGGGCTTGCGTTAGGTGCGGCCATGATCCTCCCCCTCGGTCCACAAAATGCGTTCGTGATGAACCAGGGTATTCGCCGTCAGTACCATCTGATGATTGCCCTGCTGTGCGCGGTGAGCGATCTGCTGCTGATTTGCGCCGGGATTTTTGGCGGTAGCGCCCTGTTGATGCAGTCCCCGTGGCTACTGGCACTGGTGACCTGGGGCGGCGTGGCGTTTCTGTTATGGTACGGATTCGGCGCTCTGAAAACCGCCATGAGCGGCAATCTTGAGCTGGCCAGCGCCGAAGTGATGAAGCAGGGGCGCTGGAAGATTATCGTCACCATGCTCGCCGTCACGTGGCTTAACCCGCATGTTTATCTTGATACGTTCGTGGTGCTCGGCAGCCTGGGTGGACAGCTGGACGTTGAGCCGAAACGCTGGTTTGCGCTTGGTACGGTCAGCGCCTCCTTCCTCTGGTTCTTCGGCCTTGCGATCCTGGCGGCGTGGCTGGCGCCGCGACTACGTACCGCCAAAGCGCAGCGCATCATCAATACCCTGGTGGGGCTGGTGATGTGGTTTATTGCCTTCCAGCTGGCGAAAGAGGGGATCCATCACGTACAGGGATTGTTCAACTAAGCGTTGTCTTATGGACATCTGAACAAGACCCGCTAAGCTTGCTGGCATGAGCCCTGTTAACAGGGCACTCTTCGCAACATGGAGGAATGACAGTGAAGTTTAAGGTGATGGCCCTGGCGGCATTAGTAAGTTTAGGTGCGGTGTCGGTGCAGGCGAATGAACTGCCAAACGGCCCGCACATTGTCACTTCAGGTACGGCAAGCGTGGATGCGGTACCGGATGTTGCAACCCTGGCAATTGAAGTGAACGTGGCGGCGAAAGATGCTGCTTCCGCCAAGAAACAGGCAGACGATCGTGTTGCGCAATACCTCTCTTTCCTGGAACAGAACGGTGTCGCGAAAAAAGACATCAGCTCTGCGAACCTGCGTACCCAACCGGATTACGACTACCAGAACGGCAAAAGCATCCTGAAAGGCTATCGCGCCGTGCGTACTGTTGAAGTGACTTTACGCCAGCTTGATAAGCTCAACTCATTGCTGGATGGTGCGCTGAAGGCAGGGCTGAACGAAATCCGTTCCGTCTCGCTGGGCGTTGCGCAACCGGAGAAATATAAAGACGAAGCGCGTAAAGCGGCGATTGATGATGCCATTCATCAGGCGCAGCAGCTGGCATCCGGCTTCAAGAGCAAGCTCGGTCCGGTTTACAGCGTGCGTTACCACGTTTCAAACTACCAGCCAAGCCCGATGGTGCGGATGATGAAAGCGGACGCCGCACCGGTTTCTGCTCAGGAAACCTACGAGCAGCCAACCATTCAGTTCGACGATCAGGTGGATGTGGTGTTCCAGCTGGAGCCGACTGAAAAGCCAGCGCAGTAAACCCGTAGGCCGGGTAAGGCGTAGCCGCCACCCGGCTTTTCTTTTTAATCCTGCCTCAAAACCTTATGCCCAAATGCCAGCAGCGCGTCAGTGACGTTGCGCATCATACGGCTTTCCGGCGCAAAACGGTGCCAGTACAGCATCCGGCGCTGATACAGCCCCGGGGTTAAATCAATCAGCTCACCGCTTTTCAACTCTTTCTCAATCTGCAAATGCGGGATCATGCAGCAGGTGGTTCCCTGACGTGCAAGCTGCACAAAGGCTTCGGACGAGTTAACGATATGACACGGTACGCTGCCCGGCGGCAGATCGAAGTTTTGTTGCAGGAAGGCCTGATGCATATCGTCCAGATGATCGAATGCGACGGCAGGCGCTTTCAGCAGCGCGGCGCGGGTCACACCGTTCGGGAAGTAGCGCTCGGCAAAAGCTTTTGAACCGACAAACAGGTAATCCAGCGCGCCCAGTTGATCCACCAGACAGCTTGGCAGCGCCTGAGGCTGAATACTGACGGCACCAACCACTTCGCCGCGGCGCAGGCGTTCCTGGGTGCGGGTTTCATCTTCAACCTGGAGATTCAGGCGGATAGGGGAGTCGGCCAGCACCGGCGCAAGGGCTGGCAGCAGCCAGGTCGCCAGACTGTCGGCGTTCACCGCCAGCGACAGCAGCAGCGGCGTGGAGCCGGTCTGTTCATCACCCAGCCATTCATCTTCCAGCAGCTCAACCTGGCGCAGCAGGGCGAGGAGCTTTTGTCCTTGCTCCGTTGGACGCGGCGGCACGGTACGCACCAGCAGCGGCTGCCCGAACATGTTTTCAAGCTGTTTGATACGCTGTGATACGGCGGACTGGGTGATGCACAGCTTTTGCGCCGCGCGCTCAAAACCGCGTTCACGAATAACTGCATCAAGTGCCTGTAGTGTTCTGTAGTCCGGACGTTTCATTGCTCTGGCTGACTCCTTAATTTTGCTTAATCTGCACTATGACACAATTTTCCCTTCGTGGCAGACGAAATCCATTCGACGTGTTCTATAATGCGCCCTGAGTTTTCACACCACAGGCAAAACGATCATGACGCAGGATGAACTGAAAAAAGCAGTAGGATGGGCCGCTCTCCAGTACGTACAGCCAGGTACCATTGTCGGTGTTGGTACGGGGTCGACGGCGGCGCACTTTATCGATGCGCTGGGCACGATGAAGGGGCAGATCGAGGGCGCGGTTTCCAGCTCCGATGCTTCCACGGAAAAGCTGAAAAGCCTTGGCATTACCGTTTTCGACCTTAACGAAGTGGACCGTCTGGGCATTTACGTTGATGGTGCGGATGAAATCAACGGCCACATGCAGATGATCAAAGGCGGCGGCGCGGCGCTGACCCGCGAAAAAATTATCGCTTCCGTCGCGGACAAGTTCATCTGCATCGCGGACGCCTCCAAGCAGGTTGATATTCTGGGTAATTTCCCGCTGCCGGTCGAAGTGATCCCGATGGCGCGCAGCGCGGTGGCTCGACAGCTGGTTAAGCTGGGTGGCCGTCCGGAATACCGTCAGGGTGTGGTGACCGATAATGGCAACGTGATCCTCGACGTTCACGGCCTTGAGATCCTCGATGCAGTCGCGCTGGAAAATGCGATCAATGGTATTCCAGGCGTCGTCACCGTAGGGTTATTTGCCAACCGTGGCGCGGACGTGGCGCTGATCGGTACGGCTGACGGTGTGAAAACCATCGTAAAATGATCTGACGGGGGGAGCGCTCCCCCCGCTAAAAAAATTTTGAAAAGCTAAATTCGGTGACTTGTGTCACGTTTTTCCGCCTCTTTTGCCGATCCTGCCACGTTCGTAAATTTCCGCAGCATTTTCCTCTGCCATTTTGCCTTGTATGACTTTTCTTCAGAGTACCGACGCAAACGTTCATATTGCTGCAATAGTTTTTTTTGATATGTTGGCTGCACGGGATTTATATCCAGCACAACATCAGTTCAGATAAAAACAGGGTCGGGGAAATGGCAAAGGTATCACTGGAGAAAGACAAAATTAAATTCCTGCTGGTCGAGGGCGTGCATCAAAAAGCAATCGATAGCCTTCGTGCAGCAGGTTACACCAACATCGAATTTCACAAAGGCGCGCTGGACACTGAAGAGCTGAAAGCGTCCATCCGTGATGCCCATTTCATTGGCCTGCGATCCCGTACCCAACTGACTGAAGACGTTATTGCTGCGGCAGAAAAGCTGGTGGCGATCGGCTGTTTCTGCATCGGCACCAACCAGGTTGATCTGAATGCCGCCGCAAAACGCGGTATCCCGGTCTTTAACGCCCCGTTCTCTAACACCCGTTCCGTGGCGGAGCTGGTGATTGGCGAGCTGCTGCTGCTGCTGCGCGGCATTCCGGAAGCTAACGCCAAAGCGCACCGTGGCGTGTGGAATAAGCTGGCCGCGGGCTCCTACGAAGCGCGTGGTAAAAAACTGGGTATCATCGGCTACGGCCACATCGGTACGCAGCTTGGTATTCTGGCGGAATCCCTCGGTATGCACGTGTTTTTCTACGATATCGAAAGCAAGCTGCCGCTAGGTAACGCGACGCAGGTGCAGCATCTTTCTGACCTGCTGAACATGAGCGACGTGGTCAGCCTGCACGTGCCGGAAAACGCGTCCACTAAAAACATGATGGGGGCGGAAGAGCTGGCGCTGATGAAGCCAGGTTCACTGCTGATCAACGCCGCGCGTGGTACGGTGGTCGATATTCCTGCGCTGTGCGATGCGCTGAAGCGTAAACATCTGGCGGGGGCGGCCATCGACGTGTTCCCGACGGAGCCAGCTACCAACAGCGATCCGTTCACCTCTCCGCTGTGCGAGTTTGACAACGTGATCCTGACGCCGCACATCGGCGGTTCTACGCAGGAAGCGCAGGAGAATATCGGCCTGGAAGTGGCGGGTAAGCTGAGCAAATACTCCGACAACGGTTCTACGCTCTCTGCGGTGAACTTCCCGGAAGTCTCTCTGCCGCTGCACGGTGGCCGCCGTCTGCTGCATATCCACGAGAACCGTCCGGGCGTGCTGACTGCCATCAACCAGATCTTTGCCGAGCAGAGCGTTAACATCGCCGCGCAGTATCTGCAAACCAACTCGCAGATGGGTTATGTGGTCATTGATATTGAAGCGGATGAAGACATTGCCGAGAAAGCATTGCAGAGCATGAAGGCCATTCCAGGGACGATTCGCGCGCGCCTGTTGTACTGATGGTGCGGTTTGTTGTGTCGGGTGGTGCTTGCGCTTACCCGATCTACAATGTTCGAGGATTTATGTAGGCCGGGTAAGGCGTAGCCGCCACCCGGCTTTGTTCTACCAGGTCCAGGTTTTACTGGGCGTCACCACCGCTGGCAGCGGCACATCCCACTTCTCCACGGGTAATGCCTCCACGCCCTGGCAATCATGCGCATAGCCCACCGGCTGCAACCCGTACTGCTGCCAGTTTTGCAGCGTTCTGTCATAGAAACCCCCGCCCATGCCTAATCGCTGACCCTGCTCATCAAACGCCACCAGCGGCGTAATCAGCACATCCAGCTCAGAAAGCGGCAGCACGTCACGCACGTCGAGTTTCGGCTCGGTGATTTTCAGACGATTCACCACCAGTTCGCTGTGCGGATGGTAGTGCAGAAACAGCAGATTGCCTGGGCTAAATGGATGCAGCACTGGCAGATAAACCTTTTTCCCCGCGCGCCAGAGCTGGTCGATAAGGGGTTGGGTATCCAGTTCGCCATCAAACGACAGAAACAGTGCGACGGTGTTGGCCATCACTACAGGCGGATAGGCCATCATGCGGGCGGCGGCCTGCTGCGCAAAGTGGGCTTGTTGTTCGGCACTTAAGGCGCGACGACGCTGGCGAATGAGCTGACGAATATCCTGGCGTGAGGCAGAAACTTCAGGGAATGGAGTCATGGTTGTGGGTAGAAGAAGAAAGAGGGAATCTCCGAGATGCCGCTGCAGGCTGTAACCCTTGAACCCTTGGTTCAAGGTGAATGTGTCGTCATAGTTTTAAGGCTTCTCGGACGAACCGAGCATGCTCACCAACCATGGAGCGCCACATTCTTGTGGTATGAAATATCGGCTCAGGGGACTGGCCCGCTTGCGAACATCTCAGAGAAATTTTGTCTTCACAGTTACTCTACCATAGTCAACTGCGAAGTGTTATTCAAACTTTGGTCCCGGTCTTTCGGGATTGCGACCTTGATCAAGCAATGCCTGTTCTATGGTCTGCTGGAGCATTTTAATGCGCTGCTCCATGCTAGCCGCGTAGTCGCGGGTCTTCGCTTTTTCCTGAGTCAGTTCATAACTGATGTTCAACGCGGCGATGAAAACCAGCTGCTCAGTATTTGTGACTCTAGTGCGTTCTTTTAGATCTTGCAACCGCTGATTCAAATCGTCCGCAGCCTGATTCAAGGCATCCCTTTGTTCAGGCGGACAATTCACTCGCAGTGAACGGCCAAAAATCTGGAGATCGACGGGTTGTGCAGACATGCCACCTTCCTGCTGATTGACTGCGCTGCCTTCGCTTACTGCCCCGGGGGCTGCGAAGGGGCGACACTATAGCTACCCTGATGTGAAGATACAAGCCCTTTTCTGGTATCACCAGGGTCCAAAGTGGTAGCATATCATGAATATCCTCCCTTTGATGACGAATGCGTATGTCTATACAGAACGAAATGCCTGGTTACAAGGATTTAAACCAGTTACTGAACCAGCAGGGAGTCGGTTTAACCCCTGCCGAAATGCACGGTCTGATCAGCGGCATACTGTGCGGCGGAAACAGCGACAGCTCATGGCAGCCGCTGATCCACGACCTCACCAACGAAGGGCTGGCGTTTGGCCACGAACTGGCGGAAGCGCTGCGTAAAATGCACGCCGCAACCAGCGACTCGCTGGAAGACGATGGCTTTCTTTTTCAGCTTTATCTGCCTGAAGGCGACGATGTCAGCGTCTTCGATCGCGCCGATGCGCTCGCGGGTTGGGTAAACCACTATCTGCTTGGCCTGGGCGTAACCCAGCCTAAACTGGATAAAGTGACCGGCGAAGCGGGTGAAGCGATCGACGATCTGCGTAACATCGCTCAGCTCGGCTACGACGAAGACGAAGATCAGGAAGAGCTGGAGATGTCTCTCGAAGAGATCATCGAGTACGTGCGCGTGGCGGCGCTGCTGTGCCACGACAACTTTACGCGCTCGCAGCCGACCGCGCCGGAAGTTCGCAAGCCAACATTACATTAAGAAAAATAACGCACAGGAGGGTGTCATGGTTATCTCCAGTCAAGAGTATTCTCGCCGCCGTCAGGCTCTGTTGGCAAAAATGCAGCCGGGAAGCGCTGCCCTGATTTTTGCCGCGCCGGAAGTAACGCGCAGCGCCGACAGCGAATATCCCTATCGCCAGAACAGCGATTTCTGGTACTTCACCGGGTTTAACGAGCCGGAAGCGGTACTGGTGCTGATTAAAAGCAATGACACCCACAACCACAGCGTGATTTTCAACCGCGTGCGCGATCTGACGGCTGAAATCTGGTTTGGTCGCCGCTTAGGGCAAGAGGCCGCACCGGAAAAGCTGGGCGTGGACCGCGCGCTGGCCTTTAGCGAAATTAACCAGCAGCTTTATCAACTGCTGAACGGTCTGGACGTGCTCTACCACGCGCAGGGCGAATACGCATATGCGGATGAGATTGTTTTCACCGCGCTGGATAAGCTGCGTAAAGGTTCGCGCCAGAATCTGTCTGCGCCCGCAACGCTTACGGACTGGCGTCCGGTGGTGCATGAGATGCGCCTGTTCAAGTCTGAAGAAGAACTCAACGTGCTGCGCCGCGCGGGCGAAATCAGCGCCCTGGCGCATACCCGCGCAATGGAAAAGTGCCGTCCCGGCATGTTCGAGTATCAGCTTGAAGGGGAAATCCATCACGAATTTAACCGTCACGGCGCGCGCTTCCCGTCCTACAACACGATTGTTGGTGGCGGGGAAAACGGCTGCATCCTGCACTACACCGAAAACGAATGTGAACTGCGCGATGGCGATCTTGTGCTGATTGACGCTGGCTGTGAGTATCAGGGTTACGCGGGTGACATCACCCGTACCTTCCCGGTGAACGGCAAGTTCACGCCTGCTCAGCGAGAAATCTATGACATCGTGCTTGCGTCTCTGGAGACCGCGCTGACGCTGTTCCGCCCGGGCACCTCCATTCAGGAGGTTACGGGCGAGGTGGTGCGCATCATGATTACCGGGCTGGTGAAGCTCGGCATTCTGAAAGGCGATGTGGACACGCTGATTGCTGAAAACGCCCATCGTCCGTACTTTATGCACGGCCTGAGCCACTGGCTGGGGCTGGATGTGCATGACGTGGGCGTATACGGCCCGGAACGCTCGCGCGTGCTGGAGCCGGGCATGGTGCTGACCGTCGAGCCGGGGCTGTACATCGCGCCGGATGCCGACGTGCCGGAGCAGTACCGCGGGATCGGCATTCGTATCGAAGATGACATCGTCATCACCGAAACCGGTAACGAAAATCTGACCGCGACCGTGGTGAAAAAAGCTGACGACATCGAGGCGCTGATGGCGGCGGCACGCGTATGAGCGTGATCATCGTTGGCGGAGGCATGACCGGCGCTACTCTGGCGCTGGCTATTTCGCAGTTAACCCAGGGCCAGCTTCCGGTGCATCTGGTTGAGGCGATCGCGCCACTGTCGACCGATCATCCCGGTTTCGACGCCCGCGCCATCGCGCTGGCGCAGGGAACCTGTCAGCAGCTTGCGCGCATTGGGATCTGGCAGGCGATAGCGGATTGCGCGACGGCGATCGACACCGTTCACGTCAGCGATCGCGGGCACGCCGGGTTTGTGACGCTGGATGCCCACGACTACCGGATTGAGGCGCTGGGGCAGGTTGTTGAGCTGCATGACGTGGGGCTGCGGCTGTTCCGTCTGTTGCAGGACGCGCCTGGCGTCACGCTGCACTGTCCGGCGCGCGTCGCCAGCTTTAGCCGCCGTGATGAGGCCGTCAGCGTGACGCTGGATAACGGCACCACGCTGGAGGGGCAACTGCTGGTGGCGGCGGATGGATCACGCTCCGCGATCGCCACGCAGTGCGGCGTCGAATGGCGTTCTGAATCCTATGGGCAGGTGGCGGTCATCGCTAACGTTTCCACGGCTGGCGCGCATAACGGCAGGGCATTTGAACGCTTCACGGAGCACGGCCCGCTGGCCATGCTGCCGATGTCGAACGGGCGCTGCTCGCTGGTGTGGTGCCATGCGCAGGATCGGGCTGATGAGGTTCTCTCCTGGTCCGACGAACGTTTTTGCTCCGGGCTGCAAAAGGCCTTCGGCTGGCGGCTTGGGCGTATCACCCACGCCGGAAAACGCGTGGCCTATCCGCTCTCACTGACCACCGCATCGCAGACAGTCTCCCACCGCGTCGCCCTGGTCGGCAATGCCGCGCAGACGCTGCATCCCATCGCCGGACAAGGTTTCAACCTTGGCCTGCGCGACGTGATGAGCCTGGCTGAGCTACTGGCGCAGACGTGGCGCGAGCAGCAGGATTGTGGTGCATACTCAGTGCTGAGTCATTACCAGAAACGACGCCAGTCGGACAAAGCGGCGACCATTGGCGTCACCGATGGTTTAGTCCACCTGTTTGCCAATCGCTGGGCACCGCTGGTTGCGGGTCGCAACCTTGGGCTGATGGCGATGGAACTGTTCATTCCGGCACGTGACGTGCTGGCGCAGCGGACCCTGGGTTGGGTCGCGCGTTAAGGAGTTATCACCGTGCAAAATGTTGATGTCGCCATTGTAGGCGGCGGAATGGTAGGACTGGCGCTGGCCTGTGGTTTACAGGGCAGTGGCCTGCGCGTGGCCGTGCTTGAGCAAAACGCGCCGCAGCCTGTGGCGCAGGATGCACCGCCAGCGCTGCGCGTCTCGGCGATCAACGCGGCCAGCGAAAAGTTACTGACGCACCTCGGCGTCTGGTCTGAGATCGTGGCGCAGCGTGCCAGTTGCTATCACGGGATGGAAGTGTGGGACAAAGACAGCTTTGGTCACATCGCGTTTGACGATGAAAGCATGGGCTACAGCCACCTCGGACATATCATCGAGAACGCGGTGATCCACCACGCCCTGTGGCGTAAAGCGCAGCAGGGCAGCGACATCACGCTGATTGCCCCCGCGAAGCTTCAGCAGGTGGCGTGGGGCGAAAACGACGCGTTTATCACCCTTGAAAGCGGCGACATGCTGACCGCGCGTCTGGTGGTGGGCGCCGACGGCGCCAATTCCTGGCTGCGTAACAAAGCCGATATTCCGCTGACCTTCTGGGATTACCGCCATCACGCGTTGGTGGCCACAATCCGCACCGAAGAGCCGCACGGCGGCGTGGCGCGCCAGATTTTCCATAATGACGGCATTCTGGCCTTCCTGCCGCTTGCCGATCCGCATCTTTGCTCCATCGTCTGGTCCTTAGAGCCGGAGAAAGCGCAGCAGATGCAGGAGGCGACACCGGATGCCTTCAGTCAGGCACTATGCGTGGCGTTTGATAACCGTCTGGGACTGTGCTCGCTTGAAAGCGAACGCCAGACGTTTCCGTTAACCGGTCGCTACGCGCGTCAGTTTGCGGCGCACCGTCTGGCGCTGGTGGGCGATGCGGCGCATACCATTCATCCGCTGGCCGGGCAGGGGGTGAACCTCGGCTTTATGGACGCGGCGGAGCTGGTTGAAGAGCTGCGTCGTCTGCATCGGGAAGGCAAAGACATTGGACAGCATCTGTATCTGCGTCGTTACGAGCGCAGCCGCAAACACAGCGCGGCGATGATGCTGGCGAGTATGCAGGGCTTCCGCGAGCTGTTTGCTGGAGCAAATCCGGCGAAAAAACTGCTGCGCGATATCGGCCTCAAGCTGGCCGATACCCTTCCCGGCGTAAAACCGCAGCTTCTCCGTCAGGCAATGGGCCTCAACGATCTTCCCGACTGGTTACGCTAATCTCGATCCCCGTCACACTTTATTTTCCCGGCCTCCGCGCCGGGGAAATTTCCTCGTTTGAAATAATCTAATTTCACGTCATTTTTCGCATTAGAAAATCTAATCTTACTGTTTTTATGTTACGGAAATTCGGCCCGTTTTTCCGCACGAAATGTCACCATCTGCTAAATCCTGTTAGATCATTGTTAATTTTATGCGGGTCTAATCGCATTTTCCCAGTGAATAATTCTGTAGGCTTTTCAGCGTTTTTTAGTCATAAGCTAATGTGATGACCCGTTTTACCTTATGGTTAACCGCCGGTTTCGGTGGTAAGTTCAGGTAAAAGAGAACGTTTGCGTCGGCCCCCGATCGCGAGGCCGACACCGGGTTTCACGGTGAATTTTTCAACGAGGAAAAGATGGCTCAACAGACTCCTTTGTACGAACAGCACGTGTTATGCGGCGCCCGCATGGTGGACTTCCACGGCTGGATGATGCCGCTGCACTACGGCTCGCAGATTGATGAGCACCACGCGGTGCGCACCGATGCCGGTATGTTCGACGTGTCTCACATGACGATTGTCGACCTGCGTGGAAGCCGCACCCGGGAGTTTTTGCGTTATCTGCTGGCAAATGACGTCGCTAAACTGAAGACGCCGGGCAAAGCGCTCTACACCGGCATGCTCAATGCCTCGGGTGGCGTAATTGACGACCTTATCGTCTACTACTTCACCGAAGATTTCTTCCGCCTCGTTGTAAACTCCGCCACCCGCGAAAAAGACTTCTCCTGGATTTCCCAACACGCTGAACCTTACGCCATCGACATTACCGTCCGTGACGATCTGTCGCTGATTGCGGTGCAGGGGCCAAACGCCCAGGCGAAAGCCGCCTCTCTGTTCAGCGACGAGCAGCGCAAAGCCACCGAAGGCATGAAGCCGTTCTTCGGCGTGCAGGCGGGCGATCTGTTTATTGCCACCACCGGCTACACCGGTGAAGCGGGCTATGAAATTGCCATGCCGAATGAGAAAGCGGCCGATTTCTGGCGTGCGCTGGTGGAAGCGGGCGTGAAGCCTGCGGGCCTGGGCGCGCGCGATACGCTGCGCCTGGAAGCGGGTATGAACCTTTACGGTCAGGAGATGGACGAAGGTGTCTCTCCGCTGGCCGCCAACATGGGCTGGACCATCGCGTGGGAACCGGCTGACCGTGACTTCATTGGTCGTGAAGCGCTGGAGATGCAGCGTGAGAAGGGCACTGAACAGCTGGTTGGTCTGGTGATGAAAGAAAAAGGCGTTCTGCGCGGCGAGCTGCCGGTGCGCTTCACCGATGCCGATGGCAATCATCGCGAAGGCGTGATCACCAGCGGAACGTTCTCCCCGACGCTCGGCTACAGTATTGCCCTGGCACGCGTGCCAGCGGGCATTGGCGAAACGGCGGTGGTGCAGATCCGCAACCGCGAAATGCCGGTCAACGTGACCAAACCGATTTTTGTTCGCGCCGGTAAGCCGGTCGCCTAACTATTTTTATCAGGAGAACTTCAATGAGCAATGTGCCAGCAGAACTGAAATACAGCAAAGAACACGAGTGGCTGCGCAAAGAGGCGGACGGCACTTACACCGTTGGGATCACCGAGCACGCGCAGGAGCTGCTGGGCGACATGGTGTTTGTTGATCTGCCGGAAGTGGGCGCAACCGTAAGCGCAGGCGACGACTGTGCGGTGGCGGAATCCGTGAAAGCGGCTTCTGACATCTACGCCCCGGTGAGCGGTGAAATTGTTGCCGTGAACGACGCGCTGAGCGACTCCCCGGAGCTGGTGAACAGCGAGCCGTATGAAGGTGGCTGGATCTTCAAGATCAAAGCCAGCGACGAAGCGCAGGTTGCCGCGCTGCTGGATGCGACCGCGTACGAAGCACTACTGGAAGACGAATAAGCCATTACCCTCTCCCCTTTGGGGAGAGGGTAGTCAACGTAGGCCCGGTAAGCGTTAGCGCCACCGGGCAACAGCGTTACAGATAACTACGATTCACTGCACGTTTCAGGAACCATCGCTCATGACACAGACTTTAAGCCAGCTTGAAAACCGTGGCGCCTTCATTGAACGTCACATTGGGCCGGATGCTCAGCAACAGCAGGAGATGCTAAAGACAGTTGGCGCGGATTCATTAAAGGCACTGATCGGCCAGATCGTGCCAAAAGACATCCAGCTTGCCACGCCGCCGCAGGTAGGCGATTCCACCACGGAGTTCGCCGCGCTGGCGGAGCTGAAGGCTATCGCGGGCCTGAACAAGCGCTATAAGTCTTACATTGGCATGGGCTACACCAACGTGCAGTTACCCCCGGTGATCCTGCGCAACATGCTGGAAAACCCGGGCTGGTACACCGCTTACACCCCGTATCAGCCAGAAGTCTCCCAGGGCCGTCTGGAAGCGTTGCTGAACTTCCAGCAGGTGACGCTGGATCTGACCGGTATGGACATTGCTTCCGCCTCACTGCTGGATGAAGCCACCGCCGCCGCCGAAGCGATGGCAATGGCGAAGCGCGTGAGCAAGCTGAAAAACGCCAACCGCTTCTTCGTTGCGGCGGACGTGCATCCGCAGACGCTGGACGTGGTGCGCACCCGCGCGGAAACCTTCGGCTTTGAGGTGATTGTCGACGACGCTGATAAGGTGCTGGATCACCAGGACGTTTTCGGCGTGCTGTTACAGCAGGTGGGTACCACCGGTGAAGTGCACGACTACAGCGCGCTGATTGCCGAGCTGAAATCCCGCAAAGTGATCGTCAGCGTCGCCGCCGATTTTATGGCGCTGGTGCTGCTGACGGCGCCGGGCAAGCAGGGCGCGGACATTGTCTTCGGCTCAGCCCAGCGTTTCGGCGTGCCGATGGGCTACGGCGGCCCGCACGCGGCGTTCTTTGGCGCGAAAGATGAATTTAAACGTTCCATGCCAGGCCGTATTATCGGCGTATCGAAAGATGCCGCCGGTAACACCGCGCTGCGCATGGCGATGCAGACCCGCGAGCAGCATATCCGCCGCGAGAAAGCGAACTCCAATATCTGTACCTCGCAGGTCCTGCTGGCTAACATTGCCAGCCTGTACGCGGTATTCCACGGTCCGGCTGGCCTGAAGCGCATTGCCAGCCGCATTCACCGCCTGGCCGATATTCTGGCCTGCGGCCTCCAGCAGAAGGGCCTCAAGCTGCGTCATGAGTACTACTTCGATACCCTGTGCGTGGAAGTGGCAGACAAAGCGGCCGTGCTGGCGCGCGCCGAGGCAGCGCAAATCAACCTGCGCAGCGACATCCACAATGCGGTCGGCATTACGCTGGACGAAAGCACCACCCGTGACGATATCCTGACCCTGTTCAGCGTATTGCTGGGTGACGCCCACGGTCTGGACGTGGATACGCTCGACAAAGAGGTTGCGCTCGACAGCCGCTCCATTCAGGAAAGCATGCTGCGCGACGACGCGATCCTGACGCATCCGGTGTTTAACCGCTACCACAGCGAAACCGAGATGATGCGCTATATGCACTCTCTGGAGCGCAAAGATCTGGCGCTGAACCAGGCGATGATCCCGCTGGGCTCCTGCACCATGAAGCTGAACGCCGCAGCTGAGATGATCCCAATTACCTGGCCTGAATTCTCCGAGCTGCACCCGTTCTGCCCGGCTGAGCAGGCGGAAGGCTATCACATGATGATCAACCAGCTTTCCGACTGGCTGGTGAAGCTGACCGGGTACGACGCGCTCTGCATGCAGCCGAACTCCGGTGCGCAGGGTGAATACGCCGGTCTGCTGGCGATCCGTCACTATCACGAAAGCCGCAACGAAGGCCACCGTGATATCTGTCTGATCCCAAGCTCTGCCCACGGTACTAACCCGGCCTCTGCCCAGATGGCGGGGATGGAAGTGGTGGTCGTGGCCTGCGATAAAAACGGCAATATCGACCTGGCCGACCTGCGCGCTAAAGCCGAGCAGGCGGGCGACAAACTCTCCTGCATCATGGTGACCTACCCGTCCACCCACGGCGTGTACGAAGAAACTATCCGTGAAGTGTGTGAGGTGGTGCATCAGTTCGGCGGTCAGGTTTACCTCGACGGCGCGAACATGAACGCTCAGGTGGGTATTACCTCTCCGGGCTTTATCGGCGCGGACGTGTCGCACCTGAACCTGCACAAAACGTTCTGCATTCCGCACGGCGGTGGCGGCCCGGGTATGGGGCCAATCGGTGTTAAAGCACACCTGGCGCCGTTTGTGCCGGGCCACAGCGTGGTGCAGATTGAAGGCATGCTGACCCGTCAGGGCGCGGTCTCTGCGGCACCGTTCGGTAGCGCCTCTATCCTGCCAATCAGCTGGATGTACATCCGCATGATGGGCGCGGAAGGGCTGAAGCAGGCCAGCCAGGTGGCGATCCTCAACGCTAACTACATCGCAACGCGTCTGAAGGATGCCTATCCGGTGCTCTACACTGGCCGCGACGGTCGCGTGGCGCACGAATGCATCCTCGATATTCGTCCTCTGAAAGAAGAGACAGGCATCAGCGAGCTGGATATTGCCAAGCGCCTGATCGACTACGGTTTCCATGCGCCAACCATGTCCTTCCCGGTTGCGGGTACGCTGATGGTTGAGCCGACCGAGTCTGAAAGCAAGGTGGAGCTGGACCGCTTCATCGACGCGATGCTGGCGATCCGCAGCGAAATCGACCGCGTAAAAGGCGGGGAGTGGACGCTGGAAGATAACCCGCTGGTTAACGCGCCGCATACCCAGAACGAACTGGTGGCAGAGTGGAACCACGGTTACACCCGCGAGCTGGCTGTCTTCCCGGCAGGTATGGCAAACAAATACTGGCCAACCGTGAAACGTCTTGATGATGTTTACGGCGACCGTAACCTGTTCTGCTCCTGCGTGCCGATGAGCGAATACCAGTAACGGTGATCCTGTAGTAACGTAGGCCGGGTAAGGCGAAGCCGCTACCCGGCTTTTTTATTGGGAGAAAAGAATGGCAATTGCATTGGTCACCGGCGCCAGCCGGGGTATTGGTAAAGCCACCGCGCTACAGCTGGCAAGCGAAGGCTACACCGTTGCGGTAAATTATCATCACAACATCAAGGCTGCGACGGATGTGATTAATCACATCGTTGAAGCAGGGGGAAAAGCCTTTGCCGTGCGCGCGGATATCAGCGATGAGGCACAGGTGATGGCGATGTTCGACAGCATCGATCGCGAAGGTGAACCGCTCACCGCGCTGGTAAATAACGCCGGGATTTTGTTTGAACAATCCACGATCGAAAACCTCTCCGCTGAACGTATCAACCGCGTGCTGACTACCAACGTCACCGGCTATTTTCTCTGCTGCCGTGAGGCGGTTAAGCGCATGTCGCATAAACACGGCGGCAAAGGGGGCGCGATTGTGAATGTCTCCTCGGCGGCATCACGGCTGGGCGCGCCGGGGGAATATGTGGATTATGCTGCCTCCAAAGGGGCGGTGGATTCCCTGACCACCGGCCTCGCGCTGGAGGTGGCGGCGCAGGGCATTCGCGTTAACTGCGTGCGGCCAGGCCTGATTTATACCGATATTCACGCCTCCGGCGGTGAACCGGGGCGTGTGGATCGGGTGAAGTCGATGTTACCGATGCAGCGTGGCGGTCAGCCGGAGGAGGTCGCCCAGGCCATAACCTGGCTGCTGAGCGACAAAGCCTCCTATGTTACCGGGAGCTTCCTGGAGCTGGCTGGCGGGAAGTAACGCTACGACGCCAGCCACAGCCGCAGGCGCATTCCCCAGCGGCTGGTCCAGCCGGTGGTGATCGACTTCACTTCACCGTGAGAGATCACCACCAGCGTTGGCGTCACCTGAACGTCCCATTGACGCGCCAGTTCTCCGCTGGCGTCGTTGACCGTGGGCATCGTCACCTTCTTCTTCCTGAGCCACTTTTCGAGCATCGCGTTATCGCCCGAGCGCAGCGCAACCGACATCACGTTACCCCCGTCCGCGGCAAGCGCCGCCACCGATGGCGTGGTGTAGCGGCAGACGCCACACCATGTCGCCCAGAGGTAAACCAGCAGCGGACGCTCCTCGCTCATGGCAGCAAGATCGACGGTCTCGCCGTCGAGGGTGTGCAGACGCGTCGCGGAGAAATTCTGCGGCAGCGCGGGCTGGCGGTAATAGTCCACCGCCAGGCTCACGGCTACGCCAATCAGCAGCCACACGGCCAGCTCGCGCAGCAGGCGCGGCAGCTTACTTGCCATGGGCGTTTGCCAGCTGTTCTTTGACCAGCCCCTCCAGGTCGTCATACGGGATTGCGCCCGCCACCATCTGGTCACCGATAATGGTCGCCGGGGTGCCCTGAATATTCAGTACCTGCGCCAGGATCAGGTTCATCTTTAAGCTGTCCATGGTCTTATCATCCGTTTTAATGTCGTCCGTTCCGGTTTTCACCTGCGCGGCGGCAATGCTGGCGTCATCGTGATAGCCCTTTTTCATCATCAGCCGCTGATGCAGCGCCCAGAATTTATCCGGCGCCTGCTGCCACGTTGAGAGCGCCACTTTAGCGGTATTCACCGAACTTTGCCCCTTGAACGGCAGCAGTTTGACGATGAGCTGCACGTCGGGATTTTCCTGCACGATTTTCTCCAGCATCGGGTCAAACTGCTTGCAGTAAGGGCAGTTGTAGTCCGTGAAGGAGACGATGGTGAGCTTCGGCGATGTCGCGCCGGTTCGCGGGCTGGCCGGATCGTTGAACAGCAGTGCGGCCAGCTGGTCATCGGCATTGCCCTCTGTCGACGCAGCAAAACTGAAGGTCGTTAAAGAGAGCAGCAGTAAGGCGATAATCGTACGCATGTTATTTTCCTTTCGCATCGGACAGGGTGCTCAGCACCGCTTCGCGGCTTAACAACGCAGGCAGCACGTGGCCCTGCGGTAATCCCGGTCCGTAGATCTGATTAAACGGCACGGCGGCGCTGCCGCGCGTGGTTAAAAACTGGCTGATGGTATCGGAGGGGCGGCTCCAGTCGCCGCGCAGGGCGACCACGTCCGGGGCGGAGAGCGCATCCTGCACGTCGTCACGCAGCAGCACGTTGTATTTATTGGCTTTACAGGTCACGCACCAGTCGGCGGTTACGTCGACGAACACTCGTTTGTTCTCCGCCAGCGCGCGGGTAATGGCCTGCTCGCTGAGCGGCTGCCAGTGAATACGATCGCGGCGGGAACTCTCGCCACCGGAGCCGGAAACAAACGCGACCGCCCCGGCTACCACGACAGCGAATGCTCCGGCGCGCAGGGCCGTTTGCCAGCGGTAGCGCCAGGCGGTGGCCAGCAGCAGCGCGAGGATCAGCAGTACGCCCAGCGTGATAACGGGCAGGCTGCCAACGTGCACCGTCAGCAGGCTGAGCAGCCACAGCGAGGAGCCAAGCATCATCAGCCCCAGCACCAGGCGCACAACGTTCATCCAGCGTCCCGGTCGCGGCAGCTTTCGGGCCAGCCCCGGCCAGGCCGCCACCAGCAGCCACGGCAGGCTCATGCCGATACCCATCGCCAGGAAGATCCCCCACAGCAGGGGAAGCGGCGCCGCCAGCGCGACCGAGACCGCCGTCCCCAGGAATGGCGCGGTGCAGGGCGTCGCCAGCAGCGTGGCAAACGCGCCTTGCCAGAAATGACCCGCAAGCCCGTTCCCCCCACGCGTGGCGAGGAAGGTGCTGGCGCCGGAAGGGAGGCGGATTTCAAATAACCCCAGCAGGCTGGCGCTGAAGAGCACCATCACCAGCGTCATCGCGCCAATAAACCACGGATTCTGGAACTGGATCCCCCAGCCAAGCGCCTGATTGCCTAAACGTAATACCGTCATCATCAGCGCCAGCGCGAGGAACGAGATGACGATCCCGGCGACCGACGCAAGAAACTGTCGACGTACCTGACCGCGCCCCTGTAGCCCGGTTTGCATCAGCGTGCCCAGCTTCATGGCCAGCACGGGCAGTACGCAGGGCATGACGTTAAGGATCAGGCCGCCAGCCAGCGCCATCAGCAGCACCCAGCCTAACGAGAACGCGGGGGCGTCGCTGCCCGGCTGGATATCCACGCGGGACTCCTGCGCCTGGCCGCTATCGGCCAGAACCAGCGACAGGGTTTTTCCGCTGAGGTTGGGGGCGGCTTCGCCCCAGCTGTCCGTCACGGGCACGGTGGCGACCAGTGAATCACCGCGTACGTCGAGGGTCGGCTTGCCGAAATCAACGTCGTCCATGCCGTCGATAAACAGCGACGGCGCCTGCCAGCCTGCGTCACGCTGTGCCGTCACGGTCAGCTTGCCGGGGGCATAGGTGGCGTTAAGCGTTGAGGTCAACCCGCCACTGAGCGGAAGGGTGCCCATGGCCCGGCTGAAATCGTAATCAAAACCAGCTTCTGCGGATGCGGTCAGGTTCAGCGAAAACGGGTAGTCCGTGAGAATACAGACGTTGCTACAGGTGGAGAGCGTCAGCACGCCGCTCAGGATCTTCGGAACGTCGCCCCGCAGGGTGATGGGAAAGCTGACATCGCCGTGATAGCCCTGCGTGGTGATGCCCGCGACGTCGAAACGCTGCGGCACAGGCCAGCGCCAGTTTGCCTCGACGGGCTGATGCCATTTAATCGCGGGTGCGACGCCGCCTTCGCCCGGCGAGCGCCAGTAGGTTTTCCAGCCTTTTTGCAGGGCGACGTCCAGCAGCAGGCGAGTTTCGCCGCTGCTCTCGGGTTGTGCACGCAGCCTGACGCTGGCGTGTTGATTATCGGCGGCGCGCAGCCAGCCGCTGTCGGCAGCCTGGCTGAGGGGCAGCCATAGCCAAAGCAGGCAGACCAGCAGTCGCCTGAATACAGTAAACATAAATTTTCTCCGTAAATGATGAATTAACCTGAAGTGACAGGCGAAGGCTCATTCACGGAAGACGCATAATCGCAGATGTACCCGTAACCGGGGCGGGGAGATAACGCGAGGAGGCCACTGACGTTCACGCCGCGGCGGACTGGCTGCCAGCAACGCCAGCAGCAGGGTGACGGCAATCAGGGCGCCTTCAAACAAAACAGGCGGGACCGACATCAGCGACTTGGCGCTTAGCTCACACGGGGTTACCGGGGCGTCGGCACTCTCCTGACCCTGCTGGACAGACTGGCTTGCGGCGGTGACGTTCATGACAAGCGCGTGCATCCCGGCCATCCGCTGGGCGGTGCATATCAGCACCACCAGGCAGGCCAGGGCTACAAGCAGGATAGCGTTGCGTTGTCGCTTGATCATGTTCGCCTCAAATATTCAGGACGCCTATATTATCGGGCGAACATATTTTGGCAACGCAAAAGCTGTAAAGAAGTGTCTGGAAGATAAGCGGTTTGCCCTCTCCGCTTGCAGAGAGGGCGAGCCATTACAGCGTTTCGCCGTTGCTGGCAATGACGGTTTTATACCACTCAAAGCTCTTCTTACGGGAGCGGGACATGTCACCGGTGCCGTCGTCGTGCTTGTTGACGTAGATAAAGCCGTAGCGCTTGCTGTACTGGCCGGTGGTGAAGGAGACGCAGTCTATGCAGCCCCACGGGGTGTAGCCCATCAGATCCACGCCGTCCCAGGTCACCGCCTTCATCATCTCTTCCACGTGGGCGCGCAGGTAGTCGATGCGGTAGTCATCGTTGATGCTGCCGTCCTCTTCCACGTTGTCGTAGGCGCCGAAACCGTTTTCCACGATAAACAGCGGCTTCTGGTAACGCTCGTACAGTTCACACAGCGAATAGCGCAGGCCTACCGGATCAATCTGCCAGCCCCAGTCGGACGCCTTGACGTATGGGTTCGGCACGCTGCCCTCGAAGCCGGAAATGGCGTCGCCGGTGCCGCCTTCCGCTTTGACCGCGTTGGTCATGTAGTAGCTGAAACCTAAGTAGTCGCAGGTGCCTTCACGCAGGATCTGCTCGTCGCCTGCTTCCATTTTGATGGAGAAGCCACGGCGCTCCCACTCGTTCAGCACGTAGGACGGGTAGTAGCCGCGCAGCTGTACGTCGGTAAAGACGTAGCGCTCGCGCATGGATCCCTGAGCGAACATCACGTCCTCTGGCTTACAGGAGTACGGATAGAGCGCCACCATCGCCAGCATGCAGCCGACTTTCATCTCCGGGTTAATGCGGCGTGCGGCTTTCACCGCCAGCGCGCTGGCCACGAACTGGTGGTGCAGCACCTGGTACATGGTCTCTTCCGGGTTGTCGTGCTCGGTATAAACCACGCCGGAGCAGCAGTAGCCGAACAGTGGCGCACGCCAGTTGCGCTGGTTGTTGATTTCGTTGAAGGTCATCCAGTATTTGACCTTATTTTTGTAGCGCTCAAATACCACTTCCGAGAAGCGCACAAAGAAATCGACCACTTTACGGTTGGTCCATCCGCCGTATTCCTGAACGAGGTGCAGCGGCATTTCGAAGTGGGAGAGGGTGATCACCGGCTCGATGTTGTACTTCAGCAGTTCATCGAACATGTCGTCGTAAAACTTCAGCCCCTCTTCGTTTGGCTGAGTTTCGTCGCCTTTCGGGAAGATGCGCGTCCAGGCGATGGAGGTACGGAAACATTTGAAGCCCATCTCGGCAAACAGCTTGATGTCTTCTTTGTAATGACTATAGAAGTCGACGGCTTCGTGGTTCGGGTAATATTTGCCTTCAATCACTTCCTGCGTGATTTCGCGCGGAACGCCGTGTGCACCGCCGGTGAGCACGTCGCAGATGCTTGGCCCTTTGCCGCCTTTGTTCCAGCCGCCTTCAACCTGATGCGCCGCCACCGCGCCGCCCCATAAAAAATCTTTCGGTAAGGTGAGTTTTTTCATCTTTGCTATTCTCAATTCAGGATTTATTGATTTCGAGTCTAGCAAAGCGGAATTAAATGTCACGATATAACATTTTGCGGAAATTGTAATTTGTCACATCAAAAAAACAGGATGTTTTATTCTGTTAATTTCTTCGCCAGTTTCCGGCCTAATGATTCCAGAATATAGATGACGGGAATTTGCGTGGTGATATCGTATACGCCGCCAATGCGCGTTTGCGGGACATGCCAGGAGAGGTTAAAGTCTGCGAGCTTCGCGAGACGCGAATGTTCGTGGCTGGTGATGGAGAGCACCTTGCAGTGGTGCAGGCTGAACTGACTGGCGAAGCGCAGGATCTCTTCGGTTTCGCCGGAGACGGAGAGGACAATGGCCAGCGCATTTTTAGCCATATCATTCGTGACCGGGAAATAAGGGTCGTCGATATGGTTGCTGAACTTTCCGATATTTGAAAAGAAACGTGCGCCATATTTTGCCAGCGATCCGGAGGTGCCCGCACCGACAAAAATAATTCGTTCAGAAGATAAAATAATATCGACGGCTTTATCTAATAGCGCATCGAACTCTTCGTTATTTACGCTTTTGAAGAAGCTGATAATTTCACTGGCACCAAAATTCGCCTGCTGCGGCTCGTTTTGTTCCAGATAGAGTTTAAAGCGCACCCGAAATTCCGAGTAGCCTTCGCAGTTGAGCTTACGGCAGAAGCGCAGGATAGTGGTAGTAGAGACCCCCGCCGCATCCGCCAGCTCGCGGATGGTCATGTACATCACTTTGTCGCGGTTCTTAATGACATAGTTATAGACCATCATTTCCAGATTGTTGAGGCTGGCAATGGCGGAATGGCTGAACATACTCACAATGGCTAAACTCGCTGTCGGACACTATTCATAAATCATACCATGATGACGAAGGGCGGGAGACGGATTTATCTCCTTGATTACTCAGATGTTAATGAAATTATTTACACCTGTGCGGTGGATTGTATTTGCAGTTATCTGATTTATAAGGATAAATCTTGAATGTGGATTTATTTTAGCTAACAGGTGTTCACTGGAATCATTCTCAGTTAGCATAGACTGGCGATGAATAATCATCTTTTGTTTTCCCGGAGTTAAGTATGGTGAGCAGACCATTAATCGCACAGGGATATTCGCTGGCTGAGGAAGTAGCCAACAGTATAAGCCACGGCATTGGCCTGGTGTTTGGGATTGTCGGTTTAGTGTTACTGCTGGTGCAGGCGGTGGATACTAATGCCAGCGCGATGGCGATAACCAGCTACAGCCTGTATGGCGGGAGTATGATCCTGCTTTTCCTGGCCTCAACGCTGTATCACGCTATTCCGCATCAACGGGCGAAGATATGGCTTAAGAAATTTGACCACTGCGCTATCTATCTTCTTATTGCAGGTACTTACACGCCGTTTTTGCTGGTGGGACTCAACTCACCGCTGTCGCGCGGCCTGATGATTGTGATCTGGAGCCTGGCGCTGCTGGGGATCCTGTTTAAGCTGACCATTGCGCACCGGTTTAAAGTGCTGTCGCTGGTTACCTATCTGACAATGGGCTGGCTGTCGCTGATTGTGGTATATCAGTTAGCCGTTAAGCTGTCGGTAGGCGGCGTAACGCTTCTGGCGGTGGGCGGTGTGGTCTACTCGCTGGGCGTGATTTTTTACGTCTGCAAGCGCATCCCGTACAACCATGCCATCTGGCACGGCTTTGTGCTGGGCGGCAGCGTGTGTCACTTCCTGGCAATTTATTTGTATGTTGGGCAAGTGTAGTTTGTTGTCGGGTGGCGGCTTCGCCTTACCCGACCTACGGGATCTGTAGGCCCGGTAAGCGCAGCGCCACCGGGCGATACAGCATCAATCTTCCAGAGAATACGGCAGCGGCTCAATGCTGAGCGTATTTGCATCATCCCGCACGCGGAACACGCTGTCGGGCTCCATGTCATTATTCATGACAACCTGCACCAGCAGGCGGCCATCATCGAGCTGGACGGCGGCTAACACGGTGCCGGTACGGCGCCAGTTTTCGCCCATCTTCATCTCAAGATCTTCACCCGCTTCCGGCACGCGGCTGGCGTGACCTGCCAGCGTCCACAGGGCGCGTTTGTTCGCGCCGCGGAATTTCGCCCGCGCCACCATCTCCTGACCGGTGTAGCAGCCTTTCTTAAAGCTGATGCCGCCCAGCGCCTGGATGTTTGTCGCCTGCGGAATAAACTGCGCGCTGTTTGCCGCGTCAATGACCGGCAGGCCCGCTTCAATGTTCAGCGCCAGCCACTGCTGGCTGTTGTTGAGCTGTGCTTCACCGCGCAGGGCGTCGGTGACGCGTTCCGCCGTGGCCACGTCGGTTACCAGCAGGAAGCGTTCCGCCGGATGTTCGAACCACAGAATGGAGGTGGCACCCTCGCTGACCAGCTGTTTTTCGGCATCCGGTAGCTCGGCAAACAGATTTTTCAGCGCTGCACGCGCCTGGAAACCCGCAACCCCCAGCAGAACGTGTTCATCGTCCGGGGCGATGGTGACTTTAGAAAAGACCGCGTATTTTTTCAGCTCTTTAAGCTGGGCGTCACGCAGGCTGCGACGCTCAATAAAGGCGAATCCGTCCTGACGGCGGAACAGACGCAGGTTGCTCCACATTTTGCCTTTTGGATCGCAATGCGCGGCCAGCAGATGCTGGTGCTCCGTCAACTGCGCCACGTCCGCCGTGACCTGGCCTTGCAGGTATTTTTCGCTGTCCGCACCGGTCAGTGTCGCCAGTGCCCAGTCATCAAGAGTAATCAGCGTCAGCGGCAGACGCGCAGAGGCGGCGGGCTGGCGAGGAGAAAATGGTGTAAATGCCATAGTGATGTCCTGAATTGCTTAACGCTTTGATAATACCTAATGGTAAAAGAGACTGTATTCAATGCAAGCGCTTTCAGCAGGCCATTCGTGCCATTACGCGATTATGCGTGGCGCTACGCAAAATAGTGTAATCCGCTGTCTTTGTAAGGAATATTCAGGAAGCCTGCTCGAGGTTCGCAATATTCCAGTAAAGAAACGGTCAAAAACACGTTACACTAGCAGGTGTTCCCGGAGAGCAATAATGAATACCGAACGGGATACCGACTGTGCCAAACGTAATGCAGGAAACAGAACATGGATATTAACAACAAGGCCCGTATTCACTGGGCGTGCCGTCGCGGCATGCGTGAGCTTGATATCTCCATCATGCCTTTCTTCGAGTATGAGTACGACAGCTTAAGCGATGACGATAAGCGCCTGTTTGTCCGTCTGCTTGAGTCTGACGATCCGGATTTATTCAACTGGCTGATGAATCACGGCAAGCCCGCCGACACCGAGTTGCAACGGATGGTGCAATTAATTCAAACACGGAATCAGGAACGTGGTCCTGTGGCAATCTGATCTTCGCGTCTCGTGGCGCTCACAGTGGATGTCCTTACTGCTCCACGGTCTGGTCGCGGCATTGGTGTTACTGGTGCCGTGGCCACTTAGCTATACCCCGCTGTGGTTGCTATTACTGTCGTTTGTGGTGTTTGACAGCGTGCGCAGCCAGCGTCGAATCAACGCCCGTCAGGGTGAAATTAAGCTGCTGATGGATTCTCGCCTGCGCTGGCAGGGAAAAGAGTGGGAGATGACAGGGACGCCGTGGATGCTTAACACGGGGATGATGCTACGGCTGCGACGGGTTGAGGACAATCGTCGCGAGCACCTGTGGCTGGCCGCAGACAGTATGGATCCCGCAGAGTGGCGTGATCTGCGCCGGTTGATTGTGCAACAGCCGACGCAGGAGTAAATCAGCTGAACTGCTCGGCCATCTCACCCAGGATCTGCTCGCACCAGGTTTGCAGGCGCTCGTCGCTGAGATCGTACTGGTTGGTTTCATCCAGCGCGAGCCCGACAAACAGCTGACCGTCGGCGATAATCGGTTTCTGGCTGGTGAACTCATAGCCTTCTGTTGGCCAGTAGCCGATAAACGTCGCACCCTTTGGCGCCAGTTTGTCATGCAGCATGCCGAGTGCGTCAAGGAACCACTCCCCGTAGCCCAGCTGATCGCCCATGCCGTACATCGCAATGATTTTGCCGTCAAAATTGACTGAATCGAGCTGATCCCAGATGGCTTCCCAGTCTTCCTGTATCTCACCGAAGTCCCAGGTCGGGATACCGAGGATCAGCACATCGTACTGCTCCATCAGCGCCACCGCGTCATCTTTCAGGTTATGCAACGTCACCAGTTCCGGACCAATGATGTCGCGAATTTTCTCCGCCGCCATTTCGGTGTAGCAGGTGCTGGAACCATAGAACAGACCAATATTCATCGCGTAACTATCTCAATTCTTGCTATGACTTTGCGCGTAGTGTACCAGAAACCGATGGCAATCAGGCATAATGGCCAGATTGCAGAACCAAAGGGGCTGATGTGG
Source organism: Enterobacter cloacae complex sp. IR5418 (assembly GCF_049238105.1). Classification (NCBI taxonomy): domain Bacteria; kingdom Pseudomonadati; phylum Pseudomonadota; class Gammaproteobacteria; order Enterobacterales; family Enterobacteriaceae; genus Enterobacter; species Enterobacter cloacae complex sp. IR5418. The sequence goes on along the minus strand of NZ_JBMKHS010000018.1, from coordinate 13,414 downwards.
AAAAGGATCTCGCACTCATCGAACAGTTTCTCGACGCGCTGTGGCTGGAGAAAAACCTCGCTGAAAACACGCTTAGCGCCTATCGTCGGGATCTTACTCTGCTGGTGGAGTGGCTGGCGCACCGGGGGCTGACGCTCGAAAGCGCGCAAAGCGATGACCTGCAAGGGTTACTGGCTGAGCGGATGGAAGGGGGCTACAAAGCTACCAGCTCCGCGCGTCTGCTGAGCGCCATGCGCCGCCTGTTCCAGCATCTGTACCGCGAGAAGATCCGCGCGGATGATCCCAGCGCACTGCTGGCATCGCCAAAACTGCCTCAGCGGTTGCCAAAAGATCTCAGCGAAGCACAAGTTGAGAGATTATTACAGTCGCCCGCAGTTGACCTTCCGCTGGAGTTACGCGATAAAGCCATGCTTGAACTATTGTATGCCACGGGCTTGCGCGTTTCTGAACTGGTTGGCCTGACGATGAGCGACATTAGCCTGCGTCAGGGCGTGGTGCGCGTCATCGGTAAAGGGAACAAAGAACGGCTGGTGCCGCTGGGTGAAGAGGCGGTCTACTGGCTGGAGACCTATCTCGAACACGGGCGTCCGTGGCTGCTGAACGGCGTCTCTATAGATGTCTTGTTCCCGAGCCAGCGTGCACAGCAGATGACGCGACAAACGTTCTGGCATCGCATTAAACATTACGCCACACTGGCGGGTATTGACAGTGAGAAGCTGTCGCCGCACGTTTTGCGTCACGCCTTCGCGACGCATCTGTTAAACCACGGCGCTGATTTACGCGTGGTCCAGATGCTGCTTGGACACAGCGATCTTTCAACGACGCAGATTTACACCCATGTCGCGACGGAACGCCTGCGGCAGCTACACCAACAGCACCACCCTCGCGCGTGAGTGCCGACGAATTGTTACAGGATCATATATGAAAAAGTCTTTAGCGCTGCTCACCCTGCTGGCAGCTTCGGTTTCCGGTTTTGCCCATGCGGACGATGACGCCATTAAACAGTCTCTGACGAAACTCGGCGTCGCCAGCAGCGAGATCCAGCCAGCGCCGGTGGCTGGCATGAAAACCGTTTTAACCAACAGCGGTGTGCTGTACGTGACCGAAGACGGCAAGCACATCATTCAGGGACCCATGTACGACGTGAGCGGCGCGCAGCCGGTCAACGTCACTAACCAGCTGCTGATGAAAAACCTGAACGCGCTCGAAAAAGAGATGATTGTTTACAAAGCGGCGCAGGAAAAACACGTTATTACCGTCTTCACCGACATCACCTGCGGCTACTGCCACAAGCTGCATGAAGAGATGAAAGACTACAACGCGCTGGGCATTACCGTGCGTTATCTGGCCTTCCCTCGCGCCGGTGTGCAGAGCCAGCCTGAGCAGGATATGAAAGCGATCTGGTGTGCGAAAGACCGTAATAAGGCCTTTGATGACGCGATGAACGGCAAAGGCGTGAAGCCTGCGTCCTGCGATATCGACATCGCTAACCACTACGCGCTGGGCGTACAGTTTGGCGTGAGCGGTACGCCAGCCATTGTGCTGAGCAACGGCTACGTGGTGCCGGGCTATCAGGGGCCAAAAGAGATGAAAGCGTTCCTCGACGAGCACCAGAAACAGATGGGTGGTAAATAATTCGCGTGAAAGCCCCGATAAAACTGCGCCGCCGCGATGCGGGTGAAACCGCTGATTTACCAGACACGCTTCCGCTACTGTTAAAGCGGCTGTATGCCAGCCGTGGCGTGCGTACGGCAAGCGATCTTGAGCGCAGCGTCAAAGGCATGCTGCCCTGGCAAGCGTTGAGTGGCATCGAAAAAGCGACTGAAATGCTCTACGACGCGTTCCGTGAAGGGACGCGCATTGTGGTGGTGGGCGATTTCGATGCCGACGGCGCAACCAGTACCGCCCTGAGCGTGCTCAGCCTGCGTGCGCTGGGCTGCGATAACGTGGCTTACCTGGTGCCGAACCGGTTCGAAGACGGCTACGGCCTCAGCCCGGAAGTGGTCGATCAGGCCCATGCCCGTGGCGCACAGATGATCATGACCGTGGATAACGGGATCTCTTCTCATGCGGGGGTCGATCATGCCCATGCGCTGGGGATCCCGGTACTGGTCACCGATCACCACCTGCCCGGAGAAACCCTGCCTGCCGCCGAAGCCATCATTAACCCGAATCTGCGCGACTGCGATTTCCCGTCGAAATCGCTGGCCGGAGTAGGGGTGGCGTTTTATCTGATGCTGGCGTTGCGCACGTTGCTGCGTGATAAGGGCTGGTTCGAATCACGCGGGATTGCCGTGCCGAACCTGGCGGAATATCTCGATCTGGTGGCGCTGGGAACCGTGGCGGACGTGGTGCCGCTCGATACCAATAACCGTATCCTCACCTGGCAGGGCTTAAGCCGCATTCGGGCAGGTAAATGCCGTCCGGGGATTAAGGCGCTGCTGGAGATCGCCAACCGCGATCCGCTGAAGCTCGCGGCAAGCGATTTAGGCTTTGCTCTCGGCCCGCGCCTGAACGCGGCGGGGCGGCTGGACGATATGTCGGTTGGCGTCGCGCTGCTGCTGTGCGACAACATCGGTGAAGCGCGCGTGCTGGCCAGTGAGCTGGACGCACTCAACCAGACCCGTAAAGAGATTGAGCAGGGCATGCAGGCCGAAGCGCTGACCCTGTGCGAAAAGCTGGAGCGAAGCGGCGAAACGCTGCCGGGCGGGCTGGCGATGTATCACCCCGAATGGCATCAGGGCGTGGTGGGCATTCTGGCGTCGCGCATTAAAGAGCGTTTCCACCGTCCGGTCATTGCCTTTGCGCCCGCCGGAGACGGCACGCTGAAAGGCTCCGGTCGTTCCATTCAGGGGCTGCATATGCGCGATGCGCTGGAGCGTCTCGACACGCTTCATCCGAATCTGATGATTAAGTTCGGCGGCCACGCGATGGCGGCGGGCCTGTCGCTGGAAGAGGCGAAGTTCGATGAGTTTCAGCGTCTGTTTGGCCAACTGGTCACCGAGTGGATCGATCCGGCTCTGTTGCAGGGAGAAGTGGTTTCTGACGGCGAGCTTTCCCCGGCTGAAATGACCATGGACGTGGCGCAGATGCTGCGCGATGCTGGCCCCTGGGGGCAGATGTTCCCGGAGCCGCTTTTCGACGGACGTTTTCGCCTGTTGCAACAGCGCATTGTGGGCGAGCGCCATCTTAAAGTGATGGTGGAACCGGTCGGCGGCGGGCCGCTGCTCGACGGCATCGCCTTTAACGTTGATACCTCCATCTGGCCGGACAACGGCGTGCGCGAGGTTGAATTGGCCTACAAGCTGGATATTAACGAGTTCCGCGGTAACCGCTCCCTTCAGATCATCATCGACAATATCTGGCCAATTTAGCGTCAGTAATCTCTATAAAAAAGGGCGTGGATTCGGTACAATCCCGCTCTTATCACCGCATTTTGACAAGCTCATAAAAGAAAACAGACCATGTTTGAAATTAATCCGGTAAAAAACCGCATTCAGGACCTCACGGAGCGCTCTGACGTTCTTAGGGGGTATCTTTGACTACGATGCCAAGAAAGAGCGTCTCGAAGAAGTAAACGCCGAGCTGGAACAGCCGGACGTCTGGAACGAACCTGAACGCGCTCAGGCGCTGGGTAAAGAGCGTTCCTCCCTCGAAGCCATCGTAGATACGCTGGATCAAATGGCGCAGGGTCTGGAAGATGTTTCTGGGCTGCTGGAGCTGGCTGTCGAAGCCGACGACGAAGAAACCTTTAACGAAGCCGTGGCAGAACTCGACGTGCTGGAAGAGAAGCTGGCGCAGCTGGAATTCCGTCGCATGTTCTCCGGCGAATACGATAGCGCTGACTGCTATCTCGATATTCAGGCAGGTTCTGGCGGTACCGAAGCGCAGGACTGGGCCAGCATGCTGATGCGCATGTACCTGCGCTGGGCGGAAGCGCGCGGTTTCAAAACCGAGATTATCGAAGAATCCGAGGGTGAAGTGGCGGGGATCAAATCCGTCACCATCAAGATTATTGGTGATTATGCTTACGGCTGGCTGCGTACTGAAACCGGCGTTCACCGCCTGGTGCGTAAAAGCCCGTTTGACTCCGGCGGTCGTCGTCACACCTCCTTCAGCTCCGCGTTTGTCTACCCGGAAGTGGATGAAGATATTGATATCGACATCAACCCGGCGGACCTGCGTATCGACGTTTACCGCGCATCCGGCGCGGGTGGTCAGCACGTTAACCGTACGGAATCCGCGGTGCGTATTACCCACATTCCAACCGGGCTGGTAACACAGTGCCAGAACGACCGTTCCCAGCATAAGAACAAAGACCAGGCCATGAAGCAGATGAAAGCGAAGCTTTATGAGCTGGAGATGCAGAAGAAAAATGCTGAGAAGCAGGCGATGGAAGACAACAAGTCCGACATCGGCTGGGGCAGCCAGATCCGTTCTTACGTCCTTGATGACTCCCGCATCAAAGACCTGCGTACCGGGGTTGAAACCCGTAACACGCAGGCGGTGCTGGACGGCAGCCTGGACCAATTTATCGAAGCAAGTTTGAAAGCAGGGTTATGAGGAACCAACATGTCTGAACAACAAGCACAGGGCGCTGACGCGGTAGTCGATCTTAACAACGAACTGAAAACCCGCCGCGAGAAGCTGGCAGCGCTGCGCGAGCAGGGCGTGCCGTTCCCGAACGATTTTCGTCGTGACCACACCTCAGACCAACTGCACGCAGACTTCGACGGTAAAGAGAACGAAGAGCTGGAAGCGCTGAACGTTGAAGTGTCCGTTGCGGGCCGCATGATGACCCGTCGTATCATGGGTAAAGCGTCCTTCGTGACCTTACAGGACGTGGGCGGCCGCATTCAGCTGTACGTCTCTCGTGACGACCTGCCGGAAGGCATCTACAACGAGCAGTTCAAGAAATGGGACCTGGGCGATATCCTGGGCGCAAAAGGTAAGCTGTTCAAAACCAAAACCGGTGAACTGTCTATCCACTGCACCGAGCTGCGTCTGCTGACCAAAGCCCTGCGCCCGCTGCCGGACAAGTTCCACGGTTTGCAGGATCAGGAAGCGCGCTATCGTCAGCGCTACCTGGATCTTATCTCTAACGATGAATCCCGTAAGACCTTCAAAATTCGCTCTCAGATCATGGCCGGTATTCGCCAGTTCATGGTTAACCGCGACTTTATGGAAGTGGAAACCCCGATGATGCAGGTGATCCCAGGCGGTGCCTCTGCCCGTCCGTTCATCACCCATCACAACGCTCTGGATCTCGACATGTACCTGCGTATCGCGCCGGAACTGTACCTGAAGCGTCTGGTGGTCGGTGGTTTCGACCGCGTGTTTGAAATCAACCGTAACTTCCGTAACGAAGGTATCTCCGTACGTCATAACCCAGAGTTCACCATGATGGAACTCTATATGGCGTATGCGGATTACAAAGATCTGATCGAGCTGACCGAATCCCTGTTCCGCACCCTGGCGCAGGACATTCTGGGCACCACCGAAGTGCCTTACGGTGAAGAAGTGTTCGACTTCGGCAAGCCGTTCGAAAAACTGACCATGCGCGAAGCGATCAAGAAATACCGTCCGGAAACCGAAATGGCTGACCTGGATAACTTCGACTCTGCGAAAGCGATCGCGGAAAGCATCGGTATCAAGGTTGAGAAGAGCTGGGGTCTGGGCCGTATCGTGACCGAGATCTTCGAAGAAGTGGCCGAAGCGCATCTGATTCAGCCGACCTTCATCACCGAATACCCGGCGGAAGTGTCTCCGCTGGCGCGTCGTAATGACGAGAACCCGGAAATCACTGACCGCTTCGAATTCTTCATCGGTGGCCGCGAAATCGGTAACGGCTTTAGCGAGCTGAACGATGCAGAAGATCAGGCGCAGCGCTTCCAGGATCAGGTTAACGCGAAAGCGGCAGGCGACGACGAAGCGATGTTCTTCGACGAAGACTACGTGACCGCGCTGGAGCACGGTCTGCCGCCGACGGCTGGCCTGGGTATTGGTATCGACCGTATGGTAATGCTGTTCACCAACAGCCACACCATCCGCGACGTGATCCTGTTCCCGGCGATGCGTCCGGTGAAATAAGCCGTTAAGACGTAAAAAAAGCCCCGTGCGTTTATCGCCGGGGCTTTTTTATTGCGCCGCGAAGGCGCTGAGTTTTTCGCGCGCGGCGTTCGCTTCCTGCACCATCCACGGACTGAAAGCCCACGGCGTAGCGTCCAGCGCGCGAAATAGCGCGTCCAGCTTCACCCACTGATACTCCATCACTTCTTCGCTATTGATTGCGAGGGTATTTGTTACGCGGGCGGCATATACCGGGCAAATTTCGTTTTCAACGATCCCTGACGGGTCGGCTTCACGATAGCGGAACTCCGGGGCAATGGGGGTGATGTCCGTGATTTCGGCGCCGACTTCAAAGCGGCAGCGGCGGATAATCGCCTGCTCTGTCGCTTCGTCGGCCTGTGGATGTCCGCAAACGGAGTTCGTCCATACGCCGGGCCAGGCTTTTTTACTTAAGGCGCGCCGGGTGATCAGACATTCTCCGTGAGCGTTAAACAGCCATGAAGAGAAAGCCAGGTGTAGCGGGGTGTGTGACGTGTGCGCGGCGTACTTCTCCTGAGTGCCAATCACCTTTCCCTGGTCATTTACCAAAATAACGTGTTCTTGAATACTCATTGATGCTCCAGTGCCAAAATGCTTAATGGTTCAGCACCATCAGCGGAATTATTATACTGCATTCTTATCCGAACGGTTTGGCCCACAGAGCGGAAAAGGGCATGACCCGCATGAGTTTGGGCTGCTATCATAGTGCGCCATTCACGCTGACCGAGGAGCTGTTTTGTTTGCAGGAAGCCTGACGAGAAACCCGATCATTGCCGTTTTCTGCCTGACGCTGACGCTACTTATAGCGGGATGCTCGGGGAGTAAATCTTCGGATATGGGCAGTTATTCTGGTGCAGTCTATACCGTTAAGCGCGGGGACACGCTCTACCGCATATCCCGCGCAACCGGAACCAGCGTGAAGGAGCTGGCGCGCCTGAATAATATCTCTCCACCGTATACCATTGAGGTTGGACAGAAGCTCAAGGTTAACGGCGGTTCCTCCTCAGGGAAAAAGTCCTCCACGCGTAAAACAGCCAAAGTCACGCCATCCTATCAGGTGCCTAAATCATCCTGGCCGCCGGTCGGTCAGCGCTGCTGGATCTGGCCTGCAAGCGGAAAAGTGGTGGCGCCGTACTCGCTCTCGGAAGGCGGAAACAAAGGTATTGATATCGCTGCCGCGCGCGGCACACCGGTTTACGCTTCCGGAGCCGGGAAGGTGGTCTATGTCGGTAACCAGCTACGTGGATACGGTAACCTGATCATGATTAAGCATGGTGAGGATTACATTACGGCGTATGCGCATAACGACACGATGCTGGTCAATAACGGCCAGAACGTGAAGGCGGGGCAGAAGATTGCGACCATGGGCAGTACCGGGACGGATACGGTGAAGCTGCATTTCCAGATCCGCTATAAGGCCACGGCCATCGATCCGCAGCGCTATCTTCCGGTGCAGGGCAGTAAACCAAAGTGCTAAGTGATTATTTAATCGCCACTTAGTGGGGTAAAGGCTTGTATGAAGAGGCGTAAGGTCTATAATGCCTTACGCACCTCAAAGCGGGCGTAGTTCAATGGTAGAACGAGAGCTTCCCAAGCTCTATACGAGGGTTCGATTCCCTTCGCCCGCTCCAGTTTCTTCTCTTGTGGATAAGCCTTAAAAGCCTTTTCTATCAGCAACTTAAATCGTTACCTATTTTAGTCGCCTATGGGTTCTACCATTGTGATCCGCCCTTGGTAACTGTCACGCTAAGTTACATGGTGAGATGACAGTATAACTCAGCGTTGTGATCACTCTGACAGTCTGTTGGAGTCGCTACGCTCCGTTTGTTGCTGTATCACCAACCAGGCTTTATGGCTTCTATTATCTGAAATTGGGGAAAAGGGGAAAGGCTGAATATCTCCAGCCTTTGGCTTCATCTTACTTTTTTGAAGATAAGCAGGATCAGAGGGACGCAGACTGCGAAACCGTAAATTGCCGCATCAAAAACACCGTTTGTAGCCTGAGCAAGCGAATCAACAGCTTGGTAATACTCTTTTAATGTAACAGTGTTTGAGGTAAGTGTCTGATTTTGTGAGAAAATCTCGAATGCTTGCGAGGCTGCAAACAGTCCGAGAAAGTAACCCAGGCTGACAATACAAATCCCTCCCCAACGGAGAATGGTTTTAGTCCTATTCGTCAACGTCATAAGATCCACCTAATACACCGCCAAAAGTACCGCTGGAATACTGCGATAATGAATCGCCAGTAGCAGCTGCTTCGACTGCAATGTGCTGAACATTACCCTTTGGCGGCCCTTGGTATCGCGATAAATTGTCCTTGTTGGGATACATTTTTTTAAACTCGCCTGTCATTTCAACAACTGTCATTGATGAGAAGTCAGAATTTTTTGACTCAAGATAACGCTGCAATGAGACAGGGATTGTGAAATCTTCTTCGGATTCGATAGGAATCTGCGTCGTAGTCAATGTGTAGTTGTGCTCGAATACCGTTGAACCAGCAAACTTAATCCCTTCAACAGAGTGAGTGGTACAGTTGTTTCCTGTTACGTCGTACTCATCAATTGTGCGGCCTCTGCGTTGGGTTGTTTCTTTCATTTCCAATGTGCGAATCGCTGTTTCACCCTTGTTCCAAAGATCTTCAAAGAATTGCCTCGTTTTCGTTGGATCAGCATCATCTATTCTAAACGCTCTTGCGCCCATTCGGTACAGCTCTGCTCTGTAGTAAACCCTCGCGTCTTCATCTTGCAGAAAGTTTAAAATTCCATCTCCAGTTAAATTCCCGGGGCCTGTTCTGCCGTAGCGACCATAGGTATAGAGATAAATCGAATTGTCTTGATGTACGGAAACGAAAGCATGTCCTGCGTCTGTGATTTCAGTCCAGAGGTAAACCCCGTTCAATAGCAGGTTATCTTCTGGCTTACAGGTGTCAGCGAAGCTATCATTTTCGGGATCGTCTATCGGGCCGGGGAGAATGGGAAATTTAACAACGTGAGATTGGGCTGTGTCGGCTTTCTCTGCCTCTGTAGAAAATTCGTAAGTGTCATCAATGGAAGGAATAAAACGTGAATTGCAGGGACAGGAACTACGGCTGTGCAGTGTACCGGCTACTCTTTTACCATGTAGGGTATCACTATCAAGACCGCCGTAGATGCGATAATACCCGGGATGTTTGCCACAGGTTACTTTATGGCTTTCACATGCCATATCTTTATTGAAAAAATGATGGTCGGGGCATCCTTCAATAATCCTACCACCGCAAGCTGTCTTATCACCTCTGAATAAAAAATGACCAATGGCCATTCGTCCTTTTCCTTATTTTGCTTATAAGTCCATGCGGAAAGTGTAGGTTTTTGATGCAGATGAGTAAATGAGCAAACGCAACAAAACCAAAATGTAACTATGGGGTGCATTTGAGTTAAGTGATCCTAAAGAAAACTCTTTTGATAAATCGTCCTGCACATCCTGATCATATCCGATGTAAGACATCGTTGAGAATGGATCTGTCTGTTTCAGAAAACGAGAGATTGTAGTCGTGTAAAAGGTTCTCTTGTCTCGTAACTCTGTTTATAAATCCATCTCATCGATCGCACGGCTAACGACTTACTGGTCTAAATCCAGTCCGTATCTGGTGTCGGTGGTGTTGCTGTGATTCAGCATGTTATTCAAGATATTATTCAACAAACGTTGTCATTTACCTTCCTCTGCTAAACAACCAATAACCCATGGTGTAACACGCTAGGTTGCACATTTCCTGTACCCTGGATACCCTGAGATTAATCCTAATAACTCAAGGGTGAGTATGGCTACCGGGAAAAGAAAAAATCAAAAGGAATCACCTGAAGAAGAGTTAGATCGCTTGCTGGATGAGCTTGAACTCACACAGGAGCAACGGGAGTTTATTGAATCCATGCGAGAGGACAAGGGGGATCCCTGTGAGGAGTAACGCTTGCCATCCATGCTGATTTGCCAAAATAGTCAGAGGGGCTGATCCGCGCATAATTTAAAATTAAACCCTCTTCCTTTTTACCCCTACATTTTCTCCTGTTATATCTGTCGGCAAATTTTTTATTTCCCGGATCGCAGATGAAAACACGATACCTCCTGTGCGCTGGCGTATTAGCCGCCTCCAGTGCCCATGCCAGCGCACTCTATTTTTATGAAGCTGGCACCGAAGACACCGCGCTTGCCGGAGCAGGGCAGGCGGCTCGTGCGCAGGATGCCTCTACAATCATGACCAACCCTGCTGGCATGACGCGCTTACCGGATCATATGATCACCGGTGGGTTACAGGTAATGGATGGCTCCATCGACAACCAGCTGGATAACGATGCCCATCAAAGCCCCGGCGACGTGATGAAAACCATCCCGAATGCCAGCGCCTTTTATAGTCAGAAAATAAACGATGATCTGTATGCAGGCGTGGGGCTTTACGGTAATTACGGTCTGGGGATCGATTACGGTAGCTGGGCAGGGGACAGGCTGATTAAAAAGAGCACTCTGGTCGCAATGACGCTCAGTCCGTCACTGGCTTATAAGCTCAACGACCGCCTCTCAATAGGGGCGTCCGCCAACGTTAATTACGGTTATTTCTCGCTGACCCGCAACGTTAATGATAACGACTACCGGCGGCACGATGAGGACTGGGCCATGAGCTATCGGCTTGGGTTACTCATGCAACTGACCGACCAGACGCGAGCCGGTATTACATGGAACAGCGAGACGAACTATCGCTACACTATTAACGGCAAAGTGCGCGTGCAGCATGGCACCTACGACCTGCCGGTGTCGGCACAAATCAGCGCGCCGCAGCAAATCATGCTCAGTCTTGTGCATGATATTAACCCGCGGTGGTCGGTGATGGGCGATCTCGGCTGGCAGGACTGGAGTCAGTTCGGTGCGCCGCAAATCGTCGTCGGAGATCAGCAACTGAACAATGTCAGCCGCCTGAAGGACACCTGGCACGGCGCGGTGGGCGTACAGTATCGTCCAACACCTCAGTGGCGACTGAATGCCGGTGTGGCGTTCGACAGCTCGCCGTATGAAAGCCAGAGTGATGTGGCCTTAACCTTACCCACCGGCGACGAGTGGCGATTTGGCACGGGAGCCCAGTATCAGATCACCCCGGCCAGCAATATTGGTTTTGCCGTATCGTATCTGCATATGCAGTCGTCGCATGTGAAATCACCCGCGGTGTTTGCCGGAAGTTACGATCATCCTTATCTTTGGTTTGCCAGCGTCAACTACAGCTATCAGTTTTGATTGGCTAACCGCTTAAAATATATGGTCTATAATGGCTGATATTCATTGTCAGAAGGTTGTGCCATGCATATTTTACCGCCTGTTCGACCCGAAAAATCCATCGAAAGATTAACCGCTATCCTTGAGCCGATAGCGGAGAAAGTGCAAGTTGTCCCGCGTAAGCGACTCACCTGGTTACGCAAAGGGAAACAGCAGATGTACCTCTTTCTGGAGGGAGAGCTGTCCCTCCTGCGGGCCTCGGATGGACTGGTGGTCGTGACCGTTTACGAGCCGCATTTGTTTGGTATTGCAGAGATGATCCAGCCTACGCAGGGGCATTTTCTTCGTGCGGAAAGGGAGTCTACTATTTTACGTCTCGATGCGGACAAGGCGGCAGCGTTATTTCGTGCCGAGGGCGTCTGGGAGGATGTCGCCGCGCTGCTTTCCTATCACACCGCCTATCTGGTATTCCGTGATGCGCAGGTACTTCAACAGCGTACCTATTCCGTTATTCGTAATCACCTTCAGGAAATGATTTTACTCCCGGAGGAGACGCGTTTGCGTACCACGATTCTGGAATATATTCAGGATCGTACGCTGCTCTCTCGCAGCAGTATACTCAATGTATTATCCGCCCTTAAGCAGGGGGAATATATTACCTTTAAGCGTGGTGGATATCTGCTTGAAGTCAGACATTTACCTGAATCATTCTAGGGAAAGTTTAAAATTAAACAGAAATGGAATTAACGACGACGTTAATTTTCTATATCGTTTGCTTTCTAAGTTTTATCTTTATCAAGTAAACGGTATATTTATGAAAAAGACAGTTATCGCTTTGATTATGGTTAACGCGTTTACCGCCACCTCAGCGTTTGCAGCCGCAGATGCGGGCACCTGGTATGGCGGAGCGAAATTCGGCTGGTCTCACTATTTTGATACCAATATGGGGTCGAAAGCGTTTGAGAACACCCATTCCGACCACTTCGACTTTGATCATGATAATGTCGGCGGGGGTGTGTATACGGGTTACCAGATCACCCCCTGGCTTGCGGTAGAAGGCGGTTATGATTATTTAGGTAATATGCAGATCAAAGGTCAGCATGGCGCAGGGGCGCAAATGAAGACTCAGGGTCTGCAAATGTCGCTGAAGGCCAGCTACGCCCTGACCAATGACTGGGATATCTATGGCCGGGCTGGCGCAATGGGCTATCGCGCTGAATCCGATGTAAGTGGTCACAATCGCTTTGAAACGGGTGTGCGCCCGCTTGCCGCCGTGGGTACTGAATACGCCTTCAATAAAAACTGGGCGGGTCGCCTGGAGTATCAGTGGGTAAGCAACGTGGGCAATGCTAACCAGATCGGTGTGAGCAGCGACCTGAGTTCCGTCACCGCAGGGCTTAGCTATCGCTTTGGTCAGTACGACTGATGCCCGTGCTTTGTCCCTTAATAAAAACCCGGCTGCGATGTTGCCGGGTTTTTTGTTTTCAGCTGGCGAATAACGGTTCAAGAATAATATGAATATTTTGCAGGCCCGTAACATTATTATCTTTCAGGTATTGCTGATTAACCATATCTAACTGTTCCAGTTTGGTCAGCGAGGCATAGACGCGTTGAACAGCGCTGTCCGCAATAAAAATTTCGTTTGCGGAGGTGTCCTGAAGATACTGTGATTTAACGCTGCGCGTTAAATTATCAATCTGCTGTTTATTTTCCTGATAGAGAGAGGCAATATGTGATATCTGTGCCTGCGGTGGTTTTTCGCCAGGCAATACCAGCGGAATTTGCAGATGATTAATCTTTTCAACGTTGTCTGGTGGGGGAGAGCTACAGGCTGTTAATGTGCTGAGGGTTAATACAGCGAAAAAGAACGGTAGGCTCTTCATCGAAACACTCCAGGGAAATAATTGGACTCAGCATTATCCCTTAAGGCCGCTGCGACGAAAGAATAAACTTGTTTATTTATAAACGTTATTTCCATCGATAAAAAAAAAGCCCGGTGATAGCCTCCTTTCGACTTTGTTGAATAAATCGAACTTTTGCTGAGTTGAAGGATCAGATCACGCATCTT